>JAITGI010000053.1 GCA_031280785.1 Candidatus Nomurabacteria bacterium
TCGCCTCGCAAACCGTTATCAATATTGGTGCCATGATCGGCGTCCTGCCAGTCACGGGTATTACTTTGCCGTTTCTGAGTTTTGGCGGATCGAGCATGATCGTCGTAATGTTTACGATGGGTTTAGTTTTTCAGATTTCCAGGTATACTAGTTATGGAAAAGTAAAACAAAATAACGAGGACAGCAACCATGAAGATCCTATGCGTCGGCGGGGGATCGGGCGGACACATTACGCCGGTCGCCGCAGTTACCAGTGAAATATTAAAACAGGCGCCAGACGCCGAAATCCATTTTATTACGGACGGAAAGTTTTTCGACGAAGCCGTGAAATTATTCGAATCCGAAAATATTACCGTCTCGAAAATTCTTGCTGGCAAGTTTCGCCGCTATGCGAATATGAAATGGCACTATCATTTTCAGCATATTTTCAAAAGCTACATTCCGAATATTATCGACGCCTTCAAAATCATCATCGGGATTCTGCAATCATGGAGCAGGATCGTAACTTTCCGACCAGATGTGGTTTTTATCAAGGGCGGCTACGTCGGTTTGCCGGTCGGAATTGCCGCGGCATTATTATATCCGCGTCCGCCGATTATTCTACACGACAGCGATGCGTCGCCGGGTTTGACGAATCGAGTCCTGAGCCGCTATGCAACTAAAATCGCCACTGGCATGCCGACGAAATTTTATCATTACGATAGCGTGCGAACGGTTTTCGTCGGGATTCCCATCCGTGCTGAGCTGAAACCAGTATCGAAGTCAGAGCGTGTCAAATTAAAACAAGTTTTGGGCTTTGATGGCGAGCGACCACTGATTCTGGCGATGGGCGGCGGTCAAGGTTCGCTGACAATTAACCAAGCCATTTTGGACTCCTATGAGAATATCAAAGGTCGCACCGACGTTTTGCTGGTAACTGGCAGCGATAAATTCGATGATGTAAAATCCGTCATGGCAGCACATCATCGCAAATTCATCGGACTAAATATTCGACCATATTTGCGCAACGAAATGCTAGTCGCTGAGCAGGCGGCGGATATCGTGGTGACGCGAGCCGGCGCAACTACAATGGCGGAGTTGGCGCTGATCGATGCTGCGACAATCGTTATCCCGAGTCCATACTTGGCATCTGATCACCAGACGAAAAACGCCCGGGTTTTCGCGGACGCCAATGCGGCGATAGTGCTGAGTGAAAAGGATGTTAGGGCGAATCAAAAAACCTTACCGGATGCGCTGAATCAATTACTAGATGATAAAGATTTACGAAAAAGTCTCGGCGAAAATTTACGACAATTTGCGCAGCCGGATGCCGCGCGGAGGATGGCAGAAATTATAATCGAGGCGGTCGATCATGGCGAAAAATAGGGCAGTCACGAGGCGCCGTGCAGTTGTTTTTGATGGCGAAAAAAACTTTGCTCGCAGCCGCACGATTAACAGCCGCGATGTCGAGAGGGACAGCCGCGATCGCGAGATTGAACTCGAACGTAGGCAAACCAAGCGCCTGTTAAATCGTCGGCGTCGTGCGCGGATGATATTGCTTTGTATTGTGGTGGGGCTTGCCCTTGTCGCCGCGCTCGCGTCGCAATACACCGCCAGCATCAGCAAAGTATCATACACGAACAGTGAAATGTCGCGCCAGCCAAACAACGAAGATTATGTCGCGTTGGTGCAGGAATATCTGAATTCGCGACCGACCGAACGGTTTAGTTTTTCGTTCCACGCGAATGGGCTTACTAGCTTTCTCGGCGACAAGGCAAGTGAAATTGAGTCTGCCACGATTATGAATCGACCGTTTATGGGCGGCGAATTGCAAATAAAAATGCGTCAACCGTTGGCAGCCTGGCAGACCGCAGGTGTCAGCGAATACGTCGATGCCAGCGGGGCAATATTTAGTAAAAACTTTTTCATCGAGCCGACCGTCACGCTCAAAGACGAAAGCGGGCTTGAAAATATCAGCTCCGACGTGGCGTCGCGTCGATTTTTGAATTTCATTGGACAGGTCATCTCGCACGTTAACGCCGGTGACGCGGGGCAGGTTAGTAGTGTATCGATACCACTGGGCGCGATCAGGTATGTTGAATTCCGCCTAGACACCCATGCCTATCCGATAAAAGCCCAAATTGACCGCGAACCGTTGAGCCAGGCGAATGATATTGTAAATATTGTGAAATATCTCGACGCGAACAATATCAAGCCGAGTTACGCCGATGTGCGCATAGCAGGGAAGGGGTATTGGCGGTAAGGCGTTCGTGAAAAATTTCACGATAAATAAAATAGAGTAGAGAAAATGTCAAATATATTATTATGTAATAAATATTAAAAAAGGCAAATATACGACTGCACAGGTTGTGGAAAAGTCAATTTACGCTAAATGTTGTATGATATGAAACACCCTGGAACATGAAGGCGCACTAGGAACACATTTAGAATAATTTTTTATGCTGGCTGAACCGCGCGGAATATTTTTAGAGTATAACTTTATATGTCATGCCCGCAAACTACTCTGTATTGACGACGAGTTGGAGTGCGCTCATTCGGATGACAATTACGACGGTGCCAGTCATTCATTGTAGCCACCCGTAATTTATGATTCACATCTTATAGCGTCGTAAAAGATATATTGTGCGACGTTAAGAATTTGAGCGAAAGTTGAATATATACTCATCCTGCTCTGCCTAAAATCTGGGCGTTTGCGCCGTCTATTTATTTTCCAAAAAATAAATAATTAAATATTACCGCCCGTTTGTTTCGCGTGTGGCTTTATATACATTTTTACAATGATTTATGCCCGCATGGCTCTGTTTTTGCCATCTTAATATGTCACAGACCAATGTTGGTCATGCGTTAGCTGGTCTCGTAACAGGGGTGGCATTAAGCGATCTTACATTATGAAACTGGGGTGGAGAATTTATATACCAAGAGAAGCAGAGAACTATTGCCCCGCTGATTTACGGATGCGCAGGAATTTATTATAATTGACGTATGAAATATGCAGTTTTCGTGAAGGCCGGTGTCAAGCGTGATGAGGGTGCGGTAAAAATGACTGACGGCACCATTGTTGTTACCGTTCGCGCTAGACCAATCGATGGGGTAGCCAACGCGGCTGTGATTTCCCTACTCTCGAATTATTTTAATGTTGCAAAATCAAATATCAAAGTCGTCTCAGGTCATAAATCAAGGAAGAAGATTATTGATGTCATTGAATAGCTAAAATGTGTTTCGGTAAGTAGACACGGCGTTCAGCCTATGCGCTATTTAAGATTGCTTTACCGCCGCCCCTTCTTCTTATTCTGGCGTTGTTTTTTGCGTTTAGCGGCGACGGATTTTTTGTGGTTGGGCGCGGGTTTTTTGGCTTTGAAATCTTTGCTGGTGCGGGTTTCGGCTAAGCCAATTTCGTTGACTCCCTGCTCGACCGCGCCGGCGGCGGCGCGTGTCAACTCACTGTCGTATTCGTCATCGGTCACGTCCTTGGGCGTGATATCTTCGCGACGAATGTGGAAAATCGCGCGCAAGACTTCTTGTTGTAAAGTTTTTTGCAAGCTATCAAACAGCTTTTGCGATTCGCTGCGGTATTCGACCAACGGATCGCGTTGTCCGACGCTGCGCCAGTGAATACCTTCGCGCAGATGCTGCATATTTTCGAGGTGCTGCATCCACAGCACGTCCAAAACTTGCATATAAATCTCCCGCTCCACGCCGCGGATTAGCTCGGTCGTGAGCGCTTTCTCTTGTTTGTCATACAGTTGCCCAACTAATTCCAAGGCGGTTTTCAGACGTTTGCGATCATTTTTAACCTTGCCCAAAGCCTCGATTTCGGTGTGCTCGATCGGAAAAACTTCCCCAAATTCCTCGGTAAATTTTGGATTATTTTTGCTGGGCAGAACCGTCAGGTCGGTCACCAAAGTTTTATACAACCGCGCGATTTCGCCCTTGATGTTTTCGCCCATCAGGATCTTGCGTCGAATCGCATAGACAACTTTGCGGTGGCGATTGATGACGTTGTCGTATTGCACGACGTTTTTACGGGTGTCAAAATTGTAACCCTCGACGCGTTTTTGGGCGGCTTCAAGTGTCTTGGAAATGGCTTTGTTTTCGATCGGCTGGTCGTCCGGCACATTCAATCGCTCCATCAATGACCGCACGCGGTCGCCCTGGAAAATCCGCATCAAGTCGTCCTCGGTCGAGACATAGAAAAGCGAATCGCCCGGATCACCCTGGCGACCGCCGCGTCCGCGCAGCTGGTTGTCGATGCGTCGCGCTTCGTGGCGTTCGGAGCCGATCACCACCAAGCCGCCTTTCTTGGCGATTCCCTCGCCCAGCATAATATCGGTGCCGCGGCCGGCGATATTGGTCGCCAAAGTTACCGCTCCGGTCTGCCCTGCCCGCGCCACGATCTCGGCTTCCTTTTCGTTGTTTTTGGCGTTCAGCATTTCGTGTTTAATGTCGGCTTTGTTGAGCGCCCGCGAAATCATTTCGTTCTTGGCAATCGATGCCGAGCCGATCAGCACCGGACGACCCTCTTCGTGATATTTTTTGACGTCCTCGATCAGCGCGGCGATTTTGCCTTCCTCGGTCTTGAAAATCTTGTCGTTGTGATCGCGGCGGATCATCGGTTTGTTGGTCGGGATTTGGATGACGTCCAGGTCGTAAATCTGCTGAAATTCCTCGGCCTCGGTAAAAGCCGTGCCGGTCATGCCGGACAATTTACTATACAGCCGGAAATAATTTTGGAACGAAATCGTCGCCAAAGTTTGCGATTCTTCGCGCACCGTGACGTGTTCCTTGGCCTCGATAGCCTGGTGCAGACCTTCGTTGTAACGTCGCCCGTGCATCAGCCGACCGGTGAACTCGTCGACAATAATCACTTCGCCATCGCTGGCGACCACGTAATCCTTGTCGCGCCGAAACAGCGTCTGGGCTTTGAGCGCCTGGTCCATATGGTAAACGCTGCGAATATGATCGGGGCTGTATAGCGATTTGACGCCGAGCATACTCTCGACTTTCTCGACGCCCTTGTCGGTCAGCGTTACACTGCGGCGTTTTTCGTCGAGAGTGTAATGCTCCGGTTTCAGCCCAGCCGCCAGTGCAGCGAACTTGATATACATATCGGGATTTTCCGCCGCCGGCGCGGAAATAATCAGCGGCGTGCGAGCTTCGTCGATCAAAATCGAGTCAACTTCGTCGACGATGGCAAAGTTCAGTTCGCGCTGGCGCAACAGATCCGGCTCGGACACCATATTGTCGCGCAAATAATCAAAACCAAACTCGTTGTTGGTGCCATAGGTGATGTCGGCGGCATAAGCTTCCTTGCGCGTGGCGGGGCGCAGCTGCTGCATTCGTTTGTCAAAGTGACTTTCGTTGACAAATTTCGGGTCGTAAACAAACGACTGATCATTGATAATCACACCGGTGGAGAGCCCCAACGCGTGATACAGCGAACCCATCCAGCCGCCGTGCAGTTGCGCCAGGTAGTCGTTGACCGTGACCACGTGCGCGCCGCGCCCGCTCAGCGCGTTCAGGTAGACCGGCGCTGTGGCAACCAAAGTTTTCCCTTCGCCAGTTTTCATTTCAGCGACGTTGCCTTCGTGCAGAGCGATACCGCCGATCAGCTGCACGTCAAAATGCCGCTGCCCCAGCACGCGGCTCGCCATCTCGCGCACCACAGCGAACGCCTCTGGCAAGATCGTGTCGAGGGCCTTTTGGACCTGATCCTGATTCGGTTTCTTACCCTTTGATTTAGCGGTTTTTTTACCTACCGCGCCGTCCGCGCCCTTGCTCAGTTTTTCAAATTTTTTACGCAAAACGTCGGTCTGCGCCGCCAAATCGCGCTTGCTCATAGCGGCGTATTTGTCGCTAAGTTTATTGATCTCGTCAACCTTGCCCGCCAGGCGTTTCAGAATCTTCTTCTGTGGGTCGCCGAAAACCTTGGACAGAATCGCTTGTTTTTTACTCACTTTTGATCACTCCCTCTCGTAATTTTAATGGCACAATTATAGCACATCTCTCTACTCTCGCCTAGATAAAATATTATTTTCGTCGCCGTAAAGATTTTTTCAAGGCAGCCATGATACCCCCAGCCCGTCCGCCGCCGCTTTGACGCTCGACTTTATAGCGGCGAATTTGACCGCGCATTTTAGCTTCGGCGCCGTCGATTCCCGCCATCACGCCATCGCGTGACTCCTTGGCGACCAGGCGTTTGCCGGGCAGATTCAAAATAATTTCGCACTCAATTTTATCGCCGCCACGCGCTTCGTTTTTGACGATCTTGACTTCGGCGGCGGCTGATTTACGAGCGTGGCGCGGAATATAATCAATCAATTTCATAGCTTTTTTGTGAGCATATTTTTTCGATTTTTCGTCGAGCGTGATATGTTTTGACGTGATGTCGATAATTTGCATCAGATTTCCTCCCGATTGTTAAGGAATTGTCGCAACGGTTTTGGCACGCGCAGGCCGTCGTTTTGCTGGCAGTTTTCGATAATCGCAACCAACGTGCGTGCCAAAGCCACCGCTGTGCCATTCAGGGTATGCAAAGTCTCAATCGAGCCGTCCGCCCGACGCACGCGAATATTCAGGTTACGGGCTTGGTAGTCGGTGCAGTTCGAACAACTGGCCAGCTCGCGGTAGGAGCCGTCCACCGGCGACCAATATTCGATATCGTATTTCTGCCACGCCGGCGCGCCCATATCGCCGCTGGCGATGTTGACGACGCGATACGGCAAACCGAGCTCCTGGCAAATCTCCTCCTCCACGGCAAGGATTTTTTCGTGAATTTCGTTCGATTGTTCTGGCGCGCAAAAAGCATACATTTCAAGTTTATTAAACTGGTGCACACGAAACAGCCCTCGCGTGTGTTTGCCGGCGGCGCCAGCTTCGCGGCGATAACACGGGCTATAACCGGCATAGAGCAGCGGCAGTTTCGTTTCGTCGATAATTTCATCAGCGTGATAGCCGGTCAATGGAATTTCGGCGGTGGCGATAAGTTGTAAATCTTCGTCCTGGATAGCGTATTCGTCGGACTGCTCGGACGTGCGCGGCGCAAAACCGGCGCCCGTCATCGTCCGGGCATTGACCAGGTGCGGCACAGTCAGCAAATTAAATCCGTGCTCGCTGATTTTTTGCAACGCAAATTGCAAAACCGCGTTTTCCAACAGTGCCAGGTCATTTTTCAGATAGTAGAACTTGGCGCCGGCGACCTTGGCGCCGCGCTCGAAATCAACCCAGTCGCGTTTCAATGCGAAATCCAAATGATCAACTGCGCCGCTCGTGCGCTCGCCCCATTCGCGCACCGTCGCCGAATTCGATTCGTCGCCAATCGGCGTGTCGGGCGAAATCACGTTCGGCACCGTCGCCATGATTTGGTCGAATTTATTCGTCGTCGTATTCAATTCGGATTCAAGCTTCGCCAGGTCAGTTTTGACATTTTTGCCCTGCTCGACCAGTTCCGGTGCCGGCTTGCCGCCCTTCATCTGCTGAGCGATTTGGTTGCGTTTGGCGCGCAGCTCATCGACTTGCGTCATCAGCGTGCGCCGCCTTTCATCAACTTCTAAAAGTGTTGTAATATTTACAGCGTAACCTTTGTCGGCGGCCGATCGGGCGACCTGTTCGCGGTTTTCCCTGATAAATTTGATGTCTAACATACTGACCATATTGTAACACATATGATATAATTAAGCACACCATGAAGCACAACGAGCGATACGAGCGTTTTCACGCCTATGTCGACAAGCTGCCAGATTTCCGTGCCAACGTGCGCAGTTGGCGGTTTTGGCGCGATTGTTTGGCGCTGTTTTTCGCCGCTTCGCTGCTCGGGCATGTGCTGGAATATTTTTGGTTGTGGGGGCTGAATTTACAGGAGCATTGGGACTTACAGGCATTTCCGATTATAGCTGAGCCATACGGCATCGGCGTTTTGGTGATTTTGCTGTTCGTCTATCCGCTGGTCAAGAGGAAGAAGATCGACGTCGTCGGCACTTTCGTGTTGGGAGTGGTGTTTACAACAGTGGTGGAATTTCTATGCGCGCTGATTTTGACGCTGTTCCATGGTTCGAATCCGTATTGGGATTACAGCCATAACGCGCTGAATTTGTTTGGCTTCGTTTGCCTGCAAAATTCCCTGGCGTTCGGATTCGTGGCACTGGTTTTTGTTTATTTCATGTTCCCGTGGATTCACCACAAAATGGCGCAAGCCAACCAGAAAATATTGAATATCGTCGTCGTGGCGCTGGTGATATTATACGCCGCCAGCCTGACGTCACAGTTTTTGTGGATGGGGCGGATTATTTTGTAGACTTATTTACTTCAGCCGGCTTGCGCTGCGAGCGCACACGTTTGCGCTTGGGCGTGGCAGTTGGCGCGACTGTGATTTCGGCGGTCGGCTGTTTGGTGTCGGCGCCCGGGATGACAAGTTTTTGGCTGCCGTGCACTCCGCCAGGCGACGTTTTCAGTAGGATTTTCGGGTCGACGCCGGCGGCGGTGGCGGCTTGGACGCGGGCGTCGCGCGGATTGGGCGCGCCCTTTGGCAGCAAACTAGGCGGCGGCATCAAATCGCTGGCAATTTCCGATTCAATTTCGGCGCGCGGTCGCGCAAAGTGTGTTCGAGTCTGTTCGACGATTTGTTCCATGAAACCGCCCTCACTCTGCGGCAAGCTGAGCGTGGTCGCCGAAAACGGCTGAGTTTTCTCGCCGCCGATAACCATATTGACGATGAAATGGCGGTTGTTCATATTCAGCAGGTCATTCGGCTCAAATTGCGGCTCGAACTGCTTCGCCAGCAACGGGCTGTCTTCGGCGCTGACACGCATGGAAACGATGGTGCCAACGTTGCCGAAAACGGCGTCGCGCACGGTTTCGCTCATCTGGCTGACAGATTGGTTCGCCACAGTCAAATTCCAGCCATATTTGCGCGCCTCGGACAAAATCACCGCGAAACTGTCGGTGGCGAAGTTCTGGAACTCGTCGACGTAGAGGTAAAACGGTCGGCGATCCTCAACGCGCGGAATATCCGAGCGCGACATTGCCGCCAGCTGGATTTTGGTGACCAAAAACGAACCCAGAATCGCCGCGTTGTCCTCGCCGATCAATCCCTTACTGAGATTCACAATCAAAATCTTGCCCTCGTCCATAATCCGCCGAATATTAAAAGTCGACTTCGGCTGGCCGATGATATTGCGAATGATCGGGTTGGCGACGAACGCCCCGACTTTGTTCAGGATTGGCGGCACCGCCTCGGCGATATAACGCTCCGTCCAGCCGGCAAATTCAACCCGCCAAAAGTTCAAAACCACACTGTCGGTAACATGCCGCAAAACATTTTCGCGGAACTTCTTGTCCGTCAACATACGCGTAATATCGAGCAGCGTCGAATTCGGATATTCCAGCAGCGCCAGCAAGGTATAACGCAAAATATATTCCAGCCGCGGACCCCACGAATTATCAAACATACGTTTCAGCACGCCGATAATTTCACTTGACGTGTTATTGCGTTGGCTGGGGTCATAAACCTCCATCGGGTTAAAACCCAGCGGAAAAGCCGTGTCGGCTGGATTAAAATAAACTACGTCGGCGATGCGATGTTCGGGAATAAACTTGATATTATTGACCGCGAAATCGCCGTGCGGATCGATGATGCAATAACCGGTATTGTGAAAAACGTCCGATAGCGCGAACAATTCCAGCAGCCCAGATTTACCGGTTCCGGTCTGTCCGATAATATAAACATGACGGCTGCGGTCGCTGCGGAACATGCCGAATTGCTGCTTGACGCCGTGAAAATCGGTCAGCCCAAAGGCGCTGATTTGGTTGTCGTGCTCTGGGTCGCCGGTCAGAATCGGCAATTTGGTCGGCGGCTCGGCGGTTTTGGTATTCGCCCACACAATATTCGGCGTCTCGACATTGGTATGCGGCAGGTGAAACACGCTCGCCAGCTCCTCGATATTCAAAATGAAACCGCTGTCGATGAATTGACGGGTGATATATTTATTCAGGTCGTCACGGTTGAAACTAGCTTTGCCGGACAGCTTGAAACCGTTCAGGTTCGTCGAGTTAAATTGTTTGAAAGCGCCCACGATGGACTGCATCTGGATACGCGCCGTGCCCTCGTCGTTGCCGATATACGCCAGGCGAATTTTGACTTTATAACCCAGTTTTTGCGATTTTTTCTCAGCCTCGGCCACGCGAGTTTTGTCCCGCTCGCTGATCTCGATACTGCTTTTGGCGGTGGACTCCGGCGGTTTCCATAATGCCGAAATAATCTCGGCAAAATATGCCAGCCCCGACAAATCGACGCTAATGCTGCGTCCGCTTTTCAGCCCGTTGATATATTTTGTAGCACGTTTGTGCCAATCGTCCGGGATCGGCCGCGCCAGCACTTGCACCCAGACTTCCTCGTTACTGGAATCCATTTTTGCCAATGCCGCCGTGATGCCCGCCAAGGGATCGACCTCGAAACTATTGAACGTCTTGATCGGCAGCATTTCGCTGGCGGTCAGCGCCAGGTCGACCGTCGCCACCACGCTGTGGCTGGTGGCGGAATGGGTGTAATCTTCGTCCACGCGTTTGATCTGGACAGTCGGATATTGCGCGTAAATTTGACCCTCGACAAAGTTTTGCAAATGTTTCGGCACCCGCACGTAAAAACGAATCATTTTGTGACTGCTCGCCATTTCGAAACTGATGTGCTCCTGGACGCCGCCGGTCATTTTGAGCTCGGCTTTGTCACGCAAAATCCCGTGCAGGCTGGCGAATAATTGCTCGGCGGCAAGCTCCTTTTTGTCATTATTGCGCGGAATTTCCAGAGCCAGCAGCACCCATTCAAAAGTCTCGATAGTCTTGGCCTTGCGAAAATTCCGATACGTCAAATACGCCAAAATCAGCACCAACGGCACCCAAACATACCAGGTCGTGATAAACGCCATCAGGGTATTCAGCATCGTCCCCCCATCGCCCCAGAGATTTTTCGTAATTGCGCGGTCATGATGATTTTATCTTAGCATAAATGTTATTTTATTTACACCCTATCTTGTAATTATAGCACACTTTTGTGTTTGAGTCAATAGGCGAGTGGCGACGCTCGATTCGCGTTCACAGAACGGGACAAAACCAAAAACACCCCGACCGGCGGGGTGCTCTCTGTGGTGGCGTGAACTATTTTTTCTCGACCAATTCGTATTGCGCTTTGCTGATGCGTTTGAACGATTTGTCATTTTGCAGAGTCAGCAAAATCGTGGCTTCGCGGACGTGGCGTTGTTTCAGCACGCGGCGGATGATTTCCTCGCGGTGCATGGGGGCGCCTTCCTCTTTCAGCGCGTCGGTGATAATATCCGACAGTGTGCCCGCGCGATAGCCCCAAGCCGACAACCCATACAGACCGCGCCCGACCAGGATAAAACGGTCGTCCTTGATCAGTTCGTTATGAATCGCTTGCGGCGTGACGTTATTGCGCTTGAAATCCTGGGTTTTGATGCCCTTGGCAATCTCGGTAAAGTGCATCGGTTTGCCATATTCGCTCATCACCACCATGATTTTATCGCGGATATTTTTCGGATTTACCTCTGGCCAGCGCGTCAGCCCCCACAGCCCGTGCAGCGTCGCGACTTGCTTGGACAGGCTGGCGATGGCCTTGACCTCGTTGGGGTGCTCGTAACCGTCGACCAGCGTGAACATCTCGTCGACCGTCACTGGCTTGCCATGAGCCTTCAAGGCATCGACGATGCGATCAGTTTGTTTCTTGGTATTTTTATCCTCATCATCAGTCGACAGCACCACACCCTGGTGGTAACGATCGTTTTCGCCCGTGACCAACATTTTACCCGACAATTCGGACAGGAAAACCACCGCCGCGCGGACCATGGCATCGTTGTCGCCGACAATTTTCAGCGTCAAATCATCAGTTTTTGCCGCCCGACCCAGCTCGACCAGGGCTTTGACGATGTCCTTTTCGACGTCGTCATAGCGCGGATTTTTGCCATTATCCAGCGATAGTTTGGCGCGAATCAGCGTAGCTTTTTCGATTTGGCGGACGCGTTCGCGGGTGATGCCCATCGATTCGCCGACCTGTTCCAGGGTTTCTTTCATATCTTTCAGGCCGAAACGCCGCACGATGACTTCGCGCTCGCGTTCCCGCTCGATGGCGTCCAAAACACTGTTCACAGTGGTTGATAATTGTTCTTTGATTGACTGGCTGTTGGTCATAAGCCTTTCCTTCCCGTTACATTTATGTTACGCTTCGCAACATTTTTATAATATGTCTATTCCTATTGTATAATACATTTCTGTAAATTGCAACAAAAATGTGTTGTAATTTTTGTATATAGTGTATTATGGTCATGCTATACACCGTAGATTGAGTTTATGCTATAAATTCTGGTTAAAAAAAATTGCATGTCGACAAAAGAGACACAGTATGAGGCACCCGCCCAGCTACACAATTACACACTCGTATTTTTTCTTCGCAAGCGATAGCATAATTAATCTGTCAATTATAACAATTTGTAACAGAGGAAAGACAAACTATTTCTTGGCAGCTTTCTTGCGACGGGAGAATTTTCTGCGTGCTGGCGCGGCGTCGAGTAATTTCTGGGCGTCGTCAGCGGTTAGTGACTGCGGGTCGGTGTCCTTCGGGATTTTGGCGTTTTTGCTGCCGTCGGTAACATATGGGCCGAAGCGTCCGTTCAGCACCTTGACCTTGCCGAAATCGGCAATGTTTTTGGCGGCTTCGGCGGCGAGTTTCTCGGCATAGAGCTGGCGGGCTTCGTCCAATGTGACGGTGTGCGGGTCGAGCGGCTTGATACTGACGAACAGCTTGCCGACTTTGATGTATGGTCCAAACCGACCGATGTTGGCGACGATTTCCTGCCCGTCCTCGGTCTTGCCGACGGTGCGCGGCAACTCAAACATTTTCAGCGCTTGTTCCAGCGTGACTTCCTTCAACCCGACGCCCTCTGGCAGCGGCGCGAATTGCGGCTTGTTCTCGTCCTCGGCGGTGCCCAGTTGCAACATCGGGCCGAACCGTCCCACCCGCGCCGTGACCAACTTGCCGGATTTCGGGTCGCTGCCCAGTTCGCGCTCGTTTCGCACCTCTTTGCGGTCGATGTCGCCGGATTTGGCGATCAGGGCGTGAAAAGGTTTGTAAAACTTCGTCAGCATCGCGACCTGCGCCAATTTGCCGGCGGCGATTTCGTCCAGCTCGCCCTCGATTTCGGCCGTCCAATCATAATCCACGACTTTGTCAAAAAACTTGACCAAGAAATCGCTCAGCACCTCGCCCTGGGGTGTCGGCACTAATTTGCCCTTATCCGAGCCGGTTTTTTCGGTAACTGTTGTAGTTTCGACAACACCATTTTTGAGAATCAATTGTGTTAATTCGACCGCCTTGCCCTCACTCGCGCCCTTGACAACATAGCCGCGAGTTTGAATATTATCCAAAATCGTGGCATAAGTCGACGGGCGACCGATGCCTAAACTTTCCAATTTTTTGACCAGCGAGCCCTCGGTGTAGCGCGCCGGCGGCTTGGCAAAAGTCTGACGCGCCGTGACCTCTCGCGCTGTCAACTCGTCGCCGCTAGCGAGCGCTGGCAGCAGATTTTCCTTTCGCGAGCCGTAGATTTTCAGGAAACCGTCGAAAGTGATGACCTCGCCCTTGGCGACGAATTGCGGTTTTTGCCCAAAATCAATCGTCACCGTGGTTTTGCCAAGCTCAGCGGACGCCATCTGGCTTGCCAGAGTGCGCCGGCGGATCAGATCGTATAATTTCTTCTCGTATTCGCTGCTGCCGGCGCTAGTAAGGGCGACGTCGGTGGGACGAATCGCCTCGTGGGCTTCCTGGGCGCTGGCGTTTTTGGTCTGGAATTGGCGAATTTTTAGGTAATTTTTGCCAAATTCGCCCTCGATATAGCGCCCGATCGCGCCCAGAGCCTGTTTTGACAAAGTTGTGGAATCTGTTCGCATATAGGTAATTTTACCGGCTTGATAGAGTTTTTGCGCCGCGCTCATCGTGGTGCGCGCCGACCAGCCAAAACGGCTGTTCGCCTCTTGCTGCAACATACTGGTAGTGAACGGCGGCCCGGGATTTCGCGTGCCTTTTGCGGTATTTATATCAGATATGATATATTTTGCGTCGATTAGCCCGCGTAGGAAATCCTCGGCACTTGCCGCGCTGTCAAAATCAGTGTTAAGTTTCGCCTCGAAATCCGAAGTTTTGGAAAAAATCCCCGAAACCTTGAACACCTCTTCCGCCTGAAAATCCTCAATTTCGCGCTCGCGCTCGACGATCAACCGCAGGGCTGGCGACTGGACGCGACCGGCGGATTTGCCGCCCGGCACTTTGCGCCAGACCACCGGCGACAGCTCATAGCCGACGATCCGGTCGAGTTTTTGGCGGGCTTGCTGGGCCTCGACCAACGCCATATCGATGGCGCGTGGCGCGGCAATCGCCGCCTCGATAGCGGACTTGGTGATTTCCTGGTAAGTCACACGCTTGGCGTCCGACGGCAATTTCAAAACCTCCGCCAAATGCCAAGCGATCGCCTCGCCCTCGCGGTCGGGGTCGGTCGCCAACCAGACTTCATCGGCGGTCGCGGCGGCTTTTTTGAGCTCACTGACGACCTTTTTCTTGTCCGGCGAGACCTGGTATTTGGTGGCGAAATCGTGCGCGATGTCGATGGCGTCGTTGTCCTTTGGCGGGATCTCGCGGATATGCCCGACGCTGGACAGCACCGTGAACCCGCCGCCCAAATATTTGGCGATGGTTTTGGCTTTGGCCGGACTCTCGACGATCAATAAATTCTTTGTCATTTCGGAGCCTATATTAGCGTAAGGTTGGGAAAAATGCAAAAACCAGGGCGGTCGGGTCAAAATCGGCGGCAAAATTAAAAGGGCAGGCTTACTACGATACCTACCCCTAAACCATATTCAGCCAATACCATCCAAAAAGAATTTTTCATCAGGAGCATCTATCATCTCCCGCAAACTATCCTCAAGGATATTCCATGGAATTTCTGCCATACCCTTCAAGGTTACCATGGGCTTATCCGAAAATGCGTTGTGCATTTTCTCCTCCACGATACTGCATATATCAATACAGAAGACTGAGGCGTCCTTACGAATGAATAGGGTCTCATTATAGCGTTCGATCTTTCCGCCGATATTGAAACTAACTTTTTAACTCCTGGCAGTTTTTCTATATAGCCTACTACCTCTAGAAGCTCATTGTACAACCACGTCCGAAAGTTCTGCGTAGCCGATTCAACTAGTTTAATACTCTCAACTTCACGTCTGGTAAAACCTACACGCTCCTGCATCTTTTTAACCTCTTTTTCGGCGCATGATATTTTATCCAGTATGCGCTTTGCTGCGATTGATGCCCTGAGCACACAAAAGGTCGTGTGAATAATGCTCCGGTTCAGCGGACGCGTAGTGACAAATTTGCTGAATGGACGAATGGCATCATTCTGATCGGTTATTACCTTTTCTATCACAGCGGCTATCTGCCCATCATCGAGCAAATCGTCCTTAATCTCAACAAAATTAGTATAGGTATAATCGCCACTCTCTTTTTCGGGTGTGCCACGCTTAGAATACATATGTCCGGACGCCAACGTGAATTGCCATCTGTCTCTTTTCCCATTGAATATGATATGAAATTCATAATCATTAGGTTCATGATAAAAAATAATCGGCTCCAATGCAAAAATTTTTTCGAGCTCCTCGTCATAATCAGCTATCACGGGTTCATATTTCGCCTCCTTTAGCTTATCGAGAGAATATGCTTGCATAGTTAATTCATTCTCCAACCCTTCAAGCTCCTTGACGGCATCTTCGTATCTCTGCCCTATGCCACTTTTGTCCAGAATATAATCAGTGAGCGTTTCAGCTGTTTTCATATTTTTTCTTTTTCCCATCTTTTCCACCTCCAAATTGTGATCGACGGAACTATAACTGAATACAATATATCAAAGGGCATGAGTCAATTTCACTCACCACCCGCAAAACGAACTTAATGCCTCTATTATTATTGTTATTATTCAAAATGTCAAGGAAAAGTGGCGCAGGACGGTTTCCGCGGCGTGGAATAATGCAAAAAGAATAGGACCGCACTCGGGCGGTCACAGCACGCGCGAATACTCTGTGATATGGTGACAGAATTGTCTAAAAAAATTGTGCTGTGACCTATGCTGAAAGGATTGATCGGCGGCTTCACGCTACGACTGCCAGCTTGGCTGGGTCCAGTAGACTTATTTGGAGCCACCGACCGCCCGAATGCGGTCCGTATATAGATTAAGAGACTCCCCTTTCCCCCTTGTGTGATGCTATAAGTATCATTTCAAATCAGGGGAGTCTCTTAGGGATGTGCTTTGGTTTGTGGCTGGTGTGGCGAGAGAGGAGTCCGCCTTTGTCTGGCGCCTTTTATCCTTTATGGATTTCCCGCGGCTATTCAATCCGTCCGTTGCAGTTTTTGCCATCAATACTGACGACCTGGAACGAGCCGAATAATAACCGGAGGGGATTTTGTCATGATGCGCATCAACGCGCCAGACAAAAACAGTGCAAGTGACCTTGCATAGCCACTGCCTCCTCTCTCGCTGTTAAAGTTCAACCACTGGCGTCCCAGCGGTCTTATGGTTACTTTCGTAAACTTTGACTACCGGGGTGCAAAGCCCGGCTATCGAAAATTCCTAATCGCTAACCGAACATTAACTACCAATCTGCACACATACTACACCATATTTTTTTTTATTGTCAACCTTTTTTGCAAAAAATGTCGAAATCATTGCGGTATCACTGTTGGCGCGCCGCGAAAATCACCGCAAAACCCAGCGATTTGCGCCCAAACTGCGCACGATGCCGGCGATTTCCAGCATGGTGATGGCGCGGTTGAATTCGGGTGCGGTGATTTTCGTCTGGGCGATAATCTGGTCGCCGTCCTGGACGCCGGAATTGATGGTCTCGATGATGTGCACCTCGGTTTTATTATTCCCCAGCGGCAAATCGCCGTCATTTTCGGCGATCGCGCCCAGCCCCAGCCGCTCCAAAACGTCATCGACCGACGTCACCGGCAGCGCGCCCTGTTGGATCAGGCGATTACAACCCACCGACAGCGGGCTGGTGATATTGCCCGGCACCGCCATCAGCTCCCGCCCCTGTTCCAGGGCGTGCATGGCGGTATTTAGGGTGCCGGAACGCGCTGCTGCCTCGACCACAACCACCGCGTCGCTGAGCGCCGAAACCAGGCGGTTTCGCTGTAAAAAATTTCCCTTGTAAATCGGAAAATCAGGCTGAAACTCGCTGAGCAGCATCCCGCCACGCGCCACAATTTCGTCCGCCAGATTGCGGTTTGATTTGGGGTGGATAATATCCAGACCGTGCCCCAGCACCGCCACAGCCACGCCGCCGCCGTCCAGAGCGCCGCGCGCTGCCAGAGCGTCGTGCCCCAGCGCCAGCCCGCTGACAATCGTCACGCCGCGCGCCGCCAACTGCGCCGCCAGCTTCAGGGTGACATAGCGCCCGTATTCGGTCGGTTTGCGGGCGCCGATAATCGCCACGGTCGGACGCAATTCGGGAACCTTACCAATATACCAAAAGTTTTTCGGCGGCTTGGCAATTTCGGTCGTCCGCCGCAAAAAATCCGATTTTTCAGGCAATATTTTGATAATTTTCGACATGATTTTACAACTCCTCGATATTATTTAATGGTCTTTGCACCCCTGTCGGATTTTATTTGACAGGCTTATTTAACTTATGCTTGTAATTGACCCGCCATAAAAAAGTGTTAAATAGGGTTGACTTACTAAACCTAGTGTGCTATAATGGTAAATGGTTAGTCGAAAAGTCGACTAAACGCACATAATACAACCCCATAATAACATGGATTTGACCGCGGCATGCAAATGTCGCGAACAGTCCATCGTTAGGTTGCACCACACGCGCGATTAGTATCTACCCTCCACTTCTCGCATCCAAGTATTGGCTTGGGCTGCGGTGCATCTAACCCCTTTGACCGGCGGGCCCCTATGTAAGCAAGGTGGGCCGACGCTTGCTCCTGGTGGAGACATATGGGTCGAAGGGTTAAATAACCGTCATGTTCAGCGATGCCCACCCTTGCTGAACGGGCGGTTTTTTGATTTGGAATGGGAAAACCCGCCCATGGTGGGCGGGTAAAAATCAGGAGAAGTCATCATCGTCGGGATAAACCCAGACGACCTGCGGCATTAAAGCGTCAAACAAATCGCGCGCCGACAAGTCCTCAACGTCGACTTTGAAAAAATGCTGATGCAATTTCCCGGAAGTCATGTTTTTCCGCTTGTCTTCCCGTGTCTGCACCGAAATGTAGAATTCCCCATCGTGCCCGAGATACAGATGTTTCGAGGGATATACATAGAGACAGATCGCCGCTATCTTCTTGCCGCCAACAACGATGATTTCACCGTCCCCCCAATCGTCAGCAGCTACTGTGTTCAGTAGGTTCTGGACGGCGCCTTCTATTTCGCCTTTCGCCCGACTTTCTTGCTCCTCGATGAGCTTCACCGGATCTTTTTCTTGGAGCTCTATTTGCTCCTCGACGTCTTTTTGCACCAACCATTCTTTGAAATATGTAACATTCGACATTTTTTCTTCCTCCTCAAGGTCCGATACGGCTACCATCGTGTTCGACGATATGACATATTGCCACAAGGATAAACTGTCGTTGGCGTTTTTACAAGCATTAGCTCACACCAGGTTGAGCAAAATCGTTGATTTTGTCGAGGACGCCAGCCAAAATTTCCGGCAGCTGCTTGGTTTCCTCGCGGCTGAATTTGCTCAGGACGAAATCGGCGTCATCCATCGCAGTGCGCGCCGCATTGTTCGTGCCGATACGCACGCGCGCGAAATCGCTCCCGATGTGAGCGATAATAGATTTCAGCCCGTTATTACCGCCGTCACTGCCTCGCTCACGGTAGCGGATTTTGCCAAAATCCAGATTCAGATCGTCGCACACCACCAGCAGATCACTGGGCGCGATTTTGTAAAACTGCATGGTCCGCGCCACGCTGTCTCCGGTCAAATTATAAAAAAGCTGCGGTTTGGCGAGCAGCACTTGCCCCGCCCGAGCCATTTCGGCGGCGAATTTTTTGTCGTTTTTCCACCTCGCGCCCCAAGCTTTTGCCACAACATCCCCCACCGCGAACCCGACATTATGCCGCGTTCGCCGATATTTCAGCCCCGGATTACCCAGGAAAACGATCAGTTTCATACGGATATTATACACCAAAATATCCTCCACTAGCGGTTGTTTGATATTCGGGCGTATTTGACTTATTTAATTATCCGCCTCACGATTGGCTTTAATTTGTTTCTCATCGCGAAAACTAAACCGTATCGGCGTGCCGATGAGGTTGAAAGTTTCGCGCATCTGGCGTTCCAGATAGCGTTTGTACGACCAGTGAATGTGTTTGAAATTGGCGCCGTAAATCACGAACCACGGCGGTTGCACGTCGGTTTGCACCATATAACGCATTTTTGGCAAGGTGTTTTTCAGCCCCGCCGGCGGGTGGTTCAGGACGGCTTTTTGCAGCATATCGTTTAATTTGCGCGTGGGGATTTGCTGCTGGCGACGCTGGTGGATTTCGCTGGCGAGCTCAAAAATCTTGGCGACATTTTTGCCGGTCACGCTGCTGGTCAAAATCACCGGCGCGTATGGCACGAAGTCGAAAGTTCGGGCGATGGAACGCAAAATCTCGCTGGTGTCGCGCGGCTCGACGTCGTCCGTGTCCTCGTCGTCCCATTTGGTCACCACGATAACAATTCCCTTGCCCGCTTCTGTTATCAAGCCAGCCAGCGACTGGTCGACGGCGGTGTTCAGCTCGTTCACGTCCATCAACAGCAGGCAAATATCGGCTTCCTCGACAGCCGCCACGGTGCGCAAAATGCTGAATTTTTCGATGCCGCGCTCGATTTTGCCGCGGCGGCGCACGCCGGCGGTATCCAGCAGCTCGATCGTCCGCCCGTGATATTTAACGCTCACGCGGTTGACGTCGCGCGTCGTGCCGGCGACCGGCGCCACGATGGCTTGCTGTTTGCCCGCCAAGCGGTTGAACAGATGAGATTTGCCGACGTTGGGGCGACCGATGAGGGCGAGTTTGAGAACTGGGACCAAAAAACCCGTCTCGTCCTCCGGGTGTTTGGGTCCTGTCAGCACCTCCTCCCCCGAAAATTTTTCACTGCGTGAAAACATTGTTCGGGGGACCCCCTCCGG
>JAITGI010000016.1 GCA_031280785.1 Candidatus Nomurabacteria bacterium
CGCAGGTTGTTGCACGCGATTTTGGCGAAGCCCACGCCGGCGAAGTTGACGTTCAGGGAGCAGTTATCGTTGGCTATAACCCGAAAACTAACAAATTCCTCGGTATGAACAGCGAAAATGGCGCACTTTCCGTTTGGTTACCGGGTGGCGGCTTAGAAAAAGGCGAAACTTTTGACGAATGCGCCAGACGAGAATTGTTAGAAGAAACCGGATATAGACCTGAAAATATCATTCAAATAGGGAACATATTCTATTCACATTATTACAATTCGCGCAAAGACAGTTATCGGCGGTCGTTTGCACCGCACTACTTGGCTATTATTGACGACAAAGATGCCGGTGATTCGGCTCAGGAAGAGCACGAGAAATTTAGCAACGTTTGGCTGGACTTTGATACTATGCGTCAGGAAATCGCAAAATATGGCAGCGATACTGAACACTGGATTTATATCTTGGACATAGCAAAACGCTATATCGAGAACGGAATGAAATCGGTGTCGGCGGACGAAGTTCTTTCTGGCGAAGGTATTGTAATCAACTCTGGCAAATTTGACGGTTTGCCCACGACGGAAGCGAAAGAAAAGATTGTCTCGTGGCTGGCGAAAAAGGGCGCCGCGCGGGAAAAAACCCAATATAAACTTCGCGACTGGGTTTATAGCCGCCAGCATTACTGGGGCGAGCCGATCCCGATAATTCACTGCGACAAATGCGGCGCGGTGCCGGTGCCGGACGCGGATTTGCCGGTGGAGTTGCCGCCGGTTGACCACTACGAACCGACCGACGACGGGCAGTCGCCTCTGTCGAAAATCGACAGTTGGGTCAATGTGAAGTGTCCGAACTGTGGCGGAAATGCCAAACGCGAAACCGACACAATGCCGAATTGGGCAGGGTCAAACTGGTATTATCTCCGCTACTTTGACGCGCATAATTCCGAAAAATTCGCCGATCCCGAAAAGCTGAAATACTGGGGCGAGGTTGATTTATATTTGGGCGGAATGGAGCACACCACGCTGCACCTGCTGTATTCGCGCTTTCATCATCAATTCCTCTATGATCAGGGGCTGGTGCCGACGGCCGAGCCTTACGCGGCGCGGCGCGGGCAGGGCATTGTGCTGGCGGCGGACGGCCGCAAAATGAGTAAAAGCCTCGGCAATGTGGTTGATCCGGTGCAGATCATCGACAGCGGTTACGGCGCGGACGCGGTGCGGCTGGCGGTGACGTTCCTCGCGCCATACGACCAAACTACGCCGTGGAGTCCGGAGGGTGTGGCGGGGACGTACCGGTTTTTGACGCGTGTGTGGAATCTGACAATGAATTTCTTGACTAAGAAAAATACCGCCAATGACCAAGATTTGTTGAAGATCCAGCACAAAACCATCAAAAAAGTTAGCGAAGATCTGGAAAAGATGAACTTCAACACCGCGATCGCGGCGCTGATGGAATACCAAAACGCCCTCGCCCGCGCGCCGGAAAAAGTTAGTCGCGAGAATCTGGAAACGCTGCTGCAACTGCTCGCGCCGTTCGCGCCGCATATCGCCAACGAATTGTATGAAAAGTTGGGCAACGACCAGTCGGTTGACGCTGTCAGTTGGCCGGAATACGACCCGACGCTGATCGTCGACGACGAAATCACAATCGCCGTGCAGATAAACGGCAAACTCCGCGGCGAAATCGTCGTGCCGACCGACGCCGACGAGGAAACAGTCAAAACCGCCGCGCTGGCGCTGGAAAACGTGCAAAATCACCTCGCCGGCAAAAAACCGGCACGCGTGATTTACGTGCCGGGGCGGGTGGTGAATGTTGTTGTGAAATGATTTTCCGATTTAACTCACTGGCTGTCTATATCTTGGTCAGCGACTTTTTCGGGATCGGGTTTAACTAATTCAACGTCGAGACCATTGATCCAAACATATTGATTTTCATCCGGCTTATTATTGGATAATGGTCCTTGGCGGAAGAATTTATCTGGTATGTCTTCGCTCGGTATGCCATACCATGCACAGCTACGTTTCATAATAGATTCGAAAGCACTGGGATGATCTTTATATGGATTATCTTCTTCGTATTTCAATACACCAGTGCCAGCGGGGAGTTCTATCACAGTTTCGGGCGGCAGATAACCTACTCTGTTTATTAGTTCGTATTTCTCATTCGGAACACTGTGTCCCGTGCGGATCCTGCGACCATTCTCGTTTTTTATTATAATCTGCTCGACACCGTTAATATGCTCGTTTTCGGGATTGGTTAATTCCTCATTTAATGCCTCATTGTTTGCGGTGGTTTTCGGCTTTTGATCGGCTAAGGGGATTTGTCTTTTAGATGTTTCCCCTTGGTAAATCGCAAACAGAAGTATTGCTGTCATGGCTATGGCAAGAGCCGTGTTCCTAAATTTTTTGGAACGTTCGCCAATACCAGCCTGAATCTTTTTCTTGTCACCACCATCAGCGTCAACATGACCGCCTTTATCCTTGGCGCTTTCCCGAATTTTATGGGCAAGTGCTTCTGCGCTCATATTAGTATAAATGCCGGCGTCAAGGATGGCTTTTTCTGTCAAGCTCATACCCGATGTGTCAATTCCGCCGCGGAAAAGCCTATCAACTGTTTCGTCATAATCGTAGTCGCCATTATTATTCTCCAAATTGTCTGATGCTTTCCTGAGTCGATAGTCATATATGTCCACTACATTGTCCACTACATTGCCTTTATCTGTTTTTTCCGACATGCTCTTTCCTTTTCGTTAGCTTACACCACAATTATATCACACTCCACCCAAAAAAGCAATACCGATACAACAGGTGAGCGGGAAAAATTGACTTGTGCAAAATCGTGAAATAAGCTATAATCGGCGTGAACTGAACAACAATATAAACGATATCGCCCTGGGCGCTGTGGACGAAGGTGACGAGCGCCGGGCAAGGAAGGAAATCATGGGCAAGCCAAAAAAACAAACTAGCCCGCGCAAAACTGGGTTGCGACGCAGCCATCTGGTGCTGGATCTGGCGCGGCGAGTTAACGGCAAATCACCGGTCAAGGTCGCCACGACCAAGCGCGAGACTGGCAAGAAATTAAAATAACAACAGAGGAGTTTAACAAGGAGCATCATGGCAAGCAATCGACATCTGGGGCGAATTGTAGCGTTACAGACGTTATACGAATACGATTTTCGGGAAAGTTTGGGCGATCAATCGCTGGATTTGCAGGAAGTCCTGGCGCGTAATATGAGCCGTTACGAAAAAGCCATCGGCGACAAAGAATACGTCGAGCGGCTGACGACGGGCGTGGCGAAAATTGCCAGCCAGCTGGACGCGCGGATTCAACCGGTGGCGCCGGAATGGCCGATCAAGCAAATTTCCGGAATCGATCGCAACGTCCTGCGCATCGGTGTGTTCGAGCTGGAAAATATGAGCGATATCATTCCGCCCAAAGTTGCCATCAACGAAGCCGTGGAACTCGCCAAGAGTTTTGGTTCGGAAAACTCCTCAAAATTTGTAAACGGCGTGCTGGGAACGATTTTCCGGGAACTGAGCGCCGAAGCCGACCAACCTGACGCCGCGGCGCCGGACGGTCAGAGCGAGGAAAACCATGAAGGAAAACTTAACGAGCAAGATCAAAAACAGGATTAAAGCCTCGATCCAGGAAGTAGTGCGCGAGGCGACGGCCGGCGGCGTGGTTTATCGTATCACCAAACGCGGCGATTTGCAGATTCTGCTGTTCCAGGACGCGCGCGACCGCTGGACAATTCCCAAGGGTCACGTCGAGGACGGCGAAACTGCCCAGGAAACCGCCATTCGCGAAATCGGCGAAGAGGTCGGGCTGCACGGCGTGACGCCGGTCTGCTGGCTGGGCAAGGTCAATTTTCGTTATCGCCGGGTGAACACGCTGGTGCTGATGACGATGCAGACATATTTGTTCCGCGCCGGTCGCGACGACACGCCGAAAAAGGAAGATTGGATGCACGGTGTGCGCTGGTTTGGCTTTGACGAAGCGATTGAATTGATCGAATACGAAGATATTGGAAAACTAATTTTGCTGGCGCGTAAACGCCTGCGCCAGAGAGGAGAAATATAAATGACAGGTATGGATTTGACGCCTTATCGCGATTTTGCGCGGACGAAATTGGGTTTTGAATTTAACGATATTGGTCTGTTGGTGACGGCGATGACGCATCGCAGCTATGTCAACGAACACAAAAAATCCACGCGCGAGCACAACGAGCGGTTGGAATTTTTGGGCGACGCGGTTTTAGAGTTGTCCAGCACGCGATTTTTGTTCGATAATTTTGATAAGCCGGAGGGGATTTTGACTTCGTGGCGGGCGGCATTAGTGCGCACGGAAAGCATCGGCGCGGCTGGCACGCTGCTTGATTACGAACCGCTGCTACGTATGAGCCGCGGCGAAAAACGCGGCAGCGAACGAGCGCGGGCGCAGATTTTGGCGAACGCTTTTGAGGCGCTGATCGGCGCGATTTACCTTGACCAAGGCTACGGCGCGGCTGATAAATTTATTCACGAAAATATCCTGAGCAAGCTCGACACGATTTTGGCGGACGAATCCTGGCGCGATCCGAAATCGCATTTACAGGAGGTCAGCCAGCGCGTCGATAACCAAATGCCAAAATACCAGGTGCTCGAGGAGGACGGGCCCGATCATGACAAGATTTTCGTGATTGGCGTTTATGTCGACGGCAAATTACGTGGTCGCGGCAGCGGCACCAGCAAGCAAATGGCGCAACAAGAAGCCGCCAAACAAGCCTTAAAATCCTACAAAAAAGATGAGCGCAGCTGATGATTTTGTGATCACGCGTCGGCGCAAAAAATACAAGTTTGCGCGTTTTGACGAGTTTTCTAATTGCTACCATTTGGATGAGTGGATCGCCGGCGCGCCGCCGATGCCGGGCAAGAAGTTGATCGTGGAAATCGGCGCCGGCTCAGCGCTGTTTTTGGTGGAATTGGCGCGGCGTTATCCGGATAATTTCTATATCGCCATCGATATCAAGGGCGACCGGCTGTATCGTGGGGCGCGCGCCGCGCTGGAACAGGGGATCGCCAACATTGTTTTTGTGCGCAGCGAAATCCAGCACCTCGGCGAAATCGTGCCAGCGCATTCGGTCGACGAGATTTGGCTGACTTTTTCTGATCCCTATCCACGTAAGTCCGACG
Organism: Candidatus Nomurabacteria bacterium; assembly: GCA_031280785.1. Classification (GTDB taxonomy): domain Bacteria; phylum Patescibacteriota; class Saccharimonadia; order Saccharimonadales; family Saccharimonadaceae; genus JAITGI01. Next base: position 5,160 of record JAITGI010000016.1, read on the forward strand.
CGCGCCATCGCCTCAGCGCGCCGCGTTATTTGGAGCTTTATCGTCAGGTTTTGCACCGCGGCGTGTTGCATTTCAAGACCGACAATCAGCCGCTATTTGACTGGTCGGTCGAGCAGTTCGGCGCAAGCGGCTGGAAAATCGGTGCCATGACGCGCGATTTGCACGGCTCGGATTTGCCCGATGAATACAAAATCATGACCAGTTACGAGCAAAAATTCACCGAGCAAGGCTTGCCGATTTTTTACCTGGATGCGACGCCGAAGTTGAACAAATAATTTATTCGACCTTGCCGCGCAGCCACGCGTCCGCGTCGCCAGCGGACAGCAAAACTATCAAATCGCCAGCGGTGTGATGGATCGAAATACTTTCCCATAATTCGTCGTTCAGCTCAGCCGGCTCGGCGATTTTGGGTTGCGCCAATTTGGCAATCAGGTCGTTCGGCGTCAAAACCTCGGCGGTTTTCTCGCGGTTGCCCGACGGTTGATAAGTCGGTAGCCAATAGACGTGCTTGGCGCCATCGAACGCCGTTTTATACTGATCTGCCAGCGCGTGTTGGCGTTCGTTTTGGTGTGGCTGGTAAATCGCCACGACGTTTTTGTTCAGCTCGCGCGCCATTTGCAAAGTGGCGGAAATTTCGGTCGGGTGATGCGCATAATCGCTGTAAATCCCGTCGGCGAGCTTTTCAAAACGCCGCGCCGTGCCCGGAAAATCGGACAGAATTCCGTAAAGTTCAGGAGTTTTCGCGTCGCTGATACCCGCCAAAGCCGCCGCTGCCAGAAAAGCGTTGTCGCGGTTGTGCTGTCCCGCCAGGGCGATTTCCTGGACAGTGGTTCGGTGGTCGAACGCCGTGGCGTTGCTGCTGACCGGTTCGAGATAACGCAGCGTGTCATCGAACATAATAGCGCTGTCGGACTGGGACAGGAAGTCGCGAAAAGCCTGTTTGTAATCGTCGCGCGTCGGGAAAATATCGGGGTGATCGTAATCGACGCTGGGTAAAATCGCCAAAAACGGCTGGAATTGCAGGAAATTGCGGCCGTATTCGTCGGCTTCGTAAATGAAATATTTGGATTTTGGATCGAATTTGCCGCTGGCGCCGAAACTGATCGTGGTGCCAATGGAGTAGGAAATCGGCAAGCCTAGCCGCTTAGCCGCCCAGATCAGCATACCGGTGGTGGTGGTCTTACCGTGCGTGCCGGCGACGGCTAGCAATTTCAAACCGTGCTGGCGTAAAAACTCGACTAGGAATTCGTCGCGTTTGCTGGTGCGGATCCCGTGCTCACGGGCAAAAATCAGCTCCGAATGGTCGTCCGCCAGCGCCGAAGTATGAACCAGCCAATCAATCGGCTTGGTCAAATGTTCCGCCGCGATGGATTCGGTGCTCTGTTCGTAAATCACGTCGACACCGCGAGTTTCGAGCTGCCGCGAGAACGGCGACTCGCGCAGGTCGGAACCGGACACCTCGTGACCGGCGTCCTGGGCGATCTCCGCCAGTGGCCCCAGCCCCGCACCGCCAATACCTGAAAAATAAATATGCATATGATACAATTGTAACATATGAATGGGTGGAAAGACAGATGGTTTTGGCTGTGGCGGCGGCTGCGCAAGGTTAAATTTTGGCAGTTGGTGTTGGTTTTTGTCGGTTTGGTCGTAGTGATGACGTTGTGTCTGCGCAGCAACAGCCAGGGTATGATTGAGCTGCGACAGCAACTGGTGGCGGCTGACAGGGACGGCTCGGCGGCGGAAATCGAGCGTGCCGCCGTTGATTTGCGACGTTATGTTGCTGGTCATATGAACGCTGACACAGGGCTAATTCCACTGCAAAATAGCTATAATCGCGCCGTCGAGGCAGCTTTCCAGGCGGCAAATAATCAAATTAACAGCGGCGGCTATGTGGCGGCGACCGAGAGTTGCCAATCGCAAATCGCCACTGGCGGCTATCAGGGCTACGCGGCGTGCGTCGCCGGCGCGGTCGGTCTGAGCAGCGATGATTTCGCGACACCGAACTTGCCAAATCCGGCGCTCTACTATATTTCCTATGCTTCGCCACTGATCAGTTTTGACCTTGCGGGGACGGTGACGGTATTGGTAGCCGTTGTATTTTTTGCAATTATCCTACGCGCTTTATCAGAGGTGATACCGATAATAATCCTCAGGTATAGGCGTAAAAACACCTAAAACCCTTGACGGTCTGGTGTCGGGGGAGTATCCTTGGTGGTGTCAAGTATAAATAGGAGGAGATAGTAGCTATGGCAACTTATCAACACACCAACAAAAAAGGAGTTTCATACTTCTTGCATTACAAAGACGTTACGCTGAAAGGCGGTCGCGTGCAACGTATTTACTGGTTTGCAAAGGAAGAGGGCGGCAAAGGCACCCCAACTGAGCTGCCAGAGGGTTATGAAGTGGTCGAAAACGACCGCAACGGTTTCCTGGCGATTCGCAAGATTCGCAAGTAATCGACAGCGAAAGCACAAAATCAACCCCGGTTGGGGGGTTGATTTTTTTGATAAATTGTGATAGAATAGTGATATGGGTGAAAAAGAGACTTACAATGACCATAATCCGTTCAAACTGTCTCGTGCTGCCGGCGGCGCAATTTTGGGTGACACCTCGGAACAAATTGATTGGTTCGGTGGGGAGGCAGCTGAGGAGGAGTCGGCTCAAGGGGTGACCGACGATCCTGAGGACGAAAATGTCGTGATAGATGAACGGGCAGTGCGTAGGTCTATCTTGCAGGACAAGGCAGGTCTCCTAAACAATTATTACCTCAAGGAAGATGGTGAAATGTTTTTAGAGAGCGAAGATAACTATCCAAACAAGCCAGATGTACCTGCGAGCGAACGGTTGCACCTAAAAAATATGACAGTAGATTTATTTGAGACAATGACTTACAAAGACCGGAGAATCTATGCATTGATGATAAGGTTCATAATTGAAAGCAGGGATGAGAGTGCTAGGATGATAGACGATGAGCTATACAAACATATCTATGTGTTATTAAGAAATGATAAACCAAGGTATACAAAATGGAGTATAAAATTAAAAGATGCAGTAAGAGAGAAAAGATTAGAAGCAGGCGATGAGAATTTATGTGCGCATCTTTTTTACTATATTGGCAAGCAGGGTGGCGAAGAAAAAGTTAAAGCCAAGGTTGTGCGGAATAGAAATTTTGAAACAAATTTCAAAAATGCGTATTACAATAAGCTGACGGAAAAGCGAAATGATGAAAGAGATACAATTCGTCGTGCCATTGACGGTCCAACTGGTGACTATGGGAAAGAGTAGAGATTTTCCGGATCTGGTGGGGATGCTTGGACTTGAACCAAGGACCAACCGGTTATGAGCCGGCTGCTCTGACCACTGAGCTACACCCCCAATGAATGATTTATGCCCATATACCATTGTATCACGTTTTTATGCTAAAATAACAACTATGGATGAGCCGAAAAAACGTTTTAATTTCAGCAGCCTGGTAGCGTTTGGTATTGTGGCGGCGATGTTTGTCTGGCTGGTTATGACAGTTTCGGCGATGAACAAAAACTATGATTTACAGAATCAGCTGGAACAGGGGCGGTTGGAAAACGAGATCCAGGAAATCGAGAATGAAAATCTGAAACTGCAACAGGCATATTACCAGACGAACGAATATCTGGAACTGGCGGCGCGCGAAAAACTGAACAAGGCGTTGCCCGGTGAACACCTGGTGATTCTGCCCAAAAGCGACAACCCGCCCAGTGTCGAAACTGGCGTGGCAGCGCGCCCCAACGACGAGCGATCGAATTTTGAAAAGTGGATTGAATTCCTACTCGGCTCGCATACAGAGTAGACGTTTTGTGTTACAATTGTGCTTATGAAAAAGCTCATGCTCGTTGTGCTTGGCGTTATGATGATGAGTAGTGTTTTTGTTCGCCCGGTCGGCGCGGAAAATATTCCAGCCGACCAAGTTTTCATTGCGGGGTTTCGTTTTGCGCCGCTCGGTGACAGCTTCATCGAGATTTATAATTCGGCACCCAATAACGTCGAAGTTGACGATTTGAAAGTCTTTTTCTATAACTCGTCGCTGAGTCAGCGGGCGGACACGGTGCGTTTGGGCGGCGGCACGATTTTGGCGGAAAGTTCGATTTTGATCAAGGAAGAAACGTCGAGTTTCGCCGAATTTGACGCGACGTATAAAAAAGCCTGGACAGTGGCGAGTGGCGGCGCGATTCGTTTGGAAATCGACGGGCTGACGCGGTCGGCAATTTGCTGGAAAAATGCCAATGATTGTGTGGATTCGTTCCAAACCGGCAGCCTGGCGAGTAGTCTGACGGACGGTTATTGGGTGAATGGTCGTTTGAACGATATCGTCACGTCGCCGGAAACTTATACTAAACAATCGCCGCCGCTCGTGGTTGGTCACGGCGGTTTCGTGCCGCGTGAAACTGAGGATGACGACGAAACCGAGCCGGAGCCGGAATTGCCGCCGCAATATTGTCGGTATCTGCGCCTGTCGGAAGTTTCCACGACCGAACAATGGATTGAGATTTATAACAGCGCCGCCCAGGCGATTAGCCCCGAAAACCTGGCGGACTGCGTGCTGGCGGTGCAATATGGCGACAAACTGACCGATGGTCGTCCGAATTATTCACGTTATCGCTTGAACCTGGGCGGTTACGTTGGCATGGCGACGCTGGCACCATATAGTTATTTGGTCGTCGATATTGCTCGGACGGAGATTTCTTTGCCAAAAAACGTGCGCGACCGCGGGATTTTGCTGCACGACGCGACGACGGACTATGACGAGATGCGTTATAGTTCGACCAAAGCCGACACGACCTTGGCGTTTTTTGCGGACGGTTGGCAAGTGACTTTTGCGCCGACGCCCGGCGCTGAGAATATTTTTCAGCGGTGGCAGACCTGCGAGGCGGGTAAGCATATCAACGAGGCGACTGGGAATTGTGTCAAAGATGCCGAGCCGCCCGCCGAGTGTGCCGAGGGACAATTCCGTAATCCGGCGACTGGGCGCTGCAAAAAGCTAGCGGTGGAAACGGCGCTGGCGGAATGCGCCGAGGGGCAATTTCGCAATCCCGCCACCAATCGATGTAAGAAAATCGCCAGCGAGGACGACCTCGTGCCGTGCGCCGAGGGTTGGGAACGCAATCCCGAAACCAATCGCTGCCGCAAGGTCGTCGCCGCGGACGAAGCGCGTTTTGGCGTCGAGCCGGTCGCCGGCAGCAGCGACAACGGCGTTTGGATGGCCGTGGGCGGGGCGGGGGCGGCGGCTGTTGTAGGCTTGATTGCTTGGCAATTCCATCCGGAAATCGCTCGTTTTGCGCGGCAGGTCGCTGCCCATTGCCGCCGACGGGGGGGGGTGTAGATTTATAGGCACTCCCCAGATGTGCTAAACTGTTTGATATGAGAATTATCGGCATCGACCCCGGCACCGGAATCTTGGGCTTTGGCGTGGTGGAATTTACGCCCGGGCAGAAACCAAAACTGATTGACGCGGGCGTGATTACCACACCGGCGCACACGCCGCTTGATCAGCGACTGTTGGATATTTTTAATTCCTTAACCGAGATTATCGCCGTCACCAAACCCGACGTGATGTCGATCGAAAAACTGTTTTTTGCGCAGAATATCACGACGGCGATTTCGGTGTCGCACGCGCGTGGCGTGGCAATGCTGACCGGTGCGCGGGCGGGTCTCACGATTCACGAATACACACCGCTGCAAATCAAACAGACTCTGACCGGCTATGGGCGCGCCGACAAAAAACAGATTCAGGAAATGGTGCGTCTGCATCTGGGTCTAAAAACCGCGCCGAAACCCGACGACTGCGCCGACGCGCTGGCGGCGGCGATTACGCACGATTTGATGACGCGACACAAAAATTGATTTGTCAAACACTTGCATTTACAACAAAAAGCGTGTAATATGTTAAACAACGGTTACGTTAAAGTAACAAGAGGAGGGTGTAGCAATGCAACTATATTATTGTAATGTCAATAGGGGGGGGGGTCATTTAGATGTCACAACCTCAGCAACAACTAGAAAACCTGAACAAGGTTCTCGACGACATAGAGTTCGCGAATCAGCACACCGACGATTACGCGCCGGAACTCGATCGCGCTGACCAGGCGCTCGACCAGACTAAACCAATCCGCAAGTTCAAACGCTTCCGGATTTTTACTATTCTTGCCCTGATTATCGTGCTGATTGTGGCGATTATCGCTTTCTTCTTTCCGAAATACGGCGGTGGTTCAGGCAGCAGCACCACCGACGCCGATTTGTCGCTGGGCGGCGTGCCAAATACCAGCGGTTCGATCAACCAACTGATCAACGTGATTTGTCCGGAGGGTCATTCGTTGACTTCGCGCCAGGACGGGCTGGACTGTATTCCGCATATCGACAACGATACCACGCACACCGGCGGTTACGGCTTGGAACTGACCGGCACAGAGTTCAATATTGATCTGGGAGCGCCGTGTTTGCCGGACGAAATTCTGACGTGGAGCGGTCGCGAGTTTAAATGCACAGGCGAGCAGGACAACCAGCAGATGACTTATGATCTGTCCAGCGGCGTGTTGCGACTGACGCAACTGGGCGGTCCCGATCAAACTGTCGATTTATCGCACCACGATTACACGAACGGGCTGGGGCTTGATTTGGCCGGCACGGTGTTCAGTATCAATGCCAGCACTTGCACTGCTGATACTGAAAAGTTGACTTTTGACGCGACGACCGGTTGGGGCTGCGACACCGACGACGACGATCAGGTGCTGACGTGGACATCAGCCACGCGCAACCTGGAAATCTCGGAGGGCAACCACGTCACGCTGAACGGCACGAACTACACTAATAATTATGGACTTAGCATTGACAACACGAACAGCACGCTGGCGATTGATCTGGGCGCGACGTGTCAGGCGGACTATGTTTTGACCTGGAACGGGACGACTTTTTCCTGTGTGTTCAAGGCCGACAGTCAAGAGATTTCGCTGAGCGGCGACGTGCTGCACCTGACCCGACTGGGCGACAGCGACAGCACGGTGGATTTGTCGGCTTATCATTATTACGCTAATAACGGGGTAAAGTTGAGCGGGCAGACTTTCCAAATTGATGCCTCGCAATGCAACGGCACAACCCAGAAACTGGTTTGGAGCGGTTCGGCGTTTGGCTGCGGCACGGATAACGACGGGCAGACGCTCAGTTGGAACGGCGCGGCGCGGGAATTGTCGATTGTCGGCGGCAATACGGTCACCATTCCTGGCACGAATTACAGCGCGGGTTACGGCTTGGACGTTGATGTTAATAATCAGTTCAGCATTGATCTGGGTGCGGCGTGCTCGACGGGGCAGATTTTGACTTGGGATGGCTCGGTGCTGGCTTGCGTAACTGACCAAAACACCACCTACACCGCCAACAACGGCGTAAAACTATCCGGCACAGTCTTCCAAATAGATTCAGCCAACTGTTCAGCCACCAACCAAAAACTCCTATATAACGGCACCACGTTCAGTTG
>JAITGI010000030.1 GCA_031280785.1 Candidatus Nomurabacteria bacterium
ATCGACCCCAAAGACCTCCGCATCGATATCTACCGCTCCGGCGGCCACGGCGGCCAAAGCGTCAATACCACCGATAGCGCCGTTCGTATTACGCATATTCCGACCAACACCGTTGTCGCCATTCAAAACGAACGCTCGCAGCACAAAAACAAAGAACTTGCTTTCAAGATTTTGGCCGCCAAACTCGAGCAGATTCGGCAAGAACAACACGCCGAGAACCTGAACAACCTCCGGGCCGGCAAATCGGCCGACTGGGGATCGCAAATCCGCAATTACGTTCTCCACCCCTACACTCTGGTCAAAGACACGCGCACCAAATACGAGGAAAAAGACGTTGACAAAGTGCTGGGCGGCGAAATCGACGGGTTTATTGAGGCGTTTTTGGAGCAGGGCGCGTAATGTAGCTTGTGGTATACTGGAGATATATGAAAGATTATGAAAAATGGACGCCGGTCAAGTCCGAGATACACAACAATGCGTCGCGACCGAAATATAACGAGGGCGACGTTTTTTGGATGAGCGTTGGCGAAAATGTGGGTTTTGAACAGGACGGCAAGGGCAGTTTATACGCCCGCCCGGTATTGGTCGTCAAAGGTTTTAGTAAGGAATTATTTTGGGGAATACCACTGACTTCTGCTGCAAAATCTGGACGATATTATTTTTCTTTCACGCTCAACGACAGGAAAAGCACAGCTGTTCTTAGCCAAATCAGAGCTCTTGATGCAGCGCGCATGAGTGGTAAACGCATGGGACAGGTCGACAACAGCGTCCTGATAAAAATCAAGGAGTTACTAAAAGGGTTACTCTGAAAATAGTTTTCCCCACACCTCGCGATGTGGGGCCGCGGCTATGCCGATTTGTAGGTCAAGTATAACAAACGAAAGGAACTATGTCAAGCACAATCCGCCTCAACAAATACCTCGCCGAGCACACCGGTATTAGCCGGCGGGCGGCGGATTTGGCGATTGAGCGGGGGAAGGTGCGGCTGAACGGCGCGGTGGCGGGCTTGGGCGCGCGGGTGCAGCCGGGCGACAAGGTCACTCTGGACGGGCGGGCGGTCGAGCCGCGCGCCGGCGCCGTGACGATCGCTCTGTACAAACCGGTCGGCTATCTGTCGTCGCGGCGTTCACAGGGCGGCGACCCGACGGTTTATAATCTGTTGCCGGCGGAGCTGCGCGCGCTCAAAACCGCCGGGCGGCTGGATCGTGACAGTTCGGGGCTGATGATTTTGTCCAGCAACGGCGATTTGATTCAAAAACTCACTCACCCCCGGCACGAGAAGGTCAAGGTTTACGAGATCACTCTCGACAAGCCGCTTGAGCCGTTGCATCAGCAGATGATTTCTGACTTTGGGGTGGATTTGGCGGATGGGAAGTCACGATTATTTTTGGAAAAACTTCGCTCGTCCTCCGGTAATAATTGGCGCGTCACCATGCACGAAGGTCGCAACCGTCAAATCCGCCGGACTTTCGCGGCGCTGGGCTACACGGTGACGAAACTACACCGCGTTCAACTCGGCAATTACTCCCTGGACAATCTAAAACCCGGGCAGTGGCGCAAAATCACAAAATAACACCTATAATTCGTCTTTTTTATCACCTAAAAACGCGCTCCATTGACGCAACCAGCGCAAAATTGTTTTCAGCGGCAGCTCGACCACGATGTCCAGGGCGCGCGACACGATGCTGAGTTTTTCGTAACGCTCGCTGATCCATTGGCCCATCGCCACAAACGGCATATACAGAAAGTCCCGCAACAGGGTAACAACGCTCTGTTTGCCGTCGATGACCTCGACCTCGCGAATGCTGCGCGACAGGCGGAAACTCAGGAAACTCGCCGCCGATACGAACATATAAAATATCGTGAGATGCGTCCATTCGAAATGCAATTGCGTCATCAACAGATAGCCGACGCCGATCAAGACCGCGCCAATCACCAGGGCGTAAAGCACCTGGAAATCCTTACCGTGGCGTTCGGATGCATTTTTGCGCGAGGTCACCAGCGGCGCCAGCTTTTCTGTATACAACACAGTGTCGATTTCGTCACCCAGCGCGCGGCTATTAACATGACCCGGCATCATCAGCGTCAGGCGCAACAGCACCATATAGACCGGCGGAAACGCCAAATTCACGATCAGCGGCAGCCACAAAATATAGCCCCAAACCGCGATATCGTATGGCACCTCCATAATGACCCCGATGATGAATTTCGTAATGATCAGGAACGCCACACTGCGCCAAACGCCGCGGTTGACACCGGTGCGAATCGCGGTATAGGCGCGCTGGACGGCGGTTTGGAAAGTGCTGGAAAAGACCGCGTGATCGTCGAGCATGGCGGGCAGAGTCTCCTCGCCCAGCAACCGTGCCAAGACGCGGAATTCGGCGCCGTGACGGCTGACAAAATGCGTCAAGCGATCGGCGTCTTTGGACTTGAAAATCCTGTCGATGTGTTGGTTTAATTCACGATAAGCCTCGACCTGGACGGGGCTGATGCCGTAACGCGCCGCCAAATTGTAACGAATATTCGCATCGTCATATTTCAGCAACGTCGCATAAGCCGCCGCCAACAACATCGCCTCGAACGACGCCGGTTTGCGCCCGAACAGCTTGACCGGATCGACGGTCTCGATGAAATAATTGTATGCCAAATTCGCCAGCGCCAACTCGTGCGCGTGGTTGTTCAGCAGCGACTCGACATGCGCCGCCAAAACGTCAACCGTCCAGCTATGCAGGCGATCGCCGCTGGCTGATTTGCTGAGCTCCTTTCGCGCCGTCATATAATCGGCGGCGACCTTGTCGATTTCCTGGACAGTGTCGCGCGTTATGGTGTCGTTTTTCAGATACCCCGCCAAAGTCAGCTCGATAATCAGGTCCTCACCGCTGTTGTCGAGCAGGTCCGGCGTGATTAGCATGCGGCGGTAAAAACGGCGAATGGCGCGCTGTAACAACAGGGTTTCCTCGGCGTTTTCGCTGGCGTTGCGCAACTTTTCATAGGCGCCAGTGATCGACGAGCCGACGGCGCCGATGTGAACTTTTTCGGCTTGCTCGTTATCGGCGGCGCGTTGGGCGGCTTGGGCGTGCGCCTGCGCGAGCTCGCGCGCGAATAACTTTCCGATATGGTTCAAAGTTTTCATAATGTTAATTACCATTATATCACATTTCTGTTAAAATGTTTGTTATGCGTAAAAAATTACCCATCGTCGCCATCGTCGGGCAGACCAATGCCGGCAAATCCGCGCTGTTCAACCGCATCGTCGGCCGCCAGGACGCCATCGTCGCCCGCGAGCCGGGCACGACGCGCGACAGCGTGGTGCGCGCCACTGATGATTTTATTTTGGTTGACACGGCGGGGTTGAAAGACCCTGTCGATGATTTCGAGGCAACCATCCAGGAGCAAATCGACGACGCCGTGGACAGCGCCGATCTGATCTTGGTGGTCAAGGATCGCACTGAAATGCCCACCGACGACGACCGCCGCATCGCCAAAAAAGCCCTGCGCAGCAAAAAACCGGTGATTTTGGTATTGAATAAAACCGACCTGCGCGAGCAATTGCCGCGCGAGGAGTTTTTGCGGTTGGGGATTCGCGATATTGTTGAGACTTCGGCGGAGCATAATCAAGGGATTAAAAGCTTGGTTAACGAGATAAAAAAATCCGTTGACCCCGACAGGGCTGTTTGGGCGGCAGCGCCGGAGGGGGTCCCCCGAACAATGTTTTCACGCAGTGAAAAATTTTCGGGGGAGGAGGTGCTGACAGGACCCAAACACCCGGAGGACGAGAC
>JAITGI010000044.1 GCA_031280785.1 Candidatus Nomurabacteria bacterium
ATACACCATGGCTGGGGACAAGTTATCCAGCCCGCTGGCGACCACATCGCCGAGTTTCAGGATAGCGTCCCAGGAGTTAAACCTGAGAGCTTGTCCCAGGAATACCCCGTAGCCGTTTAGTAGGCACGCTACGGCGATGAAGTATTGTTTTACGCCGTCCGCCGGGAATAAAGTCTTCTCGACGATTGTCATCGACCGACAGAACGCCCACTGGGCGGCACTGATTAGCGCGCACAACAGTATACCTTCGAGTAATGACTGCGCACCCGGCAGATGCTCAACCTCTGTCAACATATAGGTCGCGTTCGGCAGGAACAGCAACCATACGGCCAACAGCGGAGTTAGTAACGCTGACGGAATATTGCTGCGCATCGCACGCCGGAATAGGATCGCGGCACCTAGCGGCACAAATGCCAGAGCGGTGTTGAACAAAACGCTCCACGGATATGTCATCCATCTCACTTCCTTTTCGCAAATATCAAAGAACAACAACCAACCCATTCGTCATATCACAAAGTCGCAATTTTATACCGCTTGTGATATAAATATTTCATGGTTGACTTTTTCGTTCGAACGTGCTATACTGATACGCAGGGATTTAATTACTATTAAAAACCTGCCCATTGTCGGGCAGGTTTTTAGTATTCTCGCAGCCCAGAGAGCCGGGCTACGAGACAGAGCCAGCCGCTACTCGATAGCGATGTCATCCGGCGCCGGAATATCGAACTCATCGTCATCCGGCTCCTGGATCACACCAGTGCCAACCGGAATCTTGCGACCGATGATAACGTTCTCTTTCAGCCCCTTCAACCTATCAACGCGCCCGCTGGTCGCCGCGCCAATCAACACCCGCGTGGTGTCCTGGAACGACGCCGCCGACAGGAACGAATCACTGTAAATCGACACCTTGGTGATACCCAGCAATAGCCGCGTGTAAACCGCCGGTTTGTCGCCGTTGGCAACCAATTGCTCATTCGAATCCACCACCAGCGAATAACTCACGATATCGCCCGCCACGAACGGACTGTCGCCAGATTCCTCGATCTGGACGCGGCTGAACATCTGGCGCACTATGATTTCGAGATGCTTGTCGGCGATCTCCTGACCCTGTGTGGCATAGATGTTCAAAATATCATTTATGATATAACGCTGCGTGGCCTCGACGCCCTTATACTCCATCAAATCGTGCAGGTTCAGGGAGCCGCTCGACAGGCGATCGCCCGCCTCGACCTGGTCGCCGGACTGAACCGACAGGGTGCGGACCGTTGGAATCTCGTATTTGGCGGGCGCGTTGGTGTTTTCCGCGCGCACTACGATTTCCGATTTCAGGACCCGAATTTTGCCGTCAAAGGGCGCCACGATGGGCGCGAAACCTTTGCCGCCGGTCGCCAAAATATCGCCAGCCGCCACCTCGGCGCCAGTCGCCAAATCAGTGGTGTAGCCGTCGGTCAGTTTGACGCGTTCCTCGACGAATTTAGCGGGCGTGATTTGCACGATGAATTTGTCGTCCGATTCCGCAACATCGACCGTGCCGGCGATTTCCGCCATGTATGCCTCGCCTTTTGGCTTGCGGGCTTCGAGCAATTCCTCGACGCGCGGCAGACCCTGAGCGATGTCGGAGCCGCCGACGCCCGAACCGTGTTTGGTATCCAGCGTCAACTGCGTGCCCGGCTCACCGACCGATTGAGCGGCGATAACGCCAACCGGTTCGTGTTCGGCAATCAGATAGCCCGTCGCCATATCAATGCCGTAACTGCGCTGCGGAATACCGTGCAGCTGGCGCGTCGACAGGATCGACATGATTTTAACCTCGGCGATACTCTCGTCGTTCTGGATCTGGTCGGCAATGGCGCGCGTGATCAGGTCGTGATCACCGATGATTTCCGCACCGTCGCTGCCGATGACCGGCTCAGCGGTGTAACGCCCATACAGGCGATCGCCGAACTCGATCATAGTGGACAGGCTTTCCTCGCGATAAATCGTAAAGCCCGGATCGTCGCCGCGTTGGTCGTCGACCGTGAAAATATCCTGGGCAACGTCGACCAAGCGCCGCGTCAGATAACCGGAGTCAGCGGTTTTGAGCGCTGTGGAAATCGCACCGTAACGCGAACCGCGGGTCACAATGAAAGCCTCCATCGACGACAGACCGTGTTTGAAACTGCTCTTGACCGGCAGCTCGATTTCGCGACCGACGGCGTCAACCTGGACGCCAATCATCGCCGTTGCTTGCTTGATATTATTTATCGTGCCGCGAGCGCCGGACTTCGCCATAATCGACACCGAATTATCCATGCTCGCCATCTGTTCGTCCAGGCGATCGCTGATATTGCCGTCCGCGTCGCGCCAGGTTTTGACGGTCAAGCGATAACGCTCGTTCTCGGTGATGAGACCCTGCTCGAATTGCTCGGCGATTTTGGTGGTGCGATTATCGCCTTCGCGCACGATTTCATCGATGCCGTCGGCGTCGAAATAATCGTTCATGCCGGTCGAAACCGCGGCGCGCGTGGCGTGTTCCAGCGCCAGATCCTTGATATTATCGGCAACCACAGCGGTAGCTTCCGGGCCGTAATCGTTGAAAATTTGCGCCATGACGCGGTTCAACGCCTTTTTCGCCAAGACTTCGTTGACAAAGGGAAAATCGTCCGGCAGCAGCTCGTTGAACAGCAGTCGCCCAAGGGTAGTTTCGCGAATTTCGCCCTTGAAACGCGCCGTGATTGGCGTTTGATATTCGATAATGCCGCGGTCCTTGGCGATGGCGGCTTCACCGATCGAGCCGAATGTGAACTTCTTGTCCGTCCGAGCCGACGGCTTGTCGTATGTCAAATAATATGCTCCCAGCACAATGTCCTGGTAGATCGACAGCACCGGCGCGCCATCAGCGGGCTTCAACAGGTTATTGACAGCGCTCATCAGGTCGCGCGCTTCGGCTTGCGCCTCGTCGCTGAGCGGCAGGTGAACCGCCATCTGGTCGCCGTCAAAGTCAGCGTTAAACCCAGTCGTCAGCAGCGGATGCAGCTGAATCGCCGAGCCCTCGATCAGTTTCGGTTGAAAAGCCTGAATACCCAAACGGTGCAAAGTCGGCGCGCGATTCAGCAGCACATATTTGCCCTGAATGACCTCGTCCAACGCGTCCCAAACGATAGCGTCGCCGCCCTCGATCAGGCGCTGCGCCGAGCGAATATTATGCGCCTGCTCCCATTCCAGCAAGCGGTTGATAACAAATGGTTTGAACAGTTCCAGCGCCATTTTCTTGGGCAGACCGCACTGTTCGATCGTCAGTTCCGGGCCAGGCACGATCACGCTGCGCCCCGAATAATCGACGCGTTTGCCCAGCAAGTTCTGGCGAAAACGCCCCTGTTTACCTTTGAGCAGATCCGACAGCGATTTCAGCCGCCGGCGATTATTGGTCGAGTTCGCCGCGCGATTACCGCGCACCATCGAATTGTCGATCAGGGCATCGACAGCTTCCTGCAACATCCGCTTTTCGTTGCGCTGGATGACCTCCGGCGCGTTCAGCTCCGCCAGTTTTTTCAGACGGTTGTTGCGATTGATAACCCGTCGATACAGATCGTTCAAATCCGAAGTCGCAAAACGGTCGCCGCTGAGCTGCACCATCGGCCGCAGATCCGGCGGGATGACAGGCAGCGCCGTCATGCACATCGACTGCGGTTTAATGCCGGCTTTCAGCATGCCCTCCAACATTTTCAGGCGTTTTTGGACCTTCTTTTTCGCCATGCCTTTGCGCGATTCGGCGTCCTCGGCTAGCTCCATGATCAGGTCTTCGAGATTGATCGCGTTCAACAGCTCCATCAAAGCCTCGCCGCCCATGCCGACGCGCACGATGTCCTCGTATTCCTCGGGCAGGTTGCGATATTCCGTCTCTGTCATCAGCGAGCCCTTAACCAGACCCAGCAAAATCGCCTTGGCGTTTTCGAATTTTTCCGTCAATTCGTCCTGCTCGCGCGTCATGTCCTCGGCGAGTTTCTGGACATCAACATCCTTGTCGCCGGCGGCTTTGTCGTAACGCATTTTGATCGCCGCCCGACCCGCCTCGTATTCGGCTTCATTGTCCGCCAAAAACTGCTCGCGCCGTTCGTCGTTGACTTCCAGAATCAGGTAACTGGCAAAGTAAGCCACGCGTTCCAGCGACTTGGTCGTCATACCCAGCAGCTGCGACATCGGGCTGGGCGTGTTGCGCATAAACCAAATATGCGCCACCGGAGTCAACAGTTTAATATGTCCCATGCGCTCGCGGCGCACCACCGATTTTGTGACCAGCTCGCCGTTTTTGTCGACCGCCGCCTCGCGCGAACGAATGCCGCGGTGTTTGTGGTCGTTGGGATTGATATCCTTGGTCGGTCCGAAAATCCGCTCGCAAAACAGTCCGTCGCGCTCCGGTTTTTGGGTGCGATAGTTAATCGTTTCCGGCTTCAAAACCTCGCCGTAACTCCAATTCAGAACATCATCTTCGCTGGCTACACTGACGCGCACGGCGTCAAAACTGGCAATGTCCGGTCCGTCGTTTTGATAATATGCCATCTTATTCCTCCTCTCCTTCCGTTACATCGCTCGGGACGTCGTCCTCCGCGTCAGTTTCATCGTCCACTTCGTCCGCCATGTCATCATCGATATCATCGGCGAATTCGTCCTCGATATCGTCATCGGTCGGCTCGTCCAGATCATCATCATCGTCGACTTTTATGGCGATTTTCGGCGTCGTGCCCGGTTCAGATTTAGTAGTTAGGATTTCCTCGGCTTCGACAATTTCGTCGTCGCTCAGCAAATCAACGCGCAAGCCCAAACCTTGCAATTCCTTGACCAAGACATTAAAGCCCTCGGGGATTTTCGGTCCCTCGATGGGTTGACCCTTGATGATGGCTTCATACGCCTTGCTGCGCCCGATGACGTCGTCGGATTTGATGGTAATCATTTCCTGCAAAGTCGTCGCCGCGCCATAGGCTTCCAACGCCCAAACCTCCATCTCGCCGAAGCGTTGACCGCCGTTTTGCGCCTTGCCACCCAGCGGCTGCTGCGTCACCATGGTATATGGTCCGGTCGATCGCGCATGGATTTTGTCCGCCACCATATGATGCAATTTGATGATATACATATTGCCGACGGTGACTTTTTCCTGGAAAGGTTCGCCGGTGCGACCGTCGAATAGTTGGACTTTGCCGTCCTCAGGCAAGCCAGCTTTTTTCAGCTCGGCGGAGATTGTTTCGCCGGGCACGCCGTCAAACGACGGGCTGGCGACTTTGTAACCCAGCGCCCGCGCCGCCATACCGACGTGCACTTCGAACAGCTGACCGAGGTTCATACGGCTCGGCACGCCCATCGGGTTGAGCACGATATCCACCGGTGTGCCGTCCGCCATGAACGGCATATCCTCGACCGGCAAAACCCGCGCCACCACGCCCTTGTTGCCGTAACGCCCCGCCAGCTTGTCGCCGACCTGGATTTTGCGTGTCTCGGCAATGAAAATTTCGATCTGCATCAGCACGCCGGACTTCATTTCGTGACCGTTCTCGCGGCTGAAAATCTTGACGCCGACAACTTTACCGCCGCCTGAGTTGCCGACTCGGCGGCTGGTGTCGCGCACGTCTTTGGCTTTTTCGCCAAAAATGGCACGCAGCAGCCGTTCCTCGGAGCTGAGCTCCTGTTCGCCCTTGGGTGTGATTTTACCGACCAGGATGTCGCCCGGCTCAACTTCGGCGCCGATGCGCACAATGCCCTCGTCGTCGAGGTGGCGCATGGCCTCCTCGCGAGCGTTGGGGATATCGCGGGTCACAATTTCCGGCCCGAGTTTGGTGTCACGCACCTCAACCATACTGCTAGTGATGTTAATATTAGTCAGCTCGTCGTCCTCAACCAAACGCCGGCTGATGACGATACCGTCGTCCATATTATAGCCTTTCCACGGCATATAGGCGACGACCAAGTCACGCCCCAGCGCCAGCTCGCCGTCGGCGATAGACGCGCCCTCGATGATAGGCTGACCTTTTTTGACTTTGTCGCCGCGATTTACCACCACGCGAGAATTAAACGAGCGGTCTTCGTTGGACTTGACAAAATGCTCTGGCGTGTAGGAAACGATGTCCTTGGGACCGTATTTGACTTGAACTTCGTTGGCGTCGGCTTTGACGACCTCGCCGTCT
This sequence comes from Candidatus Nomurabacteria bacterium, assembly GCA_031280785.1. Classification (GTDB taxonomy): domain Bacteria; phylum Patescibacteriota; class Saccharimonadia; order Saccharimonadales; family Saccharimonadaceae; genus JAITGI01. The sequence goes on from JAITGI010000044.1 coordinate 6,156, forward strand.
GCCCGCGCACAAACTAGTTGCGGCGTGTTTTTGGCGACCTCGTGCTCAATACCGGTGCCGACAATGGGCGATGACGGATTGACCAGGGGCACAGCTTGACGTTGCATGTTGGCGCCCATGAGGTTGCGGTCGATACGGTTTTTCTCGACAAAGGGAATCAGCGCCGCGCTGGAACCGATGAGCTGGACGCGGCTGGCGTCGATCATGGTGACTTCGTCAACGTCGACAGTTTCCGGCTGCAAATTGCGCCGCGCGCTGACGCGTTTGTCGGTGATTTTACCGGTTTTGGGATCGTATTTCGTATTAGCCTCGGCGATGATTTCGTCCCGCTCGGCGATGGCGTCCAGGTAGACCACCTTGCCGGTGACCTTACCTTTTTCGACCTGGACATATGGCGCCTCGATAAAGCCGTATTCGTTCAGGCGCGCAAATGACGCCAAATTCAACACCAGGCCGACATTTTGTCCCTCTGGCGTTTCGATAATACAAATGCGTGAATAGTGTGTCGGATGCACATCGCGCACCTCAAACCCGGCGCGCTCACGGGTCAAACCACCCGGACCAGTCGTCGTCAGACGACGTTTGTGACCCAGCTCGGACAGCGGGTTAGCCTGATCCATAAACTGCGACAACTGGCTGCTGGCGAAAAATTCCCGCACCGTCGCCACCACCGGTCGCGCGTTAATCAGATTTTTAATACCGACGGTCGCCATATCAACCATGCTCATGCGGTCGCGGATATTCTTTTCCAGACGCAACAGGCCGACGCGATATTGATGCCCGATCAGCTCGCCGACGACCTTGACGCGGCGATTATACAGGGCGTCGATATCATCGGCAGCGCCCTGCTCGTTGTTGAGTCGGACAATTTCCCGCACGATCAGGATCAGATCCTCGATGCGAAAAACCCGGTTGGCGGGCGTGTTTTTGACTTCCTGCCCCAGGCGTTGATTCATTTTATGACGCCCCACACGCGAAAAATCGAATCGCTTGAAATCGAAAAACATGCGCTCGATCATGCTGCGAGCGTTGTCGACGGTCGCCAGATCGCCGGGACGAAGTTTTTTGAAAACCTCGATCAGAGCGTCGTTGGTGCCTCTGGCGGTGTCCTTTGCCAAGGTTTGCTCGATAAATTTAACCTCGCCGCCGTCAATGTCCTTGAACGATTCGCGGATTTCGCCGGGTCCCATGCCAAACGCCTTCATCAGCGTAGTGACATTGATTTTGCGTTTGCGATCGATTTTGACGGTGATAATGCCGTTGGCGCTGGCGTTATTGCGGTTAAAGGAAGTCTCGAATTCCAACCAAGCGCCGCGCGCCGGGATAACCTTGGCGCCGTAATAATTGCGACCATCATTGGGCTCGGCGTCGAAAAACACGCCTGGGCTGCGGATCAGCTGGCTGATGACGACGCGCTCCACGCCGTTGATGATGAATGTACCGCGCTCGGTCATCCATGGATAATCGCCCATATAAACCGCCTCTTCGCTGACCTCGCCGGTGGTTTTGTTGGTCAATTCCACCGTCGCATACAGCGGCGCGTCAAAACTAATATTGTCATCGCGCGCCTCGGCCTCGGTCATTTTGGGATCTTTGAACTCGTAACTTTTGAATTTCAGAGTCAGTTTTTCGCCGGTGTAATCGTCGATCGGATTGATCTCGTCGAAAATCTCTTTCAGGTCATTTTGTATCAGTTGTTGCCATGATTTTTTTTGATGTTCGACTAGGTCCGGCATCGCCAAATTAGTATTTTGAGGGGTAAAATACTGTCGCTTGGTGACACCGTTTTTCAAGGTATTCGCCACTTGTTTTCCTTCCGTTTTACGCCGTTGTCGCAGCCGCCATGGCGGGCTGCTTGACCGGTGCTTGCTATTATTACGGCTGTCGAAGTTATACTTTTCCAAGTTAGTGTCGAATCATCGCGTATATGCAGTGTAATATACACAACAAAAACCACCCGCCACGGTGGCACACAAATAACTTGAAAATCACTGCTTCATTGGTTCCCAGTTTAGTCTTCGCCGCACCATTTGTCAAGGAATTTTGATTGAAAATCTGTTGTAGTTTTTACAATCACTATATATAGCGTTTCGAACACCATATATAGCGTGTTCAGTTTGCCCGCACCACATATATAGCGTAGGCGTTTACTTGGACTTTATTAAAATCGAGTCGATCAAACCGTAATCCTTGGCTTCGGCGGCGGACAGCCAATAATCGCGCTCCATGTCGTCGCGGACTTTGGCGAGTTTTTGCCCGGTGTTTTTGGCTAAGATTTCGGCTAGTTTGTCTTTTTGCGACAAACCCTCTTTCAGGCTGATTTCCATATCAGTAATTTTGCCCCGCGTGCCGCTGGACGGCTGGTGGATCATGGTTTTGGCGTTGGGCAGCATGTGGCGTTTGCCTTTGGCGCCGCTGGACAGCAAAAACGCGCCCATGCTGGCTTGCAAACCGATTCCGTATGTCGCCACGTCGCACGGCACGAAATTCATGGTGTCGTAAATCGCCAGCCCGTCGTAAACGCTGCCGCCGGGGCTGTTGATATAGAGGTGAATGTCGCTTTCCGGGTCCTCACTGGCGAGGAACAGCATCTGCGCCACCACCAGATTGGCGGTGTGTTCGTTGACTTCTTCGCCGAGGAAGATGATGCGGTCTTTGAGCAGCCGCGAATAAATGTCAAAAGCGCGCTCGCCGTCGTAGGTTTTTTCGACCACTGTGGGGACTAGGTAATTTTTCATGCACCCATTATAGCAAATTTCTAGCACTCACGCAAGCCGAGTGCTAGCGCATGAGCTCAGCGCCAATGATAACGCCACCCCACTCGACGGCGGTATAACCGTTACGTGTCGCCGGTTCAAGCCTTTGCTCGGTCACCGCAATCGGCGCATCGAGCGGTCGCCAAGCCATCAGCACCCGGATCAGCGTGTCTGGTCGCGGCGTAATATCCAGCCTCATATTTTGATTGATTTCGTCAATAGTTTGGAAACGGATGTAATTATACTGATTCTTCTCCATCTGCGGCAACCAATAGATGATAAATTCCTCAGTTTCACGAGCATTCAGCCCCAGAACAGTTAATTTTTCCTCTAAAAACTGCGAGGTGTCCAAACCCTTGACCACGAAGCCGTCCGATGTGACACGCGCCGGCACAATGTTTTTGCTTTCGTAATACAGGGCATAGAGCTCTTGCCCTGTGTTCAAATCGACCAGGCTACCGTCAGGCTCTGCTTTGACGCGCCAGCCATTGACATACCTTGGATATTCGGCGGTAAAATTTTCGGGATGTGACGTCTGCACCGTAATCTCAGTTGGCTCAGTTGGGTATAGGTAAATAATAGGCTTATCTGGACCCATGCAAGGGCTATCTCCGTCGCACCGATCCACGGGAGCGGTAAAGTCTTGTAGAGATGTGATAACCGTTATCGCCGCCGCGGCAACCATAATCAACGCGACGCACAACACCGGTATCACAATAAGGGCTATCAGTTTATTATTCTTTTTAATAACATTTGGTTTTTTATTTGGCTTTTTCATAACGATTACCATTTTAGCATAAGCCGTCAACATACGCCAATTTTGTCGCGCAGTTGATTTGTAAATCAAGAATTATACGCCACCAGCTTCCCAAGAGCCTTTTCGGTAACGATACGATTAGCCAGGTCGCGGCGGAATTCCGGCGAGTTAAAGCGCTTGACCAGTTTCGGGTCGTTGTATTGCTCGACAATTTGCTGCTGCCGGGCGTCGATTTCCTCGTCGGACGCCTCGATTTTTTCGGCGCGGGCGAGCTCGGACAGGATCAAACCATTCATGACGCGCGTTTCGGCTTGGGGGCGCAACTCTTCATCCAGCCACTCGTCGCGATCCTTGAACCCCTGTTTGGCGAAATACTGTTCCGCCGTCAAGCCGCGATATTTCAGATTGTTTTTGAAGTCTTCCTCCAAGGCGTGCAGCTGGTCGGCGACCAAGACTTCCGGCGCCTCGACGGTGGATTTTTTGACCAATTCCGCCAATAAATCGCTCTTCCATTTTTCCGTGGTCTCGAATTCCGCGCGCTGGGTCAACTCGCGTCGAATGTCATCTTTCAGCTCCTTGACAGTTTTGAATGCGCCGATTTTCGCCGCAAATTTTTCGTCGACGGTCGGTTTTTTGATTTCGCTAACCTTGTGAATTTTGACTTTGAAAATCACTTTGGCGCCAGCCATGGCGGGCGCGTGATATTTTTTCGGAAAAGTCAGCGGCACCTCGAATTCCTCGCCGGTTTTGTGCCCGGCGATGGCTTCCTCGAACCCCGGAATGAACGATTTGCTGCCCAGGGTCAGCGGAAATTCCTCGGCCTGACCGCCGTCGAACGGCTTGCCGTCGCGCGTCCCGGTAAAGTCCAGCACCACCTCGTCGCCGTCCGCCGCGGCGCGCTTGACGACCTTTTTCTCCGCCTGACCGGCGCGGAGTTGCTCGATGACGTTTTCGACATCCTGGTCGATAACGGCGACTTTTTCGCGCTTGGCTTTCAGGTTCATGTAACCGCCCAATTTGACAGGTGGCACGACCTCAATTTCGATGGTGTATTCCAGCGTGTCAAAGGGCACAAATTTCGTAACCTTAACATTCGGACGGTCCAGCGGCTGGATTTGCTCCGCCGTCAAAATCTCGACCAGCGCCCCGTTGATAACGTCGTTGATCACTTCGTCCGCCAAGCGATTCGCCCCGATATGCATCGCCAAAATATTCTCCGGCGCTTTGCCGGCGCGGAAACCCGGCACTTTGACATCCTTGCCCAGGCGCGCTATGGCTCGCCGCTGCGCCGCCTTTAACTCGTCCGCCGCATTGACCACGGTGAACAAGGTTTTATTTTTCGCTAAGTTTTTTCGCGTATACTTCATGATTCTCCTCGCTCTTCAATTTTCTATGCCAGATTATACCAGACCGGACGCCGGCTGGCAAAATCCGCCTAATACAGGTGTGAAATTTCGGTCTCAATTTGGCGCGCTTCGTCGGAAATCGCCAAACCGTCCTCGCCGATGGTATAAATATGAATAGTTGTCAAATCCATTTCGACATTTTTGATATCGTCATCGGAAATCGATTCCAAGTATTTGCGCAACGCCCGATTGGAATTGCCGTGCGCCACCAGCAAAATCGTCTGCCCGGACAGCAATTTCGGCACGACAATTTCGCGATACCACGGTACGGCGCGCTCGTATGTGTCCCGCAAAGTCTCGCCGTTCGGCACCGGATAGTCCCAGGCGCGACGAATGTTTTGAAAAGTTTCCTCGCCGACTTTCTGGCGCATTTGCCATTTGTCCAGCCCAGCATAGTCGCCGTAATCGCGCTCGTTAATAGCCGCCGTCTCGCGCACCTCCGCCGTCGTCTCGCCATAAGTTTTCAGCATCTCGTCCAGCGTTTGGCGCGTCCGTTTCAGCGGCGACAGATAAATCCGATCGAATTTCAAATCCGCCAACACCGCGCCGATTTTGCGCGCGTCACTGCGCCCCTTGTCCGACAATTCGACATCGGTAATACCCGCCCATAGCCCTTTCGCGTTATAGGTCGATTCGGTGTGCCGAACTAAAATCAATTTTCCTATCATGGTGTTGTAAATTCTACAATGGTGCGGATAAGAGGACTTGAACCTCCACGAGATTGCTCTCACTAGCTCCTGAAGCTAGCGCGTCTACCAATTCCGCCATATCCGCATATTTTATAGTAGCGTTGATAATTATATCACATATGTTACAATCAGTGTATGAAAATCTCACGGCGGGGGTTGTTACTGATTGGCTTGGTCGGAGCGTTGCTGTTATTGCTGGCGCTGCACCTGCTGTTCCGGACGATCGAATACGACGACTGGGACCATTTCGAGCTCGCCGGGCTGTTCGACATGGACAGCGAAATCAGCTTGGCGACCTGGTATTCGACGACGATTTTATTATTCGTGCCGGCGGTCCTGCTGTTTTACGTCGGCTGGCAAAAGCGACGGGCGGGCGAAAAATTTACCTGGTCGTGGTTCCTGGCATCGGCGGTATTTTTGTTTTTATCCATCGACGACGCCGCCATGATTCACGAAAAGTTCAGCACCATCAATCGCCTGATCGGCGTGCAGGATTGGCTGAATACTGTTAATTCTAGCCTTTTCGCGTGGAGTTGGTGGGTGATTTACCTGCCCGTCGTGCTGGCGCTGGCTATTGTCCTCGGCAAATGGTATCTTAGGCTGCCGCGGCGCACTAAAATACTGGTCGCCAGCGCAGTTTTCCTAGCGATCGCCGGACAGGTCGGCATGGAAATCATCAGCAGCTACACCACGCTCGACAGCGGCGAATACATCGGTCCGGTTTGGCGCGGCCTGCAAAAATTCGTCGGGCGACTGGGGCTGTCGCTATTCCTGTTCGCGGTGGTTGATTATATTTGGTCGGATCCGGGCTTGACCCGCGTCAAGTGCCAGTCACCACAGGAAATACAACGATAAACCCTGAGCTCCAAGTCGCCCGATAATTGCAGAATTTCCTGCTCGCGCGCCACGGTTTCGGCTTCGCGGCGCGATTTGTAACAGTTTTTACCGCCGCACCGCGCGGGTTTTGCGGGTTGGCGCATGCGATGTTTCACGGCGTTGCCGCCAACGCTGTCACGGTCAATGTCCTGGCATAGGAATTACAGGCGGCTTGCGTGGAGTTGACCTTCGTGCCGAAATAAATGCCAGTGTCTTCGCCAGCGGTCGCCGAGCCTGAACTATGCAAGCTCTCGCCCAAGCCAACCGGAATCGGCTTCCACGCGGTCGGAGTATCCGGCACGCCAGCCGTCCACGAACCGCTGGGTGGCACGGCGTTATAGCCCCAAGCGTTGGCGATTAACGATCCCGTGCTACTCAGTGATTGAATATTATGAGAACCGCAGACTAAATCCGAGCCGCTGCTGACCAGCGACAGATCGTAACCGGTTGGGTTGTTCGTGCCGACCGTGGCGATCGTATAACCCTGATTCTCCGGTGCGGCGGGCGACACGCTGTATGATATGTCGTTGGTGGACAATGCCAAATTTATGTAAATCGCTTCATAGAGGAAGCCGCTCTGGATGTTGCCGACAACTTGGTTGGACGAGGAACTGGTGCCGGTGTCGGTCCAAACCGCCGGTAAAGTCGCACTGCCCCACGGACCGTTGTCAACCACGACATCAACCAACCCCACCGCGTGCGCCGACGTCACGCAAGTTATTTCCGTATTGGAAACCACCGTAACAGAGGTGCATTCCGC
>JAITGI010000045.1 GCA_031280785.1 Candidatus Nomurabacteria bacterium
AGCCCAAAAGCAAATCGGCGTCGAAACCGGCAATCCCGACGTCGAGGTCAAACTGGTCAACTCCGCCATCGTCAGCATTCATATCGACGGCTACAAAGTCAACAATCCCATCGGTTTCCAGGGGCGCGACGTGGCGATCCAGATCTACACGGCGTTCGCGCCGATGGTGCATATCGGGGCGTTGGAACGCGTGGCGGCGGAACTCGACCTGGAATTGTTGGCGGTGGCGGCTGAGCCGTTCGCCGTGGCGCGGGCGGTTCTGGGCAATGACGCCAATTCCAACTTTACGGCGATTTTGTGCGATATCGGCGGCGGCACCACCGACGTGGCGGTGGTCAACGATGGCGGCGTCGAAGGCACGAAAATGTTCGGCGTGGCTGGTCGCAGCTTCACCAAAACCATCGAGCACGACCTGAACATCAGTTACGAGGCGGCGGAACGGCTGAAAATCAACATTGATAATCCCAAAGTCAAACCTTCGGTCAAGACCAAAATCGACGAAGCCGTCGACAAAACCCTCGACGTTTGGATGGCGGGCGTGGAGCTGGCTCTGTCGGAATTTGACAGCGTCGACCATCTGCCGAATCGGATTTTGATGTGCGGCGGCGGTTCGTCCCTGGCGAAATTGATGGAACGCCTGAGCCGAGACGACTGGTATCGCGAGCTGCCGTTTACGCGCCGCCCCAGCGTACATCACATCAAACCCGCCGACGTCAGCGGCGTCGAGGATGAAACCGGCGACGTGCGCGACCACACCATGATTACGGCGATGGGGCTGTTGCGCGTGGGATATGATACAATTGACAACAGCAGCGATGACGATTCGTTGCGGGGTAAACTGGATAAAATCCTGAGGATATAATTATGGACAACAAGAAACCGAGCATCAAAAAAACCGCGATTTATGTCGATATCGAGGATGATTTGACCTCAATTATCGAAAAGGTGCGTAACAGTTCGGGCGAAATTATCGCCCTGGTGCCGCCCAAACGCATCGGCATTTTACAGAGTGCTGTCAATCTGAAATTATTGCAAAAAGCCGCCGCCGCCAAGCACAAGAAAATCGTCATCATCACGCCCGACCAGGCGCTCGGTGTGCTGGCATCCGGCGCCGGCATTCCGGTGGCAAAAAATCTGCACAGCCAGCCGGAACTGCTCGATGTGCCCGACGACGAGGATATCAGTGAAATTATCGAGGGCCAGGACGTGTTGATCGATTCGGGTCCGACATCTGGGCGTGCGGGGCGACGTGGCGAGCCAGGCGATTCCGGCGACAAAACTATTTCCGCCGCTGTCAAGGCGATTTCCGACGATGACAAGATCGACACCGAGGCGCCAGTTGCCGACAAGCCGCCAAAGAAAGTCAAGCCGAAAGTGCCGAACTTCACCAAATTTCGCAAACTGCTGATCATCGGCATTGTCGCCGGTGTGGGTTTGGTCGCGCTGTTGGTCTGGCTGATTTTCTTTGCCACCTCGGCAACCATTACTATCACCGCCAAAACCAGCGAAGTCAAAATCGATCAGCCGGTCAATTTGACGCTGGACGGCGCCAGCGACGCCGCCAAGAATCAGCTCAAATTAATCCCGGTCGAACCAGTCAAAAAAACCAATAAAATCGAATTCGAAGCCACCGGCAGCAAAGAGATCGGCGAAAAAGCTCGCGGTTCTGTTACGTTGCATAATGCTGACCTGGTTCAGTCAATACCGCTAGCGGCCGGCTCGTATCTGAGCATTAACGGCTTGCAATACACGCTGGACGCGGCGGTCACGATTCCGTCTGTCTCCGGCTCGGTGTCCAGCCCGATCGCTGGCACGGTCGTCGCTCAGGTCACGGCAGCGGCGATGGGACCGGAATATAACGCAGCGTCCGGCACCAATATGGCATTGCCTGGCTATGGTCTGAGCCAAGTTTACGCCACGATCGACAGTGGCGGAATCGGCGGCGGCAGCAAGGAAACTATCAAGGTCGTCCAGCAATCAGACGTCGACAAAATCACCGAATCATTGCGCAGCGACAAAGACAGCAGCAACGTCAAAAACGAGCTGACCAGCAAATTCGGCGATGATTTGATTGCGTTGCCCGACAGTTTCAAGGTCGATTTCAGCGGTGTGAACAGCTCGCCGGCGGTCGGCGAAAAAGCCGAACGCGCCACTGCTACGATCGAGATTACTTATTCCATGCTTGGGCTGAACAAAAACGACCTGAATGGTAATCTGTTGAGCGTTGCCACGGGCAAAATGTCGGATCGCGACACTCAAATGGTGTTCGACGACGGTTTCAGCGGCGTGCAAATCCTCAGTTATAATATGGTCGACGGTGGTGCGATGGCGCGCCTGGTGACGAATGCCAAGGTCGGACCAAAGCTCGACGAGGACAAAATCCGCGAGCAAGCGGTCGGCAAAAAATCGCACGAAATTATCTCCCAGGTCGAGAAAATCGCCGGTGTCGATGACGTGAAAATTGATTTCTTTCCGTTCTGGGTCAGTACCGCGCCAGAGGCCGACAAGATTAAAATCGTAAAGAACGGTTTGTAAGCGCCGATGGAGACACGACCGCCAACTATGCGTTTTTTGGCGCTGGACGTCGGCGAGCGGCGAATCGGTTTGGCGTATGGCGATACCGATGTAAAAATTACAACACCACAGGGAGCGTTGGTAAATGACGAAAACGTGCTGGCGGAGCTGGCAAATATCATTGAACGGCTTCGCATCGACCAGCTGGTGATCGGCTTGCCGCGCAATTCCCGGGGCGAGGAAACCAAACAATCCGCCTATGTCAGGGAATTCAGCGCCGGTTTGGCGTCGCTTGGTCGCCCGATAGTTTTCCAGGATGAGTCGCTAACTTCGGTGCTGGCGGAGGAAAATCTGGCGCGTCGCGGCGAATCACCGCGCCATAAATCAGCCGTCGACGCCGAGGCGGCAACGATTATCCTGAGCGATTTTTTGGAGGCGTATGTCCGCAAATAAATTGACTAAAAAACCCATCATTATCGCTTTGACGTCAGCGGTGGCGGTGTTGCTGGCGCTGTTTGTGGTATTTTTCTCGGTCAATTTGTCGTCCGTAAACGCCGATGACAAAACGGTGATGGACGTGGAAATTCGCGGCGGCGCCTCGATCGAGGAGGTAGCGGCGAATCTCAACTCAAAACGTCTGATAAAAAACCAGTTGGCATTCGTTTTGTTCGCGCGCCTGACCGGTGTCAGAGTCGAGGCTGGTCTGCACAAATTGTCGCCAAATATGTCGGTGCCGGAAATGGCCGACAAACTACGCACGGCGGGTCAGGACCGATACAATCTGATGATTTTGCCAGAGATGACGATCCCGGAGATCAAAGCCGAGATAAAAAAATACGACTTTTCGGAGGCGGAAATCGAGGCGGCTTTTGCGAAAAGATACGATCATCCGCTCTTGGCGGGTCGCCCTGATGGTTTTGATCTCGAAGGCTATATTTTCCCCGACACCTATGAAATGCGCACCGCGGACAGCGTGGAGGACCTGCTGACCAAGGTGTTTGACAATTTGTATAATAAACTAAAATCTGACGGTAGCCTGGCGCAGATGGCGGCGCGAGATTTGACGATTTATGAAACGTTAACGTTGGCGTCGATTGTGGCGCGCGAAGTGCCGACCGCTGACGAGCAGAAAAAGGTGGCGGGCGTGTTTTGGAATCGCCTGGATCACGATATCGTCCTGGGGTCGGACGTGACTTTTCAATACGCCTTCAAAATGGGTTATTGCGACGTGAACGGTCCGAGTTGCCAATCAAAATACAATACGCGCCTACATCCTGGTCTGCCGCCAGGACCGATCTCGAATATGAAATATGCGGCGATTAGGGCGGTGCTGGAACCGACGAACAGCGATTTTTTCTACTTTTTGGCGGGCGACGACGGGCAGATTTACTATGCCCGGACAGAGGACGAGCATCAATCCAATATCGTGAATCACTGCCAGGAGATGTGCCGCTGAGCTGCGTGCCGAAAACTTGCTATTTTTAACCATTTTTGCTATAATGGGAGGGTTACTTGCCACGGTGGTGGGACTAGGTAAATAACGATTATGAATGAATATTTTTTAAAACTAGTCAATAGGTTTCGCTCGACAAAGAAGCGCACCCAGCGGCGTGTGGCGATTGCTGGTTATGGCGTCGTTTTGGCGGCGTTGATCGGCGTGATCGGTTTGTCGTATCAATCGCCGAGCCGGACAGAGCTGGGCGGCACCATCGA
>JAITGI010000020.1 GCA_031280785.1 Candidatus Nomurabacteria bacterium
CCAAACCCATCCTTTACAAGGTCCGTCCTTGTAAAACCGATAAATATGTTACTCGGCTTGACTTTTGTAAAAATCGCAGTGCCGGAATAGCCTGGGCGATCAGCATCATTCCAATATTCTTCGTATTCTGGCAAGTCAATCTCGGCCTGCCCGCGCTTGGCTTTGGTTTCCTGTAAACACAGAATATCCGGCTGATATTTGCCCACAAACTTGGCGAACTCACTCTTGTTAATAACCGCCCGAATACCGTTTACGTTCCAACTGAAAATTTTCATGATATCAATTTTAACATAAAAACGACCCCAGCCGAAACCGGAGTCGTTTATTGCGAACCACGAATTATCGCAGAGAATCAAGCTGCGTATAAATATCACTGCTGCTGTTATAGGTCGTGATAGCCGTGCCCGCCGCCGCGATGACCACGATCATCCAAATAACGATGAACGCCATCCAAACGATCGAAATAATCAAGCCAGCCGTAGCCAAGCCGCTGCCGCCTTCGCCGGTTTTCTTGATCTGACCCTTGGCGACGATGCTGAGAATCAGCCCCACGATCGGGAAGATAAAGGCAAAAATCAATCCCAAAATTGCCATTGTATTAGTTGATTTGTTCTTTTCCGCGACCATAAGCCCCTCCTATACTTGCCGTTTTGCGACAATTTATAATTATTTACGCCAACGATTATAAACGTTTGCGTCATCATTTGTCAACAATTTATTCAGGAATTTTTCAGTTTAGTTTGCTTTTCAGCGCGCGCCGAGTTTCGCGTTCGATGTCGCGGCGTTTGATGGTTTCGCGTTTGTCGTATCTCTTCTTGCCCCGCGCGGTGGCGATGATGAGTTTGATGTAGTGTCCGTTTGTCAACATCTTGACTGGCACTATGGTCAAGCCTTGTTTTTTTGCCTCGATCAAATCGTTGATTTGCCGGCGATGCGCCAGTAGTTTGCGACTGCGTGTGTCGACGGCTTTGCCGCCGCCCTTTTCGCCGGTTTTGACCGAAAAAGAGGCGTTTAACAGCCAGAGCTCGTCGTCCTTTACGGTAACATAACTACCCTTTAACTGGACGTGTCCCAGCCGCGCGGCTTTGGTCTCGGCGCCGGTTAGCACCAGCCCGACCACGACGTCCTCGCCTAAATCATAGTCAAAGCGCGCTCGGCGGTTGACGATGGATTTCGGCTCAACGGCTTTTTTCATATTAACAGTATAGCACGCTCGGGCTCGGACGTGCGGCGCGAATTTATTTCAGCAATTTTTTATACTTCTCGATCAGGTTCGGCAGGCTATCGTCGATCGGTTCCAGCCTTGAAACGAAAAAATGAAAAAACAAATTATAAATCCGATGATTCCACTCGAAGCCCCAAAACAACCGGCGATAATAGCGATTAGCGCGCCAATTCGGCACAATAATCGTCAAAATGCTGACAATTATTTGGTATAGTTTTCGTTTTTGGTGCAGCTTGGGCGACAGGTGCGTGTTTGCCGTCAACTCGACGAACGGCAGGATCAAAATGGCTTCGAATTCAGGCTGATATTTTTGAAATAAACCCATATTTTGAGCAGTTTTTGACAGCTCGACGGCAGCGGCAACAGTCTTGACCAAAGCGTCGGCATTTGATACGTGCAAAAACGTCATTATCATCGAATCGGGCTGCTGGAACGTCCGATAAACCCGTAAATTTGAATTATACCAGCGCCCCGCCGCGGCAAAAACCATCGGCATGGTTTGGTAGTCCTCGTGCACGCTGTGGTCGGTTGTGTAGCATTTTCTTATCAGGTCCTTTGCAAAGACTTTACCATGAAACATCAGGATATTTTCCGCCAGCAGCCGATGATTTTTCGACAGGTCCTTGACACCATTGCCGCGCCGCCGCGAACTGACTCGCGCGCCGTTCAGTAGGACCAACGCGTCACGCCCAATGCCCAGCGGCACCTGGTGCTTGACCACAGCCTCAAACAGCTTAATCATATTGTCAAAAATAACCGTATCATCACTGTCAACGAACGAGATGTAATTAAATTTTGCCTGCCGAATGCCGGTCTGGCGCGTTCGGCTGGTGCCGCCGTGCGGGTTTTTGATAAGCCGAATATTGACGTTGCTGCTCCGGATAAAATCCTCAACAATTTGACAGGAATTATCGGACGAGCCATCGTCGACAACGATGACTTCGACGCGCGGATCGGACCGGAACGAGCCGAGGCAACGTTCGATATAGCGCGCTGAATTATACATCGGGATCACAAAGCTGATACCCGTCGCGATTTGTTTCATACTTTTTTATTTTAACACGATATGTTAGAATATACGACAAATGCCAAAAATAAGCGTAATAATCACGAGTTACAACACCGAAAAATATATAACCGACGCGCTGGACAGTGTGCTGTGTCAGACTTTCACGGATTATGAGATTTTGATAATCGACGATTGCTCGACCGATTCTTCGGTTAAAACTATCAAGAAAATCATCAAACAGCATCCGGAACGGACTATTCGGCTACTGGAAAACAAGGAAAATCGTGGAGTTTCGTTTTCGCGCAATCGCGCCATGGACGAGGCGACGGGCGAATATATCTTGTTTATGGACAGCGACGACAAATACGCGTCAAACGACGCTTTCGAAGCCATTAACAATCGTTTGATGCGCAAAAATCCCGATGTTTTGCTGTTCGGCTTTACGATTGAATACGTCGACAAAAAAGGTCGCTCGTATCGCAAAATTTCTATGCAAGCCGGTCGAATTGCTGCCACGAAAACTTATCAACTCAGCCTGGCGTCGTTTCGTTATATCTGGTCGATGTGCTTTCGGCGCGAATTAGCGATTGATAATAATGTGCGTTTTGACGAGACTATGGATTTTTACGAGGACGTGGTTTTCCGCAGTTGGATTATGTGTTATGCCGATACGATCAGCGTGCTGAGGAAGAAATGTTATCGTTATTTTCGCCGTGTCCACAGCGGAACCAGCCTGTCGACCGGCAGGTCGTTCAGTGACGGCATGGACAGCGCCAAGGAATTATATAATTCGATGGACGACCTGTTGGACAGTGGTCAAATCCCCAAAAAATATCGCAAGCAGATTCGGGTTGCGATGCTGCTCACGACCGGTCTGGGGATTCTGAATATCACCGCGATGACGGTCGGTAAAAAGATCGTCAAAAAACCGTAATTTCCCGTTACTGATATCTATAATTCATCGTTGAGCGCCATATCGATGGCGGTTTTGTCGAAGCCTTGCAGGATCGTTTCGTTGATAATTATGATGGGCAAGCCGAAAAACTTGTCGCCGAGACGTTGTTTTATCAATTCATATTTTTCCGGCTGGGCGTCGATGTCGATTTCGGAAAAGGCAATATTTCGGGCGCGCAGGTAGTTTTCGGCTTGGTGGCAATACGGGCACCAATTTGCGCTATAAACCGTGATATTTTTGTCGCTCACTTAATAACCTCCTTTATGATTTGACGTGCCGTGTCGGTGTTTTTTGCTGTCATCAATTTCGCGCGCAAATCCGCTGCGCCAGGAAAATTATTGATATAGATTTTGAAAAACTTTTTGAGCGGTTCGAACTTGCGGGCGTCGCCGTGGGTGTCGAAAAGATCTAGATGATATTTCAGCAGTTCAATTAGTTCCGCGCGGTCGTGCTGGCGCGGGTATGGCTCGAAACAAAATGGGTTCGCGAACACGCCTCGCCCGATCATTAGCCCATCAACGCCGGTATTCTCATCGGCAAGTTTCAGCCCGTCGGTGCGATCGCGAATGTCGCCGTTGATGATAAGTTTGGCATGCGGCGCAACTTTGTCGCGGAGCTTAACGATGTCGGGGATTAGCTCGCGGTGCGCCGGTACTCTACTCATCTCGCGCCGCGTGCGCAGATGCACGGTCAGCGCGTCCAGATCCTGCTCGAGCAGTGTCGTCAACCAACCCCGCCACTCGTCCGCGCGGCTGAAACCGACGCGAGTTTTGACGGAGATTGGCAGGCGTTTTTTTTGCGCCACCCGCTTGACCGCGTCAATAATTTCGGACGCTAATTCTGGGTTCTGGATCAGCGCCGCGCCGCCACCAGATCTTACGACGGCTTTGTCGGGACAACCCATATTGATGTCGATGCCTGCGAAATCCATCTGGGCGATTTCGTGCGCGGTTTGCGCAAAATCGTCCGGGCGATTGCCCCAAATCTGCGCCACGATGGGCTGCTCGCTCGACGCATATTTCAGCCGTCGCGCCACCGACTCGCGTCCAGTGGGGTGCGTAAAGCCGCTGACATTCATAAACTCCGTTACGAAAACATCGGGCCGCCCCGCTCGCGCCACCACCTGGCGAAAAACTGTGTCGGTCACATCTTCCATCGGCGCTAGGACGAAAAAGGGCTGTGGTAAATTATACCAAAAATTCATACATAAATTATACCAGAAAAGATATAGGCTGTCGCAGCCGTTTGGTTGCGACAGCCTCTCGGGGGAAATAACGTATTACGATTTCGTGTCTGTGAGAAGATTAAACGTCTCTTTCGCAATTTCGGACAAATTATCTATCACACATCCGACGATGTCTTCAAGTGAAAACAACTGTCCGGCTTCATCTACGTAAACCGGAATATTTGCGTCATCAACAGTTACTACACTCATTTTTTTTTCCTCCTTCAAAGGTGCGCACGATTCTGTGCCAGATTACACAAACCGTGGCGGAATTATATCACATCTCGTCGCCAAATAAAATCATGAGCGGTTATAATTCGTCCAACAACTCAGTTTCGAGCGTCAAAATCTCACGAATGCCCACCTTTTCCGGGTTGGTCGGACGCTGATAATCAAAATTTAGGTTCATAATTCGACCATAAATCGCCATAATCAGCTTTCGAAAACGTAGCAAATCGTCAACGACGCGCTTGTCACTGAAATTAACCTCAATGGACTTAATCTGTCCGTCCTGAGGCTCGACGAAATGCAAGATTCCACGAGTTACCGTAAAACCGCGAAAATCGCGCGAATTCTCGATTAAAAGTTTATAAAACAGCAGTTGTTGCTTATGGCAGTGCGGCTTCGATGCGCGGTCAAAACGATCATACGACCCGCCGGTTTTATAATCATAAACAATGATTTGTCGTTTATTTACATCAATTTCCATCAAGTCGATAATGCCCTTCAATGGGACACCGTCGATCGTGACGTTTTGCGAGTTGAAATTTACCTCGGCTTTCTGACCCGCGTCGAATTTCATAAATCCAAGGTAGGCTTTTAGCGCCGACATACCACGTCCCAGGAAACGAGCATGCTCGCTGGCCGACAAATGCCGATCAGCCAAATTCTGTTCAAAAAACTTCTGAGCAGCGCCGATTGGAATCGCGCTGTCGTTTTTAACATGGTAACTGTGAGCGTATTTTAGCGTTTCGTGCATCGCCGAGCCGAACTCGGCATTCGGCGTTTTGGCGCTCGGAAAACGCAGCAGCTGACCCAACAGGAATTTGTCCGGCCCGGCGTATTCCAGGTTTATAAATGAATTCACCGCCGTAGCATTTAATTTATACTCATCGAGGACGGGCGCAAGCAAGCTTCTGAGATCAGCGTCGACCTGCACGAGGCGGTCGTCCCATTCGTTCGTCATTTCAAGCTTTACATGGTCCGCTAAGTTGTCACGAAAACCGTCAAAAGCAATAATTTTTTCGTCCATATCGGCGCCAGCCAAATAACGAATCGGCAGGAGCACCGTGCCAGCGTCGTCTTCGCCATAACCGACGAGATAAAGTCGCCGCGCCGCACGCGTCATCGCCACATACAGCAAGCGAATTTGTTCGTCCTCGCTGTCATCCATCGCCAGTGGCAGGTTTGATGGAAAAGGCAATTTGTCGGCGACGCGGGTGCCCTTGCCCCAAGTTTTATCCATGGCGTCGATGACGAAAACCGTATCATACTCCAACCCCTTGGCTTTGTGCGCGGTGAGCAGGTTAATGCGTTGACCGGTTTGGTAACGACGCCGGACAGTCAGCTCGATGCCGCCT
>JAITGI010000007.1 GCA_031280785.1 Candidatus Nomurabacteria bacterium
AAATCAAAAATCTGGTTTTCATATTTTTAGCCGTCTTTGACGGCGTGGCACGCCAGATGTCGCACTTTATTCATAATTTGTGCTAAAATAGGTTCGAGTATTTGTGAAGAATGCTGCCAGTATAACCGCCAAAGTCGTGAAAATATTGGAGTTTGGCTGCTAAAACCCTTGTTCTTGCCCAGAAACTGTGATAGGATGTATTTATGGTTAGACGTGAATTTTACTTAGAAAAACTCAGACGACTTTGCGATATGAGCGTCGTGAAAATCGTCACTGGTGTGCGACGCTCTGGTAAATCTGTCCTATTGGAACAATTTCGGCACGAATTAAAAAAAGATGGGGTTGCCGATAAAAATATTATCTCGTTTAACTTGGAGGAAAAAGAAAACAAGAAATTTACGCGTGATGCCGACTTGCTACACGACACAATCCTCGGACGTATAGAGAAAAACGTCCAAAATTACGTTTTTATCGACGAAGTGCAGATGATTCCGGAATTTGAAAAAACTGTCGATAGTCTGTTTGTCAAGGACGATATCGACCTCTATATCACCGGCAGTAACGCTTATATGACCAGCAGCGAAATCGCCACTTTGCTGTCGGGGCGATATGTTGAAATCAAAATGCAGCCGCTGACTTTTAGCGAGTTTTTGCAATTTTTCCCAGAGAACGAACGCGATAAAACCGCCAAATTCCAACAATTTATGAAATATGGCGGTTTTCCGGAAGTGGCAAACTTTCTCGCCGCCGGTGCGGAGACGCAAATACCGCTCTATTTGCAGGGTATTTATGACACGGTGCTGGAAAAAGACATCAAACGCCGCAAGCAAATCCGCAATATGGAAGATTTTCGCAATGTAGTACTATACTCTTTTGACAACATTGGCAATATTACTTCGCCGACCAAAATCGCCAATATTTTGACCGACAAAAAAGCCGTCGTGAACAAAGAAACCGTGAATAACTATCTGACCGCGATGAACGACAGTTTCATTCTCTATGAGGCGAATCGTTTTGATATTCGTGGTAAAAAACTTTTGAAAACTCTTGAAAAATACTATGCTGTGGATTTAGGGCTAGTTGACACAATTCTCGGACGTCCCAGCAATGCAGATTTAGGGCGCCGCCTTGAAAATGTGGTTTATCTGGAACTTTTGAAGCGTTACGGTCAAGTTTGGATTGGCAAAAATTACGAAAAGGAGATTGATTTCGTGGTGAAAAATCTTGATGGCGTGACAGAGTATTACCAAGTGGCACTTTCGACGACGGACGTAAAAACTATGAAACGAGAAATGTCCGCGTTCAAAAACACTGGTGACAATTATCGGCGGGCGTTACTTACGATGGACACTTTCGTCACCGACGAAGCGGGTGTTGAACGTAAAAATGTGATCGACTGGCTACTTGAAACTTAACTGTCAATGCTATCAATGATCAAGATCATCATTGAGATCTGGTTTTAGGCTGTTAACGCGAAACGTAAAATATATATCGTTACTCTCCTACACGGTGTTTTTACCTCACCGGCACGATCAAACTAACAATAAAACTCAAAATCAAACTATGCAGATTTGTCATCACGATCAAACCCACGCCGACGGCGACGAGACCGATGAGCCGCCAGCGGCTGTAACTCCACATGCCGGTGGCTTCGGCGAATTTGTTATAAAAACGCGTGATCAGTGCGCCCAGCGCCATGACTAAAACCCCCACAATCAACCAAACTATACTGAATGAATATTGAACCATAAGCCAATTGTATCACAAAACACGCCCGAGCAAAAACGGGCGTGTTCAAAATGTGTCGAAAATCAGTGTTTTTTGGGCTTGACTTCGTTGCGACCGAGATTTTTCTTGGTCTCGGTAAAGGTCACGTGGCGCCGTAATTTCGGATCATACTTGCGCAGAGACAATTTGTCCTGGGTATTCATCGTATTTTTCCGGGTATAATAAACCCGCTCGCCGGACTCGTCACTGACCATGCCGACCAATTTTCGCTTTGATTTGCTATTACTCTTTGCCATTTTTCAATTATATCACAGATTTTGTGGAGCCGCAACTCGGGATCGAACCGAGGACCTACGGTTTACAAAACCGTCGCTCTGACCATCTGAGCTATTGCGGCGCGTCGCACCAAAAAGCCGCGTCTATTTTATGACAATTACGCGGCTTTTGGCAAGCCCTCGATTTATACGGGGTTATTTGAACAGCATGCCGGCCGTCATTTCGAGGTATTCTTCTTTCTTCATACCAGGGAAAGATTTTTTCATCGCTGTCGTGAATTCACCGGGCGTTTTCGACTCCTTGGCGATGCGCACCAGCTCCTCCAAATAGGAAATTTTCGTCAAAATATCGTCCATCGTCTCCGGCGCGTGGTGACTGGTCAGTACCAGATCATAACCCTCGGCAAAATGATTTTGCAGGGTTTTTATCATCTTGCGCGCCGCCGGCAAGCTTTCGACGATCGAGTGTGTGTCGTGCCCCAACATATGGATATAGAGCGTATTTATCTCTGGGATCACTACGTCAAACGCCTCGACATTGGGCAGGATTTCAAACTCAATATCGGCGATTGAAATACTGTCGTCCTTGATCTTGTGCTTCGTCCGAGCCAGCGTGGTGCTAAATTTTTCGCCAAACGCTTCGGCGAACCCAGCCGACGCCTGGCTGCCTCGCCCCTTGCGCGCATAATCGTCGGCGGTTTTCGTGGTGTAACGCGGCACATCCATCATGAATTCGCCCGGCATGTGATAGCTCGGCACGATGCCTTCGATCTCGATGCCCAGCGATTTGACATAACCCTCGAACTCTTTAATGCTGTCGGTGAAATTTGGCTGCTCCAAAATCACGCCGCGGTCGCCCTTGACGAACAGATAAACAACGTCGCCCAGCGGATCATTCGTCAGATACGCCAGGATTTTTATCTGCCCCATGTCGTAAATCTGGACGCTGCCCACATTCAGGTCGACGATTTCTGGTTTGTTGTTCATTTTGATACACTCCTTTCGTTTATAATACATTTTGTATTATAATTATAATACACTTTGTCATATAATGTCTACTGTGTTTTTTATTAAAGTCGTCATTTTTGCGTTAGGTTGTGGAAAAGTTGTGGTCGATGAGTCTAGAAAGTCATTATATGTGGAGGTAATTATGGATTTTGTCCGAAACCTAAACGAAAAATCCCGCCCACAGAGCGGAGATTTCGTAAATTATCTAATCGTGGAGCCGCGATCGGGATTTGAACCCGAGACCCCTTCCTTACCATGGAAGTGCTCTACCACTGAGCTATCGCGGCACGGCACCTATTCTAGCACGATGGGTCTTGGTCTGTAAAATGGTTCATGCCGTTGTGAGCCAGGTCAAAGATGAAATCAGTATATTCGTCGATCAGAGCACTGTCGCAATTTTTCTCGATAACCCAGTGTTTGACTTCGCCGATCAGACCATAGGCGCAGAAATAATACATTTTGTCCAATAGCTCCCGATCATGGGTATAGTTCAGATGTTTCCACGAATCTTGCAGGAGAGGTTTTGTGATCTCGAAAATTTTTAACATCAGACGATAATCATAACGAGCGAAAACCATCCGGAAATACGCCCGATTTTTGCCGACTATCTCGAGAATATTGCGCACCAGGCGCTTGGGGATGCGCTCGCTTTCGGGCGTTCCGTATAATATCTTGATATATTCGCTGAACAGGTAATCCTCGGCCTCGACGATGATCGCGCTGATGCTTTTATAGTGTCGATAAAAAGTTCCGCGCGTAACGCCGGCTTTTTCGCAAATTTCCTGGATCGTGACATCCGAAATATCCGCCGAATTCTTTTTTTCCAGCAAGCACGCCAACGCGTCGTGTATTTTTTTAGCGGAGTTTTGATATCTCCTGTCCTCTGTATTGCTACTCATAACAAATAGTATTATATCTCACATTTTCAAAATGCGCAACAAAAATCAACGATTTTGTATACCTTTTGTATAAACCGTGCCAATGTGATAAACTAGGCATTAGCGTAAACTTAATAATGAGGGGTTGAATCATGAAACGAATTTTCAAACAAATCGTGCTCGGGTGCGGCGCGTTGGTCGTGGCTCTGTCGGTGTTGGCGGTCAATTTGACAGCCGTGCAAGCCGATCCCGGCAGCTATGAATACTACACCACAATTGGAAATGTGGTCGGCGCGTATGGGTCGCCCGGGGACCTGGTCAATCCGTCGATGGTGTCATACAGCAACGGTCCGGCAGGCGACGTTTACATTTATAATGATTCGGCGGCGATGGCGTCGGCGGTCGGCTGCGTCGGCGCGAACCAGCGCGTTATTACCGTGTTTCGCGATAACTCGAACGCCAATTATACTTTCCTGGACAATATTTGCATCGACGCCAGCGATTTCCCTGCCCAAAAACCCCAGGGCATGACTGTCGACGATAATGACAATATATATATGACGGCGCCGAACGGCTACCTGGTGGCGCAGTATCCGCCCAGCGGCGGCACGCCAGTGCACCTCGGTCCGACGACTGGCATCAGCAATTACAGCGGTTTTGCGATCGGCGTTCCCAGTATCGATCAGACCGACAACAGCATTATCGTGGCTGGACAGTTCAGTGCCAATGGCAGTGATATCTATGGCATGGCGCATATTGATCCGTCGTCGCCGACCGTGGCGACCGACGCGCCGCAGCTGTTTGTGCGCACCAACGGTGACTCGAATGGCAATTCCTACTCTGTTAATAATATCGTGGCTTGCCCGGCAGGCGTTTATTTTGCGACCGGCTATTTCCAGATCAGCGGCAAGAGCTACAACGTTATTCAAGTCGATCCGGCCAGCGGCGCCATCACGCCCATCGCTCCTCCCAACGTGATGGGTCTGAACAATCCGGCGGCGTCGGCGTCGATTTATACTCTGAACAGTATCAATGTTGACGACAACGGCAATATCTATCTGTCGGGTGGTTTTGGCGTGACCATGAATGGCGCTTATCAGTCCGCCAGTATGATAAAACTCGACATTCACGGTAATTTTGTCAGCGTGATTTCCGACATGGCGAACACGCCGGACAAAGTGCAGCAGATCCTGGGCTATAATATGTTGTCGATAAACACTCATAATCAGTATGTTTATGTGTTGGACATGAATAATTCATCGGGACAGGCGTTGAAGGTTTATATCCCGCTCGGCTCGGCGGGCGCTAATCCGACGACCACGCCGCCGCCGGCGCTGCCGCCCAGCAATGTCACGGTCGACCCGGACACCGGCACGGTTAGCATCGACACGCCGACTGGTGGCTCGGGCGATACTAGCAACACTATTACCAACCAACCGTCGGGCAGTTATGGTAACGGCGACCAGCCCGATACCACAATTGTCGTCACGCCCGACGGTAGCGGCGGCTCGTCGACGACGACCACCGTGACAAATCCGGACGGTAGCGAAACCACCAACACTGTCACCGTTGGATCGGACGGTTCAACAACGACGACAACCACCACGCCGGACGGCAACTCGGTGGGCGGCGGAGCTCCGGCGGTGCCGAACCCGGATGGCTCGACCAGTTCGAACGTTAATGTGAATAGCCCGGACGGTACCAACACGATGTCAAATACCGAAACCATACCGAGTGGCGGCTCATCAACGACGACCACCGTGACCAACCCGGACGGCAGTTCATCTACAACCGTGGTTACGACCGATCCGGGCGGCTCGATACACGTGACCTTGCCAAATATCGACAATGGCGGTAATTACACCACCACCGTCACCGCTAATAATGGCGCCGGCAGTTCGCCCAAAATCGTCGTTCACTGGCAGGCTGGGATCCCGTTGATTCCGGGCGTGCCGAATGCCGGTCGGCACAATCTGCGAGCGTATTAAGGGTGCGCTGACCGCTCCGAAACTCCGCGTTAACAGCGGAGTTTTTCTTGTTGACACAAACCACTACTACGTGATACGATATAGTGGTAGTCTGTGATACTACATAGTAAAATTAAACGAAAGGAGTAAATATCGACAACTTGACGGAGATGTTGAAAGGCGTGCTGGAAGGCTGCGTTCTCACAATCATCAGTCGGCGGGCGACGTATGGTTACGAAATCACGCGGCGGCTGAACGACTTGGGTTTCACGGAGGTCGCCGAAGGCACGGTTTACACGAGTGTGGTGCGGCTGGAAGTTAACCGGCTGGGGGACGTGCGCCGCAAGCCGTCGGAAATTGGCCCGCCGCGCAAAGTCTATCG
>JAITGI010000031.1 GCA_031280785.1 Candidatus Nomurabacteria bacterium
AATAGCCTACGTTGCTAATTTTTCAATGCCAATAAAACCCCCCCCCCCCCCCCCGAGATGTCAAGAGGGAAATTGTTGTATTATTAACAACTTAGGATATTTTTTCACAATTTGTTTCACGCGCCGTTGGCGTTGTTGCACAATTACAGCCCTACCTCTATTAACCACCCCACTGGATTGCTTCGCTTTGCTCGCAATGACAAAAGAAGTGTAGTTCGCAATGACGGAATAGTACGTTTGCAATGACGAGGGAAACGTTGCTTGTAATGACTGCTGGTGATGATGATATGGATATCTAATTGTGCGACAACGCCAGCTTAACCGTAAAAACGCAAAAGGGCGCGGCCTGAGTCATCCGACAGAGGCGACGCCCTTGATTGCGTTATTATTATAGCAAATTATTTCCCGCGGATTAAGATATCAACTACTTGACTCTCGACCTCGGTCGGCGTCGCGCCGATTTCCTGCTCGATTTTAACTTTCACCGCATTTGCTCCAAAAACTTTTTCAGCCCGGTAACTCTTTCATGAAAGTCTCGCGTATATTTGTCAGGGTTTTCGGCTGTGTCGCGTAATAAATCGTCCATATCCACCAAGTCTAGCGACTCGACTTCACTTACCTGCGGCGTAAAGTCGGACAATTTCCAGTCGCCGATCGTAACATAGCTCATAGTGAAGTGGTTGCGTTTGCCATCGCGGAAATTTTTGCTAATCGGGATTAGTTTCGCGCCAGTCAGTCCGATTTCCTCTTCCGCCTCTTTGTAAATATTTTCTTCGTAACTCTCGTTTTCCTCGACTGTGCCCGCGGCTGACAGACTCCACTTGCCCGGATTGTTTTTCTTTGTCCATTTTCGTTGCGCTATCAGCACCCTGTATTTTCCGCCATCGTTTATCACGACCCATAGCACCGAAACGCGATAAATATCATCGTCAGTCATGTCATACCGATATTTGTGACCGATTATTTCATCTCTGTCGTTGACAATGACTGCGCGTCTTTCTTTTGTCATAGGACGCCCAATTCTGCCAACGCTTTTTTAGCCTCGTCGGCGGTTGGCGCGCGGCCGTGCCATTCGTGATTGTTTTCCATAAAACTCACGCCGCGGCCGGGGATCGTGTGGGCGATGATCGCGCTGGGGCGGTCGGTTGTGGCGCGCGCTCGTTGGCACGCGTCGATAAAACTTTCCACGTTGTTGCCGTTGATTTGAATGACATTCAGACCGAAACTTTTCAGCTTGTCGTCCAGCGGTTCCAGCGGCATCACGTATTCCGTCGTGCCATCAATTTGAATGTTGTTGCGGTCGATAATCAGCGTCAGGTTGTGCAGATTATTCTTCGCCGCGAACATCAGCGCCTCCCAGTTATTGCCTTCATCCAGTTCGCCGTCGCCGGTGATGACATAGACGTGAGGCACATGAGACAAACCTACGGTTTTTCTCATCGCGCCGGGCAAAAAGTGTGATTTTTGCTCGGGCTGCTCTTTTCCCTTTTCATTGTCCCAATTTAACAGAGTATACGCCATTCCCGCCGCCTGCGAGATGCCGCAACCCAGCGGGCCGCTGGTAGTTTCCAGCCACGGCAATCTCTCGCGCTCTGGGTGACCCTGCAAGCGCGAACCGAACTGGCGCAGCGTCCACAATTCCCGCTCGTCAATCAGCCCGCGTTCCGCCAGCGCCGCATATAAAACCGGACAAACGTGACCCGCCGACAGCACCAACAAATCGCGCTCCGGGTCGTCGGGACGGCGCGGGTTAAACCGCAAAATCTCAAAATACAGCGCCGCAAAAATGTCCGCCAACCCCAACGCCCCCGCCGGATGCCCGCTGCCCGCCAGCCCCAACATCTTAACAATATTGCGCCGCATATTGGCCGCGTGTTTTTCGATTTGGCTTACAGTCGTGCTCATGATTACCATTTTAGCCAATTTGCGCGGTTTTTTCAATCTGTTTCAGAGTAACTGCAACATTTCGTCCAGCGAATACCGCGCGTCGCCAATTTCGATGACGAAATCCTTGCCGAGATATTTGGCGACTTTCGCCGGAATCGTCACAGCTTTGCGCCAACCGCGAAAAAGCGTCGTGTCAAAACCGCTGACGACGGTGTATTTCAGCGTTGCGACATCTTTGTCGATAATGAACTCGACCTTGTCGACCAGAAACAGCAGCTCCGTCATCGCGTCGTAACCTTTCCGTGGTCGCGTCAGATTTAGACGATCACCCGTCAAATCCATCTTGTCGCCCAGCAATATTGCCGCGTCGATCAGATTGTTGATTTCCTCGCCACGCGAATGCATCGCGATGGCGTGACAAATCGTGTTAATATCGGCTTTCGCCATATCGTATTCAGTCAGCCACTGGCGCACGATCTCCGCGCTACGCTGGGCGTGATTAGTTTTATCGTGATCCGCCAACGCCACGTCGTGCGTCAGAGCGGCGATTTTCGCCAGCTCGATGTCGCGCGGGCGAGCGTCCATCTGGCGCAGAAAATCCACGGCATAATTCATAACGTGTTTGGCGTGCGCGATGCCGTGCAGAGAGTTGAAACTGACGTGCACCTGCTTGCCGCCCAATGTCGGCTCGTCGATCAGCCGCATTGCCTCGCGGTATTTTGGGCTGGCGATGATTTTTGCGATGATTTTTTCCATTTGATTTTAGTCCTTTACCGCCGCTTGGAGTTTTTGATAAGTTTCAGCAGGATTTTTTGCCTCGATAATCGCCGAGCCGACGTTGATAACGTCTATGCCGGCGGCGGCGATTTCGGCGACATTTCCAGCGTTCGCGCCGCCGTCCCAGCCGATTTCGGTGCGGGGGTTGATTTTTTTAATTTGCGCAACTTTTTCTAGTTGCGTTAAGTCCGCCGAGCCGCCCTGATAGCCCAAATGTCCGCCGAAAATCAAAACGTAGTCGGCTATCTCAATCAATTCTCGCGCCGGCGCGACGGAAGTTCCCGGCAGCAGCGCCACGCCAACCCGAATGCCGAACTTGTGCAAATGTTCAAACAGCGCCAACAAATCGCCCTCCGCCTCGGCGTGCAAAATTACTAAATCGGGTTTCAGCGCCACCACCGCCTCCGTCCATTCGCTCGGGCGGGCAAACATCAAATGCAAATCCACCGACCACTCGTCGTCACAATAAATCTGGTTCAAATTGACCGTCGCCGGCGCCGCAAACTCGCCGTCCGCCAGGTCGACCTGCACCCGCCGCGCGAACGGCCGCAAAAGCTCAATCTGCGCCGCAAACTCGTCCGGCGTGCGTGCCAAAATCGTCGGGCAGATCCGGCTCATATCAGCTCGTCCAGTTGTTTGTTACGCCGCACATAGCGCTCTTTGCCGGAAAACTTGGTGGTCAAAAACATATCGACAATAGCCTGCCAATCGTCGTTGCCATCAAATTTATCAGCCGGCAACGACAGCACGTTGGCGTCGTTTTCGTATCGCGCCGTGCGGGCGGCATCGGCATCAGCCACCACCGCGGCGCGAATCCTGCCGAAACGATTCGCCGCCATCGCCATACCCTGTCCGCCGCCACACAGCAAAATCGCCCGCGGGTCGTCGTCATCGCTGCCGATGATTTTCAGCGCCGCCGCAGACGCAAATTGCGGAAAATCGTCACCGGCGTCATAGCCGAGCGCCCCAACGTCCTCGACCGGATAATTGCGTTTTGCCAAATACGCCTCGATTTTGTCTTTCAATTCATAGCCGCGATGATCGGCACCCAGGTAGATTTTCATATTTCCTCCTTTTGCTTGTATTTTGATTATAGCACAAAAGAAAAGCCCAGCGACGCGATATGCAAGCGCTGGGTCTCGTCACTGGATTCAGGAGCCAGACGGCTGCCAATCGACAGAGTCGTCAATGGCACTAATCTCGACAGCACCCTTCGTCACATTCCTGGAGCCTTTGATGCTCCCTATCGTGAACGCCGCCTGGCTTCCCACCTCTGGCAGGACCAGATCGAGACCATCGATGACAGACAACACTAGCATGCCATCAACACCCCCAGCGTCGACCATAATAGCTCCGCCAGAAAGACCGCGGTACTCACCTTTCACGGTGATGTCTTTGACGATCGGTCGCTCGGGCATACACCCAGCAAACACAATAACGATTAACATGGTGATAGCGATTATAAAAACTTTCTTCTTCATGGTTAGTTTTCTCCTTTTCCTAATCCAAATCCTATATCACAATGACTACTCGCATATTCGAGCGCCAATTTCGACCGACAAAACCGGTCGGAATCGACGCTCGAACGGGGCGCCATCCATAAATCCAGCAATCTATTAAGGTTCGCGGGCGAGAAAGGTTTATGAGTTTTTCTTATAAGTAAGAAAAACTCTGTAATTACAGAGCGACCGTAACTACTTTTTACCCCACTATCCCGATATTCGAGGTCGATATACAACCATCGATGCCCCCATTGTATCACAGATTATAAAATATGTCAACACTTTCAACGCTTTTACGGGTAAAATAAACCGACACCAGCAATCACATTCAGACGATATCCACCCCGTCGCGCTCAATCGCCGCCGCGAAACCAGTATCAGAAATGCCAGGATAATTGACTAAATCGATTTTATGGATAGTCGGCAATTGTTCCAGCTCTTGCCAAACCTCCGCCTCAGACATACTGTCGTCGAGCCAAATCGCTAAATCAATATCCGACGAGTCACGCCAGTCGCCTCGCGCCCTCGAACCGAAAATCTGCGCTTTTTTGACATTATTTCTCTTCAATATCGAAACGATACCGTCAAATATCTCGTCCGAAATTCCAAACCTATTTGCCATGCTTTTTAACATATTTAGTCATCATCGGGGCATATTTGGCGACGATCCGTTCGTAAATTTCCATGGCTTTGGCGTCGTCATAAATGTGACTGGTCAGGTTGCGATCGCGAATCATCTCGATCCACTCGTCGCCGCCCTTGATATAGCCGGCCGTTTTGGCGACGCGCATAACGTCAATCGGCGAGGCGTTGACTTCGAGCCCCTTTTCGAGCAACAACTCACGCAGATATTTCCAAAACAGTTCAACGGAAAATTCGAATCGTTGTATCACCGAATCAGCTTTGGTTTCCGGCGACGGAAATTCCAGCGCGATCGCCTCGTCCAGCCGTCCGAGCGCCCTGGTCAGCTGTTGTCGTTTATATTCGACTTTATTCATGGCTATGATTATATCACAAATGGAAAAACCCAGCGATGCAATGGTGCAAACGCTGGGTTATTAACAAAGTTGCAACGGGTGGCGACGGGTGGCGCCGCGACTACTTTTTCACTAGCGTGTCGAAGCGAGCGCGGGCGGCTTCGAGATATTGTGTCTCGTGCTGCTCAAGCTCTTTTAGCCGTTTAATGCCGCTGGTATAGCTGCCATACCGCACCTGCAATTCGACGTATTTCGAGACTTCCCCTCGCACTACTGCCAAGCTAGACTCAGCAACGGCAACGGCCGCCTCCGCCTTCTTGATGCGGAGCGCCTTGACCCGCTTGGCGGTGTCCTTGCCGAGCGCGTCGAGATCGATGTCGCCATCTTTCTCGAGCTGTCTCAGCCAGGCGCCGATTTGCGTCAGCTCGGCGTTTTGCTGAGCGAGTTCGCGCAGTCGCGTCTGGAACGCTTCGACCGCCTCGCCCATCAAGAGCTCCATTTGAGCTCGCACGAGTTCTAGCTGCTCGGGAGAAGTCTCTACCGGCTTTTTACTACTCCTCACGACACCGTAACAAAAAATTGTAGCGGCACCGATCAGGAGCGTCGAAGATATAACGGATACTGCCAGAGTTATCATTTCCATGATAGCCCTCCTTTCTGCCGTCAAGCGGCATCACGCAAGCAGACCCTGTGTCCGCTCGTCGTTTGAAATATCTTTTAGTAAAATATCTCAAACGACGAGCAGACTTTTGCAACATTCGTGTAAAAGGACAAGAGGTTTCATTGGAAGTTTGTCTGTCTTTTCTTAGTAAAGAAAAGACTCTGTAATTACAGAGCAAAATTCGCTCCGTGACCACATTTCAAACTGTTCCCCTCTGGTATGTAGAATCAATTACTTGACCCTACACCACAATTATAGCATACTTTGCGAAAAAATGCAATAGATATGCGGGCTGACACTGGCGTTGTTGCGCAATTGCAGCTCTACTCCTATTGCCCATTGTGCTGGATTGCTTCGCTCCGCTCGCAATGACGCTGTTGCTGTCATTGCGAGAAGCCGTTAGGCGACGAAGCAATCTAGGACTTAGTCGCGTGGATTGCTTCGCTCCGCTCGCAATGACGAGCAATTGTCACTGCGAGGAGTGTAACGACGAAGCAGTCTAGCGACAATTTCACAACCCCTTCGCCACGTCCGCCGCCAGCTCGACCAAGCGGTTGGAATAGCCCCACTCGTTGTCATACCACGCCACGATCTTAACTAAGTTGCCGTCGACGACATCGGTCAGCGGCAAATCAACAATGCACGAATGCGCGTTACCGATGAAATCGCTGCTGACCAGTTCCTCGTCGGTGGCCGCCAAAATCCCCTGGTAATACGGTTCGTTGGCGGCGGCGCGAAAAGCCGCCCGCACATCGTCGACCGTGGTTTTTTGTTTCAGTAAAACCACAAAATCCGAAACCGACACATTCGGCGTCGGCACCCGAAAACTAAGCCCGCCAAAAACGCCTTTCAGGCTCGGCATTGCCTCCGCCGCCGCCTGCGACGCGCCAGTGCTGGTCGGCACAATATTGACCGCCGCCGCGCGGGCGCGACGCGGATCGCGGTGCGGCGCGTCCAGTAGCCGCTGGTCAGAGGTGTAGGAATGCACCGTCGTCATCATCGCCTTGGCGACGCCGAAACTATTTTCCAAAACCGCCATTACCGGCGTGATACAATTCGTCGTGCAACTGGCGTTGCTGATAATTTCGCCAGCGCCGTCAACCGCGTCGTCGTTGACGCCCAGCACGATAGTGTCCGCGCCGTCGCCCTTGGCGGGGGCGGACAAAATAACCTTGCGCGCGCCCGCCGCGATATGCGCCCGAGCTTTCGCCGGATCAGTAAAAGCCCCCGTGCACTCCAACACCACGTCCACGCCCAGCTCGCGCCACGGCAAATTCGCCGGCTCGGCGATAGCCAACGCCTTGACCCGCCGACCGTCGACCGAAATCGACTCGTCGTCAAAGCTCACCGCCCGCTCGTATTCGCCAAAAGTCGAATCGTGTTTCAGCAGATGCGCCAGCGTAGCGTTATCTGTCAAATCATTCACAGCCACCACCTCAACATCGCTACGCCCCGCGAAAATCTTGAACGCATTGCGCCCAATCCGCCCGAAACCGTTTATCGCAATTTTCCCCTTTGCCATTTTGCCCTCCTCGTTCTTCGTTTTCATTATAGCATAAACAAAATAAAAAGAGGTCGTTTTCGGTCGACCTCAAAACCGTTCGGCTTTACTTTGTGTTCGCTGCACTTGTCCAACCTCCAAAAAGTAGGCAGGACAATATAGCCAGCCCAAGCGCCTGGAAGAAATTTATGGTCATGAGACCAAAAATTTCTGGCATTAGCCAATTCCAAAGCAACATCACGGGCAGCGCCAAGAGAGCGCATGAAATAGCAAACCATCCGATGACAAATGCCACCTTTTTAAGTTTTTCCAAAAAAATCACCTCCTTGGGGACCGAAATGAAAACAGGAGCCAAAAAGGCTACGCGCTTTCCTATCACAGGAAAGCCTTTGTAATTACAAAGCGGATCTGCCTTGCAATATAAAACCTTTGACCCCACGCTTAGGACTAACCTCCCAATCCTATGCCGATTATCATATCACCGTTCACGAGTTTTTGTCAAATTTTGATATAATGATTAGTATGAAAAAAACCCAACTGCTCGACAAAGCAAATTCACGGTTCAGTAAAAAGCAACTGGCGCGGCTGGAAACGGCGATTGATTTTGCTGCCCAGGCGCACGCCACGCAAAAGCGGATCGGCGGCGAGCCGTATATTATTCATCCGGTCGCCGTGGCGGGCTATCTGTGCGACTGGAATCTCGACCTCGACACGCTGATCGCCGGGCTGTTGCACGACGTGGTCGAGGACACCGACGTCGAGCTGCCCGAAATCGAAAAACAGTTCGGTCACGACGTGGCGTTTTTGGTCGACGGCGTGACCAAACTCGGCGAGCTGCGCAAAGGCATGCGCGAAATCGACAGTTATCTGCCGGCGACCAAGGATAATTTAACCAAACTGCTGATCGCCACAGGTCAGGACATTCGCGTCATCATTATCAAGCTCGCCGATCGGCTGAATAATTTGCAAACGCTTTACGCTCTGCCACGCGACAAGCAGCAGAAAATCGCCCTGGAAAGTCTGCGCGTTTTTGCGCCGCTGGCGGATCGGCTGAACATGGGTCGCGTGCGCGTCCAGATCGAGGAAATCAGCTTTTCCTATCTCGATAAACATCGTTTCAATTTCCTGAAAAAGCAGATGAAAAAGCGCCTTGGGCGCGCCAGCAAAAAGCTTGACCGCGTGCGCGCCGACGTCGCCAAACTCCTGAACCAAAATCATATCAAATTTACCATGGACGGGCGGATCAAATCGGTTTATTCATTGCATAAAAAGCTCGAGAAATACGAGCAAAATCTGGACGCCATTCACGATTTGATCGCGCTACGGATCATCGTGCCGAATAAAAATGCTTGCTATCAGGCGCTGGGGTTGATCAACGGTCTGTATACGCCGATGACTGATCGGATCAAGGATTACATCGCCATGCCCAAGCCGAACGGTTACCAAAGTCTGCACACCACCGTCGTGACGCCCGACGAGCAGATCGTCGAGTTCCAGATTCGCACCGAGCGCATGCACGATTACGCCGAGCGCGGGCTGGCGGCGTCGTTTCATTACAATGAACAAAAATTGACCGACGCATATAAAAAAGGGCAAATTGCCGCCATGCCGGCGAATTTGGATTGGATTGCGGATTTGCAAAAGGCTGCGGCGCGGCTGGCGGCTGGACAGAAAGTCGACACCGAAAAATTGCGCCTCAACCTGTTTTCCGACCGGATTTTCGTGTATACGCCGCGCGGCGATATTTTCGATTTGCCGGACGGCGCGTTGCCGTTGGATTTCGCCTATCGTGTGCACAGCGATGTCGGCGCCCGCGCCCAGAGCTTCAAAGTCAACGGTCGCATCGCCAAGTCCGACACGCCGCTGAAAACCGGCGACGTCGTCGAGATTATCACGCGCAACAATATTCGCCCGACGATTGACTGGCTGAAACGCATCGTCACTTCGCACGCGCGGCAGAAAATCAAGCAGCAGCTGAGGAGAGAATTAAAAAAATAGCGACCGACACATAATTATGTCAATCGCTACATATTCCAGGCGGACTAAATAGGCTTAATGCTGGCTGGAACGATAAACCCAGCCCCCACCCGGCTGGCGATTTTAACTTTTACTTTTTTGCCCTCCCATAGCCTCAGGGCGTTCATCGACATGTCGCAATCCGTGAGTCTTTCGAATGATAAATCATCTCTCACGACTATCGGATCCTTTTCCGTGCGGACATTCCCGAACCCTGTCTCGTATTCTTCTTCCTCATACGTCATCGTGCCCACGGCATAGTCGTATTTAATTACGACACAGTCACGGATAGATTCAGGCGAAAAGCCACTTTCGTCGGTCACTGTCACCCGAGCCTCAATCTCGATAACGTCATCAGGTTCGATATATGGGTTACAGTTTTTCACCGATACCAGATGCCCGGACAAGTCGTAGTCATATACGGCAAAAATATATGGATCATTCCCCTCGATATATCTGCCTTCGAACTCAATTGTTTTATCGTATGGGTAGGTTTTCTCGTATCCACACCCAGCCACCATCACTATAACTGCAAAAACCGTTAGTAATACTATCACCTTTCTAAACATATTCACACCTCCTGGAATAAAAAGTGCCAACCAAAACTGTCAGCACCCACTTATCATCGCAAGACCGATCAGTTATTCTTCATATAATACTCTTCCGCCTTGAATCTGTCAAGTTTCCCCAAAGGGTCCGACCCTTATGTGTGCAAATATATGTCATAATACAAAAAAAGACACCCTGTGACCGCCCGGGTGTTAAAAGCGATGCGGAGCTGCCCCGCGTTATTACTTACATTTTACAGAGTGTAATGCTCTTTTTTTAATTCAATTGCCCGCGTTACTCCGGCATAGGAAAGTCCACCGTTATCAGGTTTTCTTCCCAGCCGATTAGGACTGGAGAAAACGATGACTGTTCGCTAAACCAGTCTGCTGGTTTAGCATACCAGACAAGGGCATAACGCCCATCCGCATCGCCGATGGCGCTGTCCTTCCCGATGAAGATATTCGGCGTTACCCTCATCTTCGAATGGGTTTTGTAATCGGCGTCCTTGTCATACGCCTCACCGTGTGTGTCAATAAGGAAAACATAGCTTCCATAGCTGACAACAACGCCGCGCGCTTCTTTAATTTCTACTTTTGGATTCTCGGTCCGAAAGAGAAAAATCGCGGTAATAATTAATATGATAATCAATGCCGCAACGCCCGCACTCACAAAAATCCGATACGCGTTTAGCCACGCCTGGCGCCCTACTGTTTTCATCGTTTTTCCTTTCGCGACTACTTGGGCTGGACAGCCCATCCCAGCGGACTCAATTCCGCCAGTTGCTAGCCAGACTCATTTCCAGCTTGCCGTGCAATGCGTTTTGTGTCATGCACTGGACGGCAAGCCCGAAATTCACAGATTGAATAATTTTAATGTG
Source organism: Candidatus Nomurabacteria bacterium (assembly GCA_031280785.1). Classification (GTDB taxonomy): domain Bacteria; phylum Patescibacteriota; class Saccharimonadia; order Saccharimonadales; family Saccharimonadaceae; genus JAITGI01. The sequence goes on from JAITGI010000031.1 coordinate 10,748, forward strand.
CAATGGCGGTCAAAGGTTGTTGCTTTTATCAAGATAAAAAGCTCTGTAATTACAGAGCCGAAAAACGTGCTCTGCAACCACTTTACACCCGAACTGCCATAATTTGACATTTTTCAATGTGTCACCTCAATTGTAGTAAACTATATGTAATTTGTCAAGTTTTTCAACGAGAATTCTATTAAACTGCCACGGCGTTGTCTGTCGGGAATCGAAAATGGACCGCGCTGTTTTATTCAGCGCGGTCGGCGAGGTCTGGCGGCGAATATGGACCAGCCGTTAATAACGTTGCGATGATACTATAATCAGCTTCGTTCTTGAGCTGGCACTTCCAGGGATCATTATCCCTGTTACGCTCCCAAATGAGTATAACTTTAAAGGCTGCATCGTTTATCTCGCAGCCTTCCCATTGTTTCGAAATTATCTTTTCTATCGCGTATGTTTTCTTCCCTGCATTTTCGAGATAAATTGTCACGACATTATTGCGAAACGTTACAAGCTTTCCGCGGTAACACACTTCGTCGTCAGGCTGCTTTTCGAACATAGTATAGATGAACCCGATGAGCACGACTGATGTAATTATCAGAAAATACATGTAGCCCGTTTCTGAGAAAAGAAATCTAATAAGATTTAATATAAACACGAGCCCCAAACATATGTAAGCTACTGCTTTCATTTTTCACCTCCAAACTGAAAATGTGCCGGTCGTAATTGACCGACACGAAAAAAACTAATTCTCCT
>JAITGI010000028.1 GCA_031280785.1 Candidatus Nomurabacteria bacterium
CAATAATATTGAGTCGGCGGACCCTGTAAATAGGCGATGTGAACAGCGTCACCGCGCGTCTGCACGCCCTTGGCCTCAGCGTTGGCGACGGAAATCACCAGGTCATATTCCGTTAAATCGAGCCGCCCAAAATATAGGTTACGCAAAAATGGCACGAAGCGTCGCAATCCGCGCGGCAAAAAATTCATCCAGCCGGTTCGCACGTCCATGTCGGCAAACCATCGGGCAGATTTTGGACGAAATTGCGAAGTATAAATCGGCGCATCGGGAAACACCTCGTGAATAGCCAGCAGGACTTTCTCGGCGCCACCGACTTCGGTCAGCCAATCACAAACCAGGGCGACTTTCATTACCTGGCGCCTCTTCGCAACAGAACCGTCAGCACCGTGCGCAGAACAATTTGAACGTCCAGCAGCAACGACCAATTTTGGATGTAATATATATCCAATAGCCGGCGCTCCTCAAAGCTGATATCGCGCCGACCAGACACCTGTGCCAGCCCGGTCAAGCCCGATTTGGCAGACAGAATCAGATTTTTGTTGGGATATTTTGCCAATTCGCCGGGCTGCAAGGCGCGCGGGCCGACCAAGCTAATGTCGCCCTTGACCACGTTGAGTAACTGCGGCAGCTCGTCCAGAGACAGCTTGCGCAAGAATTTCCCGACAGTGGTAATCCGCGGATCATCGTCCAACTGATCACCGCCAGCGCGATACGTCGGAATCAGTTCCGGCTTACCCATTTTTTCAAAAGCTTCCTCCGGCGTCATGCCACTAAACGTTGTTTTCATCGAGCGAAATTTAAAAATATAGCGCTTTTTGCCAAACCTGGTCAGGCGTTTTTCGCGGTAAAACACCGTTCCGTGCGGCTCGTTGATTTTTATAACGATAGCAATCACCAGCATAAATGGCGAGGCGATCGCCAGGAACAGACTGCCGAAAATCATGTCGCCAAGGCGTTTGACGAGTCGACTGCCGCCAATCAACGGCGTAACTCCAACGCTGATAACCGGCTGTGAGCCAATGAGATTGATCTCGCCCAGGTGCGACAGCAGCACTTCGTGGCTCGGAACCAACCCATAGCGCAGATGCTGGTCAATGGCGGCGTTAAAAACTTTGTCAGTATTACTGTCGTCGGTCTGGATTATGACGTCCGGGCTGACCTTTTCACAGGCGGCTTTGATTGAGCTAAACTGCAACTCCTTGGCATGATCCGGGATAAAACCGCCATTCGCCACAATGCCAACAACTTTATAACCGGACAGCAAATTGCCGCGCAAAGTATCAGTCAGCACTCGCGTATTTTCATTATTGCCGACTATCAACAGGTTCAAAACACCGCGCCCATGTTTCAGAAATTGTCGCCGCACCGCTTTCAGAATCTCGCGAAAAATAATCAAAAGTAAAAAACACAACACCATGGCAATCACTGCCACGATGCGAACCGGGAAAATATATACGTCGGTGAAAAACTCGTATGATATCAGGGACATAATGCCTGTGATGGACGCGATCAGCAAACGACCATATTCTTTGCTGCGATATGAGTAAATTGACGATTGATATAATCCCGACACCAGGAAAATCAATATCCACAGCGGAATCAAGAGGATAATGCTGATGACGAATTCCCAAATTTCACTGTCGAAATAATAGGGCCGCGCGTCAACGTGCGTCCGCAAAAAATACGCCAAAGTGAACGAAAAAACCACCGCGGCAATGTCGCTGACTGCCAAAATTATCCGAAAGTTGAATGAGGGGTCTCTTTTCATGATGAACGTGTTAATTATAACATTGACGAGATAAAAGATAAAACGAATCACGAATTTTGAAAAATGATGAATCTTTGCTAAAATAGCGTAACAACTATGAAAAAACAAGCGAGAGCAATCGATGGTTTTGTGCCGCGGCGTCGGAATGGTGCCAAGGTGCGTTTGGACGAGATCGGCGATGGTGTGCGACCGCCGGACGAGATGACGTCCGTTACCGACCCTCGAAAAATGGATTTTTTCCAGAGGAAAAAGACGAAAACAGCACCCGCGCCGGCTGATGATGAGTTGTCGGGCGACATTTCGCAGTCGCTGTTGGAACTGCCGGGATATGATAACTTGGCGAGCGATGATTTTGCCGAAACTGACCAACCGGCTGATAAAAAAGCCATGAAAAAGGCGCTGAAAAAAGCCAAAAAAAGCCAAGCCAAGAAACCGAAAGGTAAGAAGAAAAAGGTCATCATTGCGATCGTCGTCATTTTGGCCCTGGCGCTGCTCGGCGCGGCTTGGTATCTGTGGTCGATGTTCAACAAACCGTTCGATAACGACAATCCGTTCAGCGTTTTCTGGCAGGAAAAGCTGGTCGAGGACGAAAACGGTCGCAGCAATATCCTGATCTTTGGCACGGCGCCGGATGATTACGATGGACCGCTGTTGGCGGATACGATTTTGGTCCTGTCGGTCAACCAAAATGACAAGACGGCTTATATGATTAGTCTGCCGCGTGACTTGTGGGTCAAGCACGAATGTCCGGACCAGACGCTAAACACCACGGCTGGTAAACTGAACGAAACGTATCGTTGCATGTATAACACTGACAGGGATAATGAGGAAGAAGCCAGTGATGCTTTTCGCGAGAAAGTCGGTGAGGTTCTGGGGCTTGACGTGCAATACTATGCTCATATGGGATGGGCGGCGGTGACGCAGATTGTGGACGATATGGGTGGAATTGATGTCACGATCGAGAGCGACGATCCGCGGGGGATTTATGACTACAACACTGGTATCAAATTTGCCCAGGGCGAGCTGGCGCATCTCGACGGGACGACGGCGCTGAATCTGGCACGAGCACGCGGCGCGGGCGGTGGCTACGGCTTGGACGGTTCGAATTTCGCGCGCGAGAAAAATCAGCAAATCATTATCAAAGCCATTCAGCAAAAAATGCTTTCCAGCGGCTTGCTGTCAAATCCAGGCACGCTGATTAGCCTGATCGGCACGCTCGGCAATAATTTGCACACGAATTTCAAAACCAGCGAAATAAATGTCTTGATCGACCTGGGCAGGGAAATTAAGAGCGACAGTATCGTCAGCTTGCCTCTGCTCGACCCGGATAACGGCGTTAACCTGGTGAAGACTGGATCGGTGGGAGCGGCGAGCGTGGTTATGCCGTCGGCTGGGCTGTTTGATTACAGTGAAATTCATGCTTATATCAAGTCAAAGACCAGCAGCAACCCGGTGGTGCGCGAGGCGGCGGTGATTGATGTTTTGAATGGTTCGACGACACCTGGTCTGGCGCAGCAAAAAGCCGATGAACTGGAACAAAAAGGCTACAATATCGGCACTGTCGGCAATGCGCCGACGGGCACTTACGCCAAGGTTGAGATATATCAAGCCGGCGCCGACAAGCTCGCCACCGCCGCCGCGCTCGGGTCGCTGTTTGGCGTCGAGCTAAAAAATGTTATCCCAGCGGGCATCAACACTGCCGGCGCCGATTTCGTCATCATCATCGGCGCGGCGACGGATTAAGCCTTGACATTTTAACACGCTTGTGCTAGTATGTTAGGCGGGGAAACGCATTTCCCCTTGCTGTCTGTGGGCTGGTTTGCTATACTTGTCCTTGTCCACTGGACGAAAATATTCCGGAGTAGCGCAGCGGTAGCGCAGTTGGCTGTTAACCAATTGGTCGCCGGTTCGAATCCGGCCTCCGGAGCCACATTAAAACAGTGACCCTTGCGGTCACTGTTTTAATGTGCGCCCTGCGAAGCAGGGCTTCGAGCCGCAGGTTCGGTAATTGTCAAATCTTATTTGACAATTAAAGCGTGGTGTCATAATACGAAGTAGTATGACACCAAAGCGCTACCCGGCAAAAACGATTCAGATTATTTTCAGTTTAGCGATATAATATATGTGTTATGAAAATTTTACTAGTCGAAGACGAACCCAAACTCGCCGCGGCGGTGGCGCGTGGGTTGAAGCAGGAAAAGTTTATCGTCGAGGTTTATCACGACGGCGAAACTGGGTTGGCGGCGGGGCTCGGCGACGAGTTTGACGTGATGATTTTTGATCGAATGTTGCCCGGGATCGAGGGCACGGAAATCACGCGGCGGCTGCGGGCGGCGGGCATCAAAACGCCGATTTTGCTACTGACCGCGAAATCGCAAATTCGCGATCGCGTGGATGGGCTGAACGCCGGCGCGGACGATTATCTGGTCAAGCCGTTCAGTTTCGAGGAACTGCTGGCGCGCATTCGGGCGCTGCTGCGGCGGCCGACGGACGTGACCGACAATCTGCTGCGGGTCGGCGACTTGACGCTGGACACTGTGACTTTTGACGTGCGGCGCGGCAAAAAACGCATCAAACTTACCAGCACGGAGTTTTCGCTGCTGGAATATCTGATGCGCAACGCCGGGCGGACGCTCAGCAAGGACAAAATTATCGGGCACGTTTGGGACTTTGACAGCGATATTTTACCGAACACGGTCGAGGCGTATATCGGTTCGCTGCGGCGCAAAATCGACAAACCGTTTCGCGGTCAGCCGCTGATTCACACGCTGCGCGGTTTCGGTTACAAGGTGGAAGGGAATGGCTCGTGAAGATTTTTGACAAAGCGATTTTGAAGTTGACCGCGATTTTCGTGGCGATTTTGTTTGTGATTTGTTTTGGTTTTTCGGCGGCGGTTTACAACGTGACGACGCGCGGGCTGGAACGCGATTTGCCGCGCCGCGTGATGATTACCGGCGACGACGAGATGATGGTGGAGCGATTTTTGACCGAGCATTTCGAGCAAATTCGTGCAAATTTGTTGACCGAGTTGGTGTTGGTCAACCTCGCGGTGCTGGCGGCTGGCGCGGCGGCGAGTTACTTTTTGGCGCGCTGGACGCTGATGCCGGTCAATGCGGCAATGCAGGCGCAGGGGCGTTTCGTGTCCGACGCTAGTCACGAACTGCGCACGCCGCTGGCGGCGATTCAAATGGAAAACGAAGTTCTGCTGCGCGAGGCGCGACCGAATCGGGACGAACTGCGCGCCCAAATCGTCAGTAATTTGGAGGAAGTCGGCAAATTGCGCGAACTGACCGACCGGCTGCTGCGGCTCAGCCAAAACGAGCCGATTGAAATCAGCGAAATTGACGTGGGGCAAGCGGTGCGAGCGGCACTGAAACGTGTGGAGCCGCAAATCGCGGCGCGGAAAATCGTCGTCAAAAACTTGGTTAAGTCGCGCCGCATTCGCGCCAATCACGAGGCGCTGGCGGACATTTTGGCGATACTGCTCGACAACGCGGTCAAATACAGCCCGCGCGGTTCGGTCGTGACAATCGGCGCCACGCGGGACGGCAAAATCTTCGTCCGCGACGCAGGCAGCGGTATCGCGCCCGTCGACCTGCCGCACATTTTCGACCGATTTTACCGCGCCGAAACCTCGCGCACCACCGACGGCTATGGCTTGGGCTTGCCGCTGGCGCAAGCCGTTGCCAGCCAAATGAATATGCAAATCGTGGCGGAAAATAATAAAAAGTCGGGCGCGACGTTCACGCTCGGCTAAACAAAACCCCAACAAAAAGAAAGCCCCGCGGCAGGAACATACTGCTCCGTGCGGGACTTCTATACTACTATTATATCAAACTAGCCGGCTGATGTCAATGATTTTATGGTGTCTGTCGATATAGAGCAGGCTTTCGATATTTTTCTGCTGGCGGAACTTCTTGATCAAGAAACTTTGAATCGAATCATTATGCAGCCGCTTGATACGACCACTGTGCAAGATAATATGCGCAGACTGATGGCTGGCTCGTTTCAGATTGCGCTCAATGCCGGACAGTTTATCGGTCTTCGGCGATTTGATTTCCCAAATCTTGTTGTCCATCAAAATATCGGGGTTGTTGGAATTAGTTTCGGCGTTGTTTACGGGAATAAATTCAACGGTATGACCGGCGTTCGCTAAGATTTGAGCAACCGCCATTTCGTGTGACCAGATTGCCACGCCGTTTGGAATGATAGAACCCTTGCTTTTGCGACTCATAATGTGGGTATTCTAACATTTCGTGCGCATCATTA
>JAITGI010000041.1 GCA_031280785.1 Candidatus Nomurabacteria bacterium
GACTTTTCGCCCACAACGTGCGTCGACGACGCGGCGCGACCGGCTTCGGCGTTGGCGCGGTTGGCCACGTTTTCGTAAACCAATAACCCAGCCGTCATCACCACGCCGACCGCCACGCCGAGCAACGTCGACCGCCACAATCCACCTTGTTTTTTAATCAATTTGATCATAGCTCACCTCTCTATACAAAAAGCCCGAGTACCCTCGAACTTGTACGATATTATTTAATCGACGCTCGCATTTCCACCTCGCATTCGATTTGAAGAGAATTATATCACAAAATTGTGCTTTGATCAAGTTTATTTTCAGCATTTTTTTGGATTTTCTGACGATTGGTTGACTATAATTGTTGTATATTTTACAATATTATTTTTAACAGAGGTGAGATTTGGTGTCCGGCGGCGTAAGTATTGACATTTAGACGAAGAATTGATATATATATATCAGCATCTAGCGAACAATCTTGACAATTCGTCAAGACTCGCAGGTGTCGTCGGCGCGGCAATTCCGCCCGCTGACACAACCCGTCTATTTTAGAGAGATGAGAGATATGGTTGTCGTGTTGGCTGCTCTGGTTACATTAGGCCTCATAGCACTATGGGCAGCGTTGGTCGCATTGCCTATTATGTTGCTATGGAATTGGCTAATGCCAGTAATCTTTGGACTTCCGTCCATTGGGTTCTGGCAGGCATTGGGCCTAGGCCTGCTGTCTGGTATCTTTTTCAAAAGCTCGTCTCGGTCTTCGACGAGCCAGTAGGGTTGTACACAGCCCGCCTCCGAGTTGAGCTCGCCGCGATGAACGAAAGTTCGCGCGCATCTTCTGCTCCTCGGGGCGGGCTCACAAAAGCCCCACGTCGTTTCCGAACGGTGTGGGGCTTAACTCTTTTCTGATGTAGTTTGACTTTCTAAATAGGCTTCGATAAACCCATCAATTTCGCCGCCCAGCACCTTATCAACGTCTTTTTCCTCGTAGTTGGTGCGAGTGTCTTTGACTAGTTTATAGGGGTGCAGGACGTAGTTGCGAATTTGCGCGCCCCACGCGGCGGATTCGCCGGCGCGCAGGTCGCTTAACGATTCGGCGTGCTGTTCCATTTGCAGCGCCACCAGTTTGCCGCGCAATATTTCCATGGCTTTTTCGCGATTTTGCAGTTGGCTGCGTTCGTTCTGAATCGCCACCACGACCCCTGTTGGCAAATGCGTAATTCGCACCGCGCTGTCGGTGGTGTTGACCGATTGCCCGCCGTGGCCGCCGGCGCGATAAACGTCGATTTTCAGGTCATTTGGGTCGATTTTGACCGCGTCAGGCGCGTCGATTTTCGGCAAAACTTCGACCAAGGCGAAAGAAGTTTCGCGCGATTCGGCGTTGAACGGCGACAAACGAACGAGCCGATGCACGCCGTTTTCCGACCGCAGTTTGCCATAGGCGAACGACCCAGCAATTTCAATAACAGAGGTTTTCACGCCGGCAGTTTCGCCCGCCGAGCGTTCAATGACCCGCGCCGTGAACCCCGATTTTTCCGCCCAGCGCAAATACATGCGCTCCAACATTTCGGTGAAATCTTGCGCGTCGTCGCCGCCCGCGCCGGCGGACAGTCGCAAAATCGCATCGTGATTGTCATATTCGCCGCGAAATAATAATTGCTTCCGCAACTCCAAAAGTTCCTGTTCCAGCGCTGTCAACTGGGTTTCGACCTCGGGCAATAATTCGTCGTCGCCCAAGTCCAACAACTCGCCGATATCGGCAATTTGCGTGCGCAGGGTCAGCCAAGGCTGCACTTGATTACGTGCCGCTGCCACCGTGCGGCTCAAATCTTGGGCGGCTTTCGGGTCGCGCCAAATATCAGGATCCTCGAGCTGTTTTTCCTGCCCCGTCAATTCCGCCGTCCGGGCATCAATATCCAGGCGCTTCATGGCGGCGTCGAAATCGGCTCGCAAATTATTCAAACGTTTTTGTAACGGATTCATAGTAGACATTTTAGCATATTTCGCAAGGCTGGATTGCTTCGTCGTTTCACTCCTCGCAATGACGAGGAGATAGTTCCTCGCAATGACAGATGTGACGTCATTGCGAGCATAGTGAAGCAATCCATGCGACTACGCCGTCATTGCGAGCGCAACGAAGTAATCCATGCGATTACAACAACGCACAGACTCACACACTATCAAACCCGATCAACCGTCGCCAAACCGGCGGATATGCCGACGCGCGAAACTGAATTTACGGCGTCGACGACCAGGTCGACATCATCGGTTATGGTGTATAGCATGCGATCGTTGGGCGAGATATAGCCGCGCTGCTGTTGCACGGTTTTCAGGAAGAAATTATCGACCGGCTGCCAAAAATCGCTGCCCACCAGCATCAGCGGCGCCGGCGGAATTTTGTCGGTCTGGATCATGGTGACGATTTCGCTGAACTCGTCGAGCGTGCCAAAACCGCCCGGGACAAAAACGTATGCCTTGGAGCTGGCGACCAACATGACTTTGCGAGCGAAAAAATAGCGAAATTCCATCTGGATCGTGGTGTATTTGTTGAGATGTTGCTCGTGCGGCAATTTGATATTCAGCCCGATCGAGGTGCCGCCGGCTTCGAACGCGCCGCGATTCGCCGCCTCCATAATGCCCTGGGCGCCGCCGGTGATGACGTTGTGCCCAGCCTTTGCCAGTTTCCGCCCCAGTTGTCGCGCTGTTTTATACATTTTGTCGCTGGACGTCGGTCGCGACGAACCAAAAATCGCCACGCCCTGTTCAAAATCCTCGAGTTTTTTCAGCCCACCCAGGGTATCCTCGGCGTAACGCAGCGCCCGCCGATAATTACTCTCGTTAAGTTTACTGCGCAAGCGATCAACATCCGCGACGTTAAATTTATGCATGAGGGTATTATACCATCTTTTGTTTCTGGATCAAAACAAAAAGCCGACGGGCTAACCCCTGCAATACACAGGAGTTCCCGTCGGGTTACATTTATGATAGCAAAATCATTTAACAAAGCCAATGATGTTCTGTGATTCCACGGATTTTTCGATAAAATTCCCCGTGGTGACAGGGGCGCGGCGTTCGCCATTCCCACAGGTGACAGAGGCGGGGATGATAAAACGCTTGTGCTTAATTTAAAAATATGCGTAGAAGTATTGACATGGAGTGTTGGGTGTGGTAGAATAGCGACGTAGATTGTAAGCGGTGGAGACCAATTGCAATGTATGTTATTTAACATACCAGATAGCCACGGGTCTTTATGGACCCAAATAGATTATCCGAGATCCGATTATCAGGGGTGCGAAAAGCGTTGGGTCTGATTGTTGATAAATTTTGTCAGCGGTCAGACTCAACGCGTGCGCACAGCGTTGAGCTGGATTTCAGGAGCGGCAACATGTCGCTCTGTCCAGGACTTGCCCGCCGTGGTGGCGGACAAGGTGTGTTAAGAAAGGAGAAAAAAATGCTTAACACACTAAGAAAAAGTGCCGCCACACAGGCGGTAGTGATAATCGTCATCGCGACCATGATCGCGACCGGGCTGGCGGTGCCAGTATCGGCAGAAAATCCTGCCCCATACGACATTACAATTAAGGTCGAGGGAGCGGATTTTTCTGAAGCTGTCGTCACGGAAACGATGACAGTGACATCCGTTGGAAAGGTCAACGGCAAGATTGTCGTTGAACAAGGCGGCCCAATGAAGCCTTCAAGGGCAAAGGGGACCCTAATAGTTAAATTAAAGAAAAAATTTCCAGGTTATTTGACCTGGAAAAAAATCAAATCCGATAAAAATTTCAAGAAAGGCATTGCCAAGTTCTTGAAAAAAAACGGGCATATGCCCAAAAATTATCGGATAAAAATGAAGAGAGGCCAGAGGTTCTGGAACTCCGGGTCAGCCGGAAGATTCCACTGGCTTGATGACTTCGTTGGTAGTAGGTGGACGAGCGTGTCCAAATCGTGGATACGCATTTCGATGGACGATAAGGGGAGGAAAATATCGTCCGCGAAAAAGGAAAGCTGCGGCAACAAAACAAAGCTAGGCGGCGGAGTGCCGAAGAACTTCCTTAAATACGGCTCATACGAGCTCGTGTTAAAGGGAAAGGCGAAAACGGAACTTAATTACAACGAAAAAGTTGTAAAAAAAGTTCAAGTCGTCGTTTACGGTATAGCGACCGCACGCTGTAAGCATGATTGGACTAACGAAGTCCACGTGTCAGCGGCGGCGACAGTCTCGGCAATAGCAACCGGCTATGCCGAGCTGACCGTGGTAGTCAGGGCATCGTCGGAGGCTGAGGCAAAGAGAAAGGTGAAGGCACAGCTGACAGCGGCGCAAAAAGCCAAGCTATTGGCTGACGCCAAGGCGGCGGCAGCGGCTGACGTGAGCATAAACGAAAAACTCACGGCGGCGGCAAAAGCCATCGCAGTGTTGCGAATACACTGCGATGTGAAACCGCCCACCGACCGCCCACCGACCGGCGTATTTCCCAATATGCCTCAATACCATTTTTTTACTGGGGACACCCAGAAGATATGGTTTGAGGCGTGGGATCCTGACGGAGACTCCGTCATCGTCGGGCCGCCAGCCTTGGCGAACGGAGTGGTCGGCACCGCTCCCGGTCAGGAGTGGAGGGAGGTGTTCCGTGATCAAAACGGAAACCCGCCTGCCGCCGGTCACCGGCTCTTCACGTTTTACGTGAAAGCCACGGGACCAGCCGGGTCCCGCGTTGGCGTCACTGTTCCGGTGACCGCCAACGGAAAAACTATGAACGTATCCTACGTTCATAGTGACGGCAAGTCGGGCATACCGATCGTGCCCGACGATCGCGGATAAATCTAAAAACGTGCGGCAGAGATCGAGCCCCAAGCTCTCTCTGTCGCACATAAATCCATGAAAATCTGTGTCTATCTGGTATCTGAATAGTATTTACAAAATTTAACAACTAGTATATAATGAATATTAAGTAATAGGGAGAAGAATTATGAAAAAGATTTTATTATCAATATTGATTGCCCTGGCGTGTGCTGTCCCGGCGTTAGCTTTGGTGACCGGACAGATTGCCGGCGGCGATATCTACTGGGCGCGCAACGTGACGCAGAACGGTCAGTTCGTTGACCCGGCGTCAGCGACGTGCAGCCAAACGGTGCAATTCCGTGGGCGTTTACACAATCCGGGTCCTGACCCGATTGACAATGTGATTGTCAAGGCTACTCAGCCCGCCAGTGGCAAGGCTAAGACTTTTACTTCGACGTTGACGGCGAGTTCGGTCAACGCTGATCCGAATATTATTACCGATACGGCGACTGTCAATCTGGACAAGGACGCTGAGCTGAAATATATCCCAGGTTCCGCTGAGCTGTTGGATGCGAATGCCAACAAAATTCAGAATTTGGGTGACGCGCTGTTTACGAGCGGCGTCAATATCGGCAAGATCAACGTTTCAACCCAACAAAAACGTTTCGTGCAGTTCAAAGCACAGGTGGTATGCGATACTCCTCCGCCGGAAAAATGTGACGTTCCAGGCAAGGAGCATCTGGACAAGGACGACCCAGGTTGTAAGCCCGACGAGAAGCCTAAATGTGAGGTCCCCGGCAAAGAGCACCTAGACAAAGATGATCCGGGTTGCAAGCCTGATGAAAAACCAAAATGTGACGTTCCGGGCAAGGAGCATCTGGACAAGGACGACCCAGGTTGTAAACCGGACGAGAAGCCTAAGTGTGAGGTCCCGGGCAAGGAACACTTGGACAAGGATGATCCGGGGTGCAAGGATGATGAAAAGCCAAAACCTGATTGTAAAGATCCGGATTACGCGGCGAAGCATCCCGAGGAGTGTGATACGACACCTCCCCCGGTGAACCCGCCGGTTAATCCCCCGGTCAACCCCCCGGTGACGCCGAGTTACCCGTCGACGCCTGGCGGTTACACCCCGAGCGAACTGCCTGCTACCGGCGCGGAAGCTGCCGGTGTGGTGGGGCTGGGCTCGCTGGTCACGGCTGGCGCATATTATGTCTCGAGCCGTCGCCGCCTGAACAAGTTGTAAAAGCTTGCCGGAAAACGCTGAAAGACCCCTGTAAAGTGGGGTCTTTTTGCGCATGTTTAGGTTTTGACGAGAAAGGCGAAAAAAGATCATTGTCGTGAGATATATGGTATAATTTCCGTATGGCAAAAAGATCGACCATAAAAGTAGAAAATACGGAAATTATTCTACTCTCCGACAAGCAAGAGGACTATATCTCGCTGACCGATATCGCAAAATACCGCAACGCCAACGAGCCATCACAGGTCATCGCCAACTGGTTACGGATTTATGGAACGATTTCATACCTTGGTCTTTGGGAGAAAATTCACAATCCTAACTTTAATTCCTTCAATTTTGAAGGAATTAAAAAGGAAGCGGGGCGAGACTATTTTGGCATGTCGCCAAAAAGGTGGATCGAGCAAACTAATGCCATTGGGATTGCGAGTAAAAGCGGTCGCTATGGTGGAGCGTTTGCCCACAAGGACATCGCTTTTAAATTTGCAGCCTGGCTGAGCCCAGAGTTTGAACTGTATTTAATTACTGAGTTTGAGCGGTTGAAGGAGCAGGAACAAAAAAGTCTATCTGCCGAATGGGACTTGCAGCGCACAATTTCAAAAATTAACTACCACATTCACACCGACGCTATCAAAGAGCACATTATCCCGCAAGTTGTAGATGAGGGGCGAAAGTCATTTGTCTATGCTAATGAGGCAGACCTGCTGAATGTGGCGCTATTCGGTAAAACAGCTGCCGAATGGCGCACCGATAACCAAAATAACAAGGGTAACATCAGAGATAAAGCTACCCTGGAACAGTTGGTTGTTTTGTCGAATCTGGAAAGCGTTAATGCGTTGCTAATTCGCAATGGTTTGTCGCAAAGTGAGCGGCTGGCACGACTGAACGCTACTGCCATTGTTCAGTTAAGGTCATTATTGGAGCATAATGCGACGAAACGTCTAAAATAAAAAATGAAGATGATTATGGCAAAACCATCCTCGCAGCGTTGCTTTTTTTCGCAATTTGTGATACAATTGTGAATAAGTTAGCGATAACTACACGAGGAGGTGGTATGTATGGGGACCTCCCCTGTATATACAGGGAGTTTTTGTTTTACAAAAACTCATGAGCCACTTCTTGAACCTTAACATATTTGCTTATTTTGACCGTTGGGTAAATGAGTTTGACTATCTGAACTCGTCTACCCGACGGTCAGATGCTGCCGGGGAGATGTTTTTTTCTACCATAGAAAGGCGGTGGTTACAATGTTGTGCCCAGAAATTTACGAAACTCGCTTTGGCGACCAAGAAAAACCGGAGTTAACTAAAAGCTATGCCAAAATTAACTCCAGGATCATGCGGAAAGCTGTTGAGGTTTTACATGAAACGCTTTTAGGCGGCTATTGGTGTGTTCGTATCGAAGATTGGTATGATAACGAGGAAAATCCTCATTATTTGTTGAAATTTGGTTATGCGGCTGAAGCCATGGATGATGAAAGCAGCGATGAGGTGTATATCACTTTCATATACTGCGACAACTACTCTTGCGCGCCAGATACTATTAAACAAGTTGAGGGCACCATTAAGGTTTGGGTCGCCTGTGAAGTGCTAGTAATTAAAAAAGACTACGACCTGCAGAATTTGGAGAAAAAGGCGGACGAGATAGCAGGCGAATATATTCGTTCGCTAAATGAATGTCTTTCAAGCCACTATATTGTGGCTTGGAAGGAAGATAAGCAAATACTTTTAAAATCACCCGCCCCATAACAGGGGCGGGTTTTCTGTTACCCAGATCCTGGTGACCTCACGGGGAATCGAACCCCGATTTGCAGGATGAGAACCTGCTGTCCTGAACCGTTAGACGATGAGGCCGCGCCATGGGCGACACGACAATTTTAACACATTCTCAGGCGGATGACAACTGTTTGCGCTCGGTTAAATATTTTTTCAGGCGAATGACTTCCTCGTCGATACGCTTAACCTCGGAAAACAGCTTTTTGATCGATTCCTCGTCGCGGATCTGTTTTTCTTCGATTTTTGCCACCATAGTATAGAGCTCCTTGATATCGTTGGTGATGGCTTCGAGCTTAGCCTCAATATTGTCGAGACGCTCGTCAATCTCGTCGAACCGCCGATAAACTTTTACGAATTCGTATTCGATATCCTTGAACTTCTTGTCATGCTCCTCGAGCTTGCCGTAAATTTCATCAAAACGCGGGATGATCATGTCATCCAGGACGTTCGAAACTACTCGTTCGACGGTTCGTTCGACGGTCCGCTCAACGGTGCCCGTAACCCACTTCTTGTCATCATTCGTCAAAGCCATGCATGCATTATAGCCAAAACCAATTCGCCAGTCAAACTAATTCCATGTCACGGTATTGCCGTTCGGCACGGCGCTGAGCCAGGCCTGACCGCGGTTCAGCAAAACTTCGTTGCCGTCCGCGTCGGCGAACTGGATCTGGGCGGAGCTGACGGCTTTGCTCCACTGCCCCGTCGTGACCGTGCCGTTTTGGAAAATATAAGCCGTGCCGACACCCTCGGTGGTGATGAGATTGTGCAGTCCGTCATACGACAGGCTCATATTGACCATCATGGCAATGACCGTGTCGGGCGCGATTTGACCCTTCTCGCGGTCGGCGTGCGCCGCGCCCGCCTGGTAACGCAGGTATTTATTATTCTCGCGGTCATAGGTATAGCTGACGCCGAATAGCCCGCTGGAAACTGGCAAATTGATTTGGTCGGCAAAGGTTGGTGCCGGCTCGGTGGCAGGCGTTTCGGTTGGGACGGGCTTTTCGATCGCCTTGCCGTCGGCGCGCGCCCAGCCCTTGAAATCAGACGTGGTTTTGCCCTTGGCGGTTTCCAATTCGTTCAGGCTCGCGGAATCAGTATACATATCGTGCGGTGCATAGCGACCAGTGCCGTTTTCGCGCCAATACGCGCCGTCGTTAAAAAACTGATCGAGGTCGACGCCATAGTCTCCGCCGCGCACCATTTGCAGGGCTTCGTCGCTGCCGCCGACGTGCGCCACCGCCGGATCAAAAGCCGCCGCCCATTCCAGGTAATACGGTCGCACGCTGCGCACCGGCCCGATGAGCTCGGGTTGGGCTTCCTGGTATAGCGCGATGAAACGCGTGATGCCGCCCTCTGCCACCGCCTCGAATACCACGCCGGCGTCTTTCAAGCCGGACTGGGGGCGGGCTTCGGGGCTGTTTTCGATCATTACCGCCGTGACGGGACGCTTGGTATTTACCTCGCTCGTTTCCACGCCGGTCAGCGGCGAAAAATGGCGCACCGGCTCGGCGGTTGGTGTCTCGCTGGTCGATTCAGGCTGAGCGAAAAATGTAAAATAAGCCCACACCGCTCCGCCTGCCAGCAACACTCCGCCGACAATACTGGCGATTAAAATGATTTTTTTCCGCCGCGTCATCGGCTTTTTGATTTTGACGGGACTGCGATATCTAATATTTTTAATCATGAGCGTATTATATCACACGTCGTTCGGTGCTGTCGAGCTCAGCCGTGCCAGCGTTTCCTCGCGCCCCAGCAGCGCCATCGTCTCCGGCAAGCCGGGGCTGAACGCCGCCCAGGTCAGCGCATAGCGAATGATGCTGAACAGAATCGCCGGTTTTGAGCCAGTTGTTTCCAAAAGTTCATTTAATTTACTCTGTAAAATCTCCTCTGTCCAATCAGTTATTGCCATTTCGGCGAGGGCGTTTCGGGCGATTTTTAGCAGTTCCAGCAGTTCGTCGCGCGGTATTTTTCCTAGTTGTTTATTATCGTCCACCATCGTCCAATCCGGCGTCGGTCGCGCAAAAAAGTATTCGGTCAAGCTCGGTAAATCCGCCAAAGTTTTTAGGCGCTCTTGCACCACGGCGAGGACTTTTCGCCGCTCATCGTCACCGGCAGCACGACTGTGCTCGCCCCAGAACTCAGCGGCTCGGACGTATAATTCGTCCAAACTAAGCCGTTTTACCCACTGCCCGTTCAGCCACACCAGGCGTTTTTCATCAAAACGCGCGCCGCTGCGACCGACGCGGGACAGATCGAATTTGGCAACCAACTCGTCCAGGCTGAAAATCTCCTGTTCCGTGCCGTCGTTCCAGCCCAAACTCGCCAGGAAATTCAGCATCGCCTCGGGCAGAAATCCATCGTCGCGGTAATCGGTAATCGACTTGGCGCCGTCGCGTTTACCCAACTTTTTGTTGCCGATACTATTCAAAATATGCGGCATATGCGCAAAAATCGGCGGCTCCTCACCCAGCGCCTCGTATAGGTTCAGGTAATTCGGCATGCTGGAAATAAATTCCTGACCGCGAATGACGTGCGTGATTTTCATCTCGCAGTCGTCGACGATGTGCGCAAAATTATAGGTCGGCAAACCGTCGGATTTGATCAAAATAAAGTCGTCGACAGCTTCGGCGCCGGCGGACAGATCGCCCATAATAGCGTCGTGCCAGGCGTGGGATTTCGGCTCGGACTTGAACCGCAGCGGCGTCGACCCGTCCCATGGCTCGGTCGTGGTCGGTCGATGATCGCGATACAAAAACGGCTGTTTGTTATGCGTCGCGAGGTCGCGAAATTCCTGGATTTGACGCGGCGTATACGGATCGGCATAGGCCCGCCCAGCGGCGATCAGCTTGTCCGCCCACTTTTTATAAATAGTTTTTCGAGCAGTTTGATGATAGGGCGCATACGGACCGGCTTCCCCGCCGTCCAGCGTCGGTCCCTCATCCCATTCCAGCCCTAGCCAAGTCAGAGTGTCGAGCACCATTTTCTCGGCGTCCGGCACAAAGCGATTACGGTCGGTATCCTCGATACGCAAAATGAATTTTCCGCCCGCCGCGCGCGCCACCAGATAGGCGAACAACGCCGTGCGGATATTGCCGACGTGGACGTATCCAGTCGGGCTGGGCGCGAAACGGGTGCGAATTTCTTGACTCATGCGATCCAGTATAACACAAAGTTTGTTGTAAAAATTACAAACGCTATATATGGTGTGTTATACGCTACATCTAGGAGTAAAAAATGTGTTCAAACACCATATAGCTGGTTCAAAGACTATCGATAATTTTCAAAATCTGCTCGTTGCTGAGGTTGTTACCGTCGGAAATCGTATACAGCACGCCTCCGTTGACCCAGGTTGCCTTGCCGTCATAGCGATAAATCGTCAGCCCTTTTTGCGTCAAGGTCTGGTAATTGTTGGTGGTGGTTTTGACTTTGTTCTCCAGCACGCCGTTGCTGTCCCAGTTGCTGTTTTGCTCGGTCAGCGCGTAGGTCG
>JAITGI010000010.1 GCA_031280785.1 Candidatus Nomurabacteria bacterium
CAAACTCCTACCTAAATACGACAAACCAGGTCGTCATACTTTTTTACTAAGCACCACATGCCGGTCGCGACCTTCGCCTTCGGATTCGGTGGCGAGCTCGGAATATTCGCCGACGACGCGGTGCACCACGCGGCGTTCGGCTGGGTTCATCGGTCGCAAATGCATCGGCTGCCCGGATTCCAGAACCTGGCGCGCCCATTCCTCGGCTTGGTCGGCAATTCGCTCGTTATGCTGACGTTTGTAATCCGCCACATCGACGTTGATTCGCATCAATTCCGCCTCCTTTTGGCGCAAGGTCGAGGCAATCAAAAACTGCAAACTACGCAAGGTATCGCCCCGTTGCCCGATCAAAAACCCGTTCAGGTAGGTCGACGGCACGGTTAGCTCGATGACATCATCATCGGCGCTGGCGCCCACGTCGGTGTTCAGCCCGAAAAATGACAAGATGTCCTCGAGATACTTCTTGGCATAGACGATTGATTCTTCTCTGTTCATAAATTCCTTTCGTTTACATTCCTATTTTGCCTTGATGCGCCGCACCACGGTGGCGCCGCCCGATCCGGACTTTGGCGACGTTTTGTTGGCGCCCAGATCTTTCTTGCTTTTTTTCACAATCACGGCTTCGGCGGCTTTGTCGGCGCGTTTTTTGGCTTTCGTCGTCGGCTCGGCGGCGATTTCCGCGAGCTCCGCGTCATCGCGCGACAACGCAATGTGTTGCTGCGCGACCGCCACGGCGGACTGGACGGCATAGTATAATACCACCGCCCCCGGCAGCGAAATGGCGATGAAAAAGGTCATAATCGGAAAGAAATACATCATATTGCGCGTCATCTGCGCTGTCATTTCACTCTGGTCAACGTCCTTGCCAGCAGCCGCGTCGCGGAAATAATCGCTGAATTTTTTCTTTTCCTTTTTGTCGACTTTGGGCTGTAATTGCCGCGATTGATAGAATTGAAAACCCGCCGCCAGCAACGCCAAAACGATTAACGGCCAATAAATCCCCTGGTCGCCAGTCGCCCAGCGCGTCAGATCAATTAATCCCAGCAGCGACGGCGATTCAGGCGTCGCTACCATCTCGGGAATGCGCCCGAAATCCTGTAAAAACGGATAAATATGATTTTCCAACAGCGACGAATAATTGCGAATAACCTGGAACACGGCGATAAAAATCGGCAGTTGAACCAGCAGCACCAAAATCGAGCTGGCGGGCTTGATGCCGTTTTCCTTATACAAATTCATCTGCAACTGCGATTCGAGCATACGATTGCCCTTTGCCTGTTTTTTGATTTGTTTGAGCTGCGGCTGGATTTTGCGCATCAATTTTGTCTGGCGCAATTGCTTTTTCACCAGCGGCCACAAAATCATGCGGATGATAATCGTCAGCAAAATTATCGCCACGCCAAAATCGCCAACCAGACTGTAAATGAACAGCAGCAGGTTGAAAATCGGCTCCAAAATTAGTGTATTCCAAATATCCATATTTCTCCTTTACTTCACAATTATATCACGAAACCGGCGGTTTTTAACAGATGATGAATTTGTTTTTTCAGCTCGGCGTGCGGCAGGGTCAGGATTTCCGGCGAATAGACATTCAGCGCGATGTCAATGGACGGCGCGTCCGGCGTGATATAGCCGCGCACGATCTCGTAAATGCGGCGGCGGATGCGATTGCGTTTGACCGCCGATTTATAAACTTTTTTGCTGACCACCACGGCAAAACGCGGGCGCGGGCGGCGCGCATTCGGCGCATAGCGCGCCGCCATCATGCCGCCGCGCGCCGTTTGACCATTGCGGTGCAGATAATTCAGGCTGCCATAGCCGTGAAAACGATATTTGTTGGAAATCATTCCTCTATTTTAACACAGAATCAGGGTTCATCGCGCGCTGGGCAAGCCAGCGTCCTGTTCGGCGATGCGCAAAAGTTCGTTATATTTCGCCAGCCGTTCGCCGCGCGACATCGAGCCGGTTTTGATCTGCCCGGCGCCGACGCCGACCGCCAAATGCGCGATGAATGGGTCTTCGGTCTCGCCGCTGCGGTGGGAAATGATAGTGTTGAAACCGTTCTGTTTTGCCAACTTAACGGCATCGATGGTTTCGCTGACCGTGCCGATTTGGTTGGGCTTGATCAGGATCGCGTTACAGGCTTTTTCGTCGATGGCGCGCTGCAATAATTTGGTATTCGTGACCAGCAAATCGTCGCCCACCAATTGCAAACTGCCGCCCAATTTGCCCATCATGTCCGTCCAGCCCGTCCAGTCGTCCTCGCCCAGACCGTCCTCGATCGAGACAATTGGGAATTGATGCGCCAGCTCGCCATACCACGCCGCCATTTCGCCGTTGCTGAGTCGGCGCTGATCGCGTTTCAACTCATACCAGCCGTCGTTGTAAAATTCGCTCGCCGCCACGTCGAGGGCGATCGACACGTCCCGCCCCAGCGTATAGCCAGCCAGCTGCACTGCCTTGGCGATCAGAAACAGCGGTTCAATATTGCCGTTGCGCACCGCCGGCGCATAGCCGCCCTCGTCGCCGACCGTGGTGGCGTAACCTTCGTCGCGCAAAATCTCGCCCAGTTTGTGAAAAATCTCGGCGGCAATCGCCAGGCGCCGCGCCATGGTCTCACCACCGATGGGCAAAATCATATATTCCTGGATGTCGGTCGAGAAGTTAGCGTGCGCGCCGCCGTTAATCACGTTGACCATGGGTAGCGGCAAATTCGGCTCGGACGTTTGGCTGAGCTCGGCGATATGCTGCCACAAAATCTGACCGCGCGAGCGCGCCGCGGCTTTCAAAACCGCTTGGCTGACCGCCAAAATCGCATTGGCGCCGAGGTTAGATTTATTTTCGGTGCCGTCCAGCGCCAACATGGCATCATCAATCGCCCGCTGGTCGCCGGTGTCTTGACCCGCCAGGACCGGCGCGATCGTTTGGTTGATATTTTGAACAGCGCGCTGCACACCTTTACCGCCGAACGCCGCACCGCCGTCGCGCAGCTCTACCGCCTCATAGCTGCCCGTGCTGGCGCCGCTCGGCACGCTGGAACGGCCGAACGATCCGTCGCTCAGTAAAACATCGCATTCCACCGTCGGATTTCCGCGGCTATCAAAAATCGCCCGCCCCTGAATTTGCTTGATATTCATGGTAATATTGTAACACTTATGCTAAAATTGTGCCATGCAAAAGGTGGGATTTATCGGGCTGGATGCCGAGGAAAAGACTTATTTCGAGGAAAAGCTGGGCGGTCAATTTCGATTATTATTTTATCCGACACCGGTGGACGCCGATAAACTCGATCCGGAAATCGAGGTTTTGTCGGTTTTTACAAATACCAAAGTCGACGAGGCGCTGCTCAACAAATTGCCGCGATTAAAATTGATCGCTTGCCGCTCGACCGGCTATGACAATATCGACGCCGACGCTGTGCGGGCGCGTGGCATCGCCGTCGCCAACACGCCGGGCTACGGCAGCTCCAGCGTGGCGGAATACACCTTCGCCCTGATTTTGACGCTGAGCCGAAAATTGCCGGGGATCTTGCACCAGACTTATTCCAGCGAACCGAATCGGCGGGCGGAACGCGGCTTTGACCTTTACGGTAAAACCATCGGCATTATCGGGCTGGGCAATATCGGCAAGGGCGTGGCGCAGATCGCCTATGGGCTGGGCATGCGGATTTTGGCGTTTGACACGCGCGTCGATGAAAAGATTGCTGGTTGGCTGAAAATTGAATATGTTGATGATTTGGATTTTTTGCTGGCTCAGAGCGACATTGTGACGCTGCATATTCCCTATACGCCGCTGAATCATCACCTGATCAATATCAATAAATTGGCGCGGATGAAGTCGAACGCCATCGTCATCAATACGGCGCGCGGTGATTTGATTGATACGGTGGCGCTGGTCAAGGCGCTGGATCGCGGCGATATCGCTGGCGCGGCGCTGGACGTGGTCGAGGATGAATATCTGCTGGATCCCGATGATTTGATTGACCTGGCAGCATCGCAGGACCGAGCCGCCAAAGCCACGATCCGTCACGCTCTGGCGCTGCTGGCACTGGAACGCATGCCGAATGTGATTGTCACCAACCACAACGCCTATAACACCGTCGAGGCGCTCGATAATATTCATCGTTTGACGGTGGAGAATATTGTGGGGTTTTGTGCGGGGGTTAGGGTTAATTTGGTTTAGGCATGGATTGCTTCGCTGCGCTCGCAATGACGGGATGTTATAAAAAACGCGCCGTGGGTATATGCCCCACGGCGCAGTTAGTGTGAACTCCGCTACCGGTGCGGAGTTCACGAGAGTTGTAGGATTAGTAGTTATCGATCAACCACTGCCGTTGTGGGTGATCGTTTGGACAAGTGATCCCGTTCAGTAGAGCTGGGTCAAAGTCGTAGCTAGCCCAGCCCGCCATCACGGTGTCTGAGCGCAGAAAAGAACTATATGACAGATTCGTTTGGCTATTTATGTCAGCCACGTCCACATCGGCGTGATACCATGCGTTATCAAGCTGTATTATCAGCCAAAAGTGGCTATTGGCATTATTGCCTATTACTTTTGAATCAATATCAAATAGTTTTAACACCCACCGTAATGCCTCGGCACGACCGACGCATTCCCCTTGACCACCGACTAATACATATTTGACTCTGTTTAACATCGCTGTTGAAGACGGATAAACGTTAGCATGATCGCTGTTATTTGCGACCCAGTCATAGGCTTTCTTGACTATAACAGCGTTATCCGAAGACGCCACCAGAGGCATGATCTGCTGTAACTTCATCGCCACGTCCTTACCCATACCATCCGGCATGAACCCGGCGTAGCCGTGTTTGGCTATCAAGGGTATGGACACCTCGTTAGTTATGTCTAACCCTCGTCCAAAAAAAGATACTGGGAAAGATTCTGTGATGGTGCCATAAAAGCCTTCCAATCTCATGAATTCGCCGTTGACCCTTAAGCCCATCCATTTATAAAAAACTGATGGAAGATCATAGGACCACGAAAACCCTATACTTAGGTCCTGCCCTGGAAAATTGTCCAGATCAATCAACATCACATCATTAACAGTTCCAATTGTTAAACCAAGATGCTTAACTGGCTTATCGACCAAATTCCGCGGCACAGTAAGCTCCGTAATACCGGGATTAACCCCCGTAATAGCATAACCCGATTTCGACAGATTCCATTTATATGAAACCCCCGCCACGCTCACAGTTACCGACGATCCGGTTTCCAGGTGCGTTAAATTACTCAGGACGCCCGCGCTGATATGCACTATCCTCGAACCTGATAACTCTATGCCCGTCACCAAACGTCCTTCGACGCTCAGCGGGACCGTTATTGTGCTGTGGTTCGATTCGGTCAGATGGACGGAGCCATCGGGCTGGATCAGATAACCACTGCCATCGTCGGTTATCATATCCCCCGGTTTCGGTTCGGGTTCCGGTTTGGGATCCGGCTTCGGGTCCGGAGTCGGTCCCGGCGGCGGAACAGGCCCCGGCGGCGGACTCGGTTTCGGCGCGGGCTTTTTCGCCCGCTTGATTGTCAGTTTGTAGGTTCGGGTCTTCTTTCCTTTCTCTGTGACTCGAATCTGCTCCTTTTTTGATTTACCGGGCGCCAGCTTGACCGTGAAAGCTCTTTTCAGCAGCTTCCATTTTTTGCCGACCTTTCGATAGGTATAGGTTTTAGCCTTTTTGCTCGACGCAAAAGTCTTCAACTTTACCGATGATTTGGCGGACGGCATGACATAGGTATATGTCGTTTTGGTCGCTTTGAACCCCGGCAACTTCTTGCCATCAACTGTAATCTTTTTCAAACTAGCGGCTTTTTTCGTCGCCGCCTGCACATTACCATCATTCCCCGTCATGGGGAATATGGTAAAAACGAGAACTGCTATGACTACCATTGAAATTATTCGATTTGTGCTCTTCATTTTCATCACCTCCTTCGTGACGAAGAGTAATAATCCTACAATTTTAAATTGCGCGGAAAACGCCATTGACGCCTTGGCATCAGGGGTTTTCCGACTTGATAGGAATGTAACACTATGCCCAGGAAATAGCAAGCACAGGCGGAATTATTTCCGCCATGGCAGCAGCGGTTTATGCATCAGGAGTCGCCAGATCATCAGGCTACCAAGTAGCAAGCCCGTTACGGCGGCGACGCTACGAACGATGAAACCGGAGCTGGGAGCGAACGGCATCGGTGGCGGCGTAACAGTCCCAGGTGGCGGGGGCGGGATAATGGTGGTGGTTTCGTCCGGGTCGCCACATCTGCCCTTGTCAACATCCTCGTCGTCGTCAACATCCAGGTGTTCCACCCAGAAAACCCGTCCCGGCGTGTTTACGATAGTCGTATCGGTTTGATACTCACCGTTAATTTTGTCTGTGCCTTTGCCGATGACTTTCTCCCAAGTATAAAACGGCGTGGTGCAAATCGGCGTGGTGCCATCAGCGACCTGTGGACCGAAAGCTTCGATGCGAATTTTATAGGTGCGCGGATCGTCCTCGGATATATTGCTGACAATGGCGGTATCGCTGATCGGTTCGCCGATCGTGGCAATCGGCTGAGCCTTGGTCGTGATGTTGCCGTCTGGCCAATCCACGGTGATATTTTCGGTTTCCTCGTCGACGTGGTCCGGTATATCCTGACCCGGATATGGATTGTTGTCGCCGTCAAATAGCCCCTCCGCCCAATAGTAATAGCCGGGAACCCTGGCGACACAGTCCTCGGCGCCGTCCTTGCCCTTTGTGAAGTAATTGCCAGTTTTATTGACGCCGATTGTGACCTCGCAAACCTTGTCATCGGTGTTGACGTCGGCAGCCTCGCCCTTGCGGAAAAACAATTGGACCTTGGCGTAACTGCCGGATTTAATATCACCGTCCTTGCCGCTGACCGTGACTTTGTCATAGATGGTCATGGGTAGTTCCTTGTAGACCTTGCCGGTTTGGGCGGGGTTGTGGTTATCTGTGTAGATCTGGGTGCCGATCGTAGGAGCTCCGCCATCCTCCTCAACCTTAAACTGCTCGGCTTTATCATCACAACGTGACGTAAACGGATAAACCCGCGCGTCACCCTCGAACTCGACGAAGTAAACATAATGACCCGTTTGGGAAATTGTATATTTTGGCAAATCGTAACCAGCGGCGCTGCTGCCAAAAATCTTGTAGTCCTGGGATTTAATATTCCATTGTCCGACAATATCCGTGCGATCGGCATCACCTTTGGTGCCGACTTTACAATAGGTATTTCGGTTAATTAGACCATCTGGTATCGGGTTATCATACCGATACAGCGTCACCTTTAAATCAGTTTTTGAATCGGGCTCGAAATAACCGGCTTTCCCCGTGAATCCGTCGAAGCTGCTGGTCGAATGGGTGTAGTAATCGCGACCCAACGCATCCGTGCGTTTTTTTTCGATAAACCGTCCGGGTTCATCCTCTTTCCAATAATACCGGCTGAAACCCTCGACCCAAATCGTGTCCTGGGTCCAATCGCCGACACTTAGCGTCGTCGAGCTACCCGAACCAGCCAGTTTACTCCAGGCATAAACCGGTATCGGAATCGAAATTGATTCGTATTCGTCTCCCCACGCCGAATAGAAGTTATTAGCCATTTTTGTGCCGATATTGCTCGGATTAGCTGGGGCGCTGGTTGATAAATTAGAATTTGTCAATATTTCGACCACCGTCACATAAAAGCCCGGCGCCAACGTTAAATCGGTCGTATTCAACGTCCCCGTCCCAGTGTGAGTAGCGCTGTTTTGCTTGAACGTCACCAGGGAACTTTTTTCCTTGCAGGCATTGGTCGCAGCAACGTTGGTCAGATCAGGATAGCACGGTCCGGCGCTGTGGGTTACCACACCAGTGCTGGCAATGGGCTGGGTGGCGAACGGCGCCTCCCATGTATAGCCGGGCACGTTTGATGTGATTTTTCCCTCGGCTGGACGGACTGGGTTGCGATTTTCTGGGTCTTTGAACGGACCATATAGCTTGACCTCGTAATTAATCGGCTCAAACTGACCAGCCGAAGTTTTTGGCCAGAAGTTATCGTTATTGGGACCATTCACCACTTCTCCGGACGTATTCGTCGTATCAGCTGCACCGAAGAAAATTCGGTCTGTCACGCCGCTACAATGCAGGTATTCCGGCGGCAGGTCACTGTATGCGGCGGTGCCATCGGACGCGGTCACCATGTCATAGTTTTCGTCACAGTCGAAAACCACGCCTTTGTTCGCACCGCGGTCCTCGCCATCAAGATCCTGTTCATATCGGTTGCCAATAGCAGCGGATTTGGCGATGGGTTGGAATTTGACATACGCCCATTCATCCTCCGGCGCAGCAGGATTAAATTTGGAATTAAAATCCCCAATGATGATATTTTTCGTGTCAGCCGCTTGGTCGTTTTTAATTATATGTTCCGTAAAATAGTAATAACCCGGAGCCCAACCAGTCGTGTTGAATGAAAAATCTCTTGTTTGACCTGCGCTCGTATAATGAATCGGCGCGCCAGAATCACCGGTGCAGATTTGAGCTTTATGAGCGGTCTGTCCGGGAGCGTTGCCCGTTACCGCGCCTGACTGATTTTGCGGTGATTGATATGGACCCCAGGCTTTGACGCAGACTTTGACCGATGAATTATTTAGCCAATACCCGTCCTTGTCCTCGGTGGCGTTATAGCCATTGTTGGCATGGTCGATTGAATCGGTGGCGTGCGATGTGACTTTGTCCACGATAGGAGTGCCAGCCGAAACGTAGTGATTAGTGTCAACGACATCGGATGTGACGAAGGGTTGGAAAGGTACTGTCACAGTCTCGCTGGCTTCGGCAAATGGTGAATACCAATGATCATTCTGTATTGCGGTGCTCATCATAGTGTCTCTTTGCCCGTTTATCTCGCCGTCGGGATCTGGCGTGGAGCTATTCATACCTTTCTGGATCCTTGTCACAAGGTAATATATGCCAGGCTTCCAATCCAAACTATCGACATTCTGACCAGTAGCGGCACTTGCGTTACCGTTAAACGTCACCAGATAGTCTGTGCATTTGGTCGAGCTGCTACTCGAATTATTACAGCCATTATTATTTTTTCCTCCGCTCGAATCCCACGTTTGCTGCCTCGAACCGTCGCCATTCGTGCATAATACGCTGCTGAATTTCAAATCGCAAGCACCGGCGTGGGCTAATGAATATCCGGTTTGCACACATTCCCTCGCTATTCTACTTCCAGAGGAAGTAGAATCGAGCGATCCATTCGGCGCACCAGACCCCCACCATTTAGCGTCGGCATCATACGTTCCACTGGGATTACGGCTTTGCGGTGTTTGGAATGGCCCAAAGGCGTTAACGCAATAATACAGCGCTCGATAGACTGTGTCATTCACGGTTTCGGTTTGCGAGTTAACCGTGACAGTTTTCACATATTTGTCTGGCCACAGTGCGTCAAGCTCATTCTGTGTTAGTTTCTTGGCTACATCCGATCCGGTCGGGTGCGCACCAAGAATATTTATCCTGTCCGTTACTCGTTCGCCCGGCGCAACAACTTGATTATCGTTCGTGACCTTTGATGTTGCGACCGGTTGGAATTTCAGGTCTGGAGTGTCCTTGATATATAAAACAAGATCCTGACCGCCCGTTCCTGTAATCTCACCCGATTTGCCATCACCACCGGAATCAAAAGTTACGCTCAAGCCAGTCCTACTTATTGCACCTGGATATGCGGTACCTGGATCCTGACACTCGACCCATGCCTTGTGCTGACTTGCAGTATAATGAATATCCGAAGCGCCTGTATATGGTGTGTCATCATTTGTGACGGCGTCTATCCATACCTCGACCCACCATGAATCGTAACCATGTTGATTACTCGATCGGGCACAGCCACCACCAGCCGGGTTCGCGCACATCTGGATCTTGACATTAAAGTCACCAGTTAATGCCCTCACCTCTGTTCTGGTCGTCATCATGGTAATAATCGGCACAACCACCACCGCAATCACAGCCACGGCGCCAGCCACGAACCGCCAGTCGCGAACCAACTCAGTAAATTTACGCGCACGAAAACGCCGCGCGACCGAACCAAACAATCCCACGACGTGTTTTGAAAAACCATTTACAATCCCGAGCACCTTGTTTACTCTCTTCATACATAACCATTATATACGGAATATGAAAGTCATGTCAACCCCGATTTTTATAAGGGATGCCAAGAGTTTTTTCGCATTTAATTCTGTGTCAGTTCATCCCGGGCAAGAACGTGAATAACTGGGCTATTTTGCTCTTCGACAATGAAAGCAATACAAAACCAACCCCAACGCCGCGCCGCCGATGATGTTGCCGATAATGACGGGGATTAAATTGCCGAGCAGACCGCCGACGCTCAGCGCCGTGGTGTCAACACCGGCCGTGGCGATGACTTCGCTATACGCCGGGTTCAGCGCCGCGAAAATTCCCGCCGGGATATAATACATATTCGCCACCGAGTGCTCGAAGCCAGCAATCACGAACGCCGCAATCGGCACCCAAATCGCCACGATTTTTCCGAGCACCGTTTTTGCGCCCAACGCCAGGTAAATCGCCGCGCAGACCAGCAGATTGCAAAAAACGCCCAGCATCAAGGCGTTCAGCCACGGCAAGCTGGTCTTTCCGGCGGCAACCTTTGCCGAGAAAACCGCCAATTCGCCGCCGCCGATGGACAATTGTCCAAAATACGCCATCGCCGCCGCCAAACCCACCGCGCCGACCAAATTCCCGAGTAAAACCAGCCCCCAATTGCGCAACAGCCCGCGCCACTGGATCTTGCCGGCGACAGCGGCGTTCACCATCAAAACGTTGCCGGTAAACAATTCCGCGCCCAACAGAACCGTCAAAACCAAGCCGAGTGGAAACAACAAGCCCGAAACCAACCGCACCAAGCCAGCGTCCGGCATGCTGTGCGCCACCGTTGAGCTCACCACCGCGCCCAAACCGATAAACACGCCCGCCAGCACGCCCAAGCCGAACAGCCGCCCGACCGAGCCGCGCGCTTTGGCGATGGCGGATTTGATATTCAGCTCAACGACCTGTTTTGGAGCCATTCTTGCCTTTCGCTACGCCAGGTTTTACGCCGTGCGTTACCACCGTCGAACGCTCGGCGCAACTGCCGGGCGTCGATTTTTTAACCTTTTTCAGCAGCTCGCGACCAGCCGCCGCCAGGTAATTATTAATAGCGTCCAACAACGCTTCGTCGCCCATCACCGAACAGTGTTTTTTGTGCGCCGGCAGGCCGCCCAGGCGCGCCGCGATTTGCGCCGGCGTGATTTTCGCCGCCGCAAAAATATCCATGCCCTTGACCATCTCGGACAGCACGCTGGTGCTGGCGATGGCGCTGGCGCAACCATAGGTTTTCCAGCGAATATCCTCGATAATATCGTCCGCGATATGCAATAACATCAACATTTGGTCGCCGCAAATCACATTGCCGGACATGCCGCGCGCGTTGTGTGGGAACAGCGATTCGTCCTCGAACAGAACGTTTTTGGGGCGGAAAAAGTGCTCGGCAACTTCGTCCGAATACGCCCATTTCATCACGACGAATGTCTCATTTTCAGAGTCGACATTTGGCGCAAACGTTCAATTATGAGCGGCAGCTCCGTCAGCACAAAATCAATATCGTGAGCCGTTGTATTCGCGCCCAGACTGAACCGAATCGAACTGTGCGCCAATTCCGGATCAGCGTTAATCGCCGTCAAAACGCGACTGGGGCGGATGTCGCCGGTGGCGCACGCCGAACCGGTCGAAACCGCGATGCCGACCTCGTCCAGCGCCAGCATGATCGACTCGCCCTCGGCGCCGGCAAATGACACGTTCAAGATATGCGGCAGACAGTTTTTCTGGTCGCCGTTGACGACGACGTTGGAAATATTTTTGACAATTCCCTTTTTCAATTTGTCGGTCAGGGGCTGCACTTTGTCGCGAAAACCGTCGACTGTTTTCAGAGCCGCCACCGCAGCCGCGCCAAAACCAGCAATCGCCGCCGTATTATACGTCCCCGCGCGCCGATTTAGCTCCTGGCTGCCGCCGCGCAATAACGGCTTCAACAGTGATTTCTCGCGCACATAGAGCGCGCCGACACCCTGGGGACCGCCGATTTTATGTGCCGACAGCGTCAAATAATCCACGCCCAGCGCGTCAACGTTAACCGGAATCTTGCCCACAGCCTGGGTGGCGTCAGTGTGAACACGCGCCTTTGCCGGATGTGCCAAATCAGCAATCTGGTTCAGGTTTTGCACGACGCCAATTTCATTGTTCGCCAACATCACCGACACCACGCCGGGACGAAAAACCAGCGCGTCACGCAGGGCGTCGATATCGACAATGCCGCCACTGTCAACGGGCAGGAAATGCGCCCGCTTGCCTTTGCCGGACGAATACATCACCGGCTCGTGAATGCTGGGGTGCTCGATGGCGCTGGTGACGTAGCGCTGTCCCCAAAAGGTGCCGACCAGCAGGTTATTCGCCTCGGTACCGCCGCTGGTGAAAATAATTTCCTGAGGCTGAGCGCCGATCAGCGCCGCCACTTGGGCGCGGGCTTTTTCGACCACCGCCTGGGCACGACGTCCCTCAAAGTGCAGGCTGCTGGCGTTGCCAAATTCTTCCATCATCTTAACCATTGTATTTTTTACAACACCAAGCATGGGCGTGGTCGCCGCATTGTCCAGGTAAACTCGCTTTGTCATTTTTCCTCCTTTATTATCTTGCCATTTTTCAGGTGCAACAAACGTTGATTGCGCGAACCGCGAAATTTCAGTGTCAAATCGCGTTGCGCCAAAATGAACGGCCCGTCAATCAGCGCGTCCAGGCTCGTCAAGAATTTTAGCTCCTCGCCGCCCATGGCATACAATTTTTCGTAAGTGTAACCGCTGAACGACCAGATATTCCAGCCCAGTTCTCGACGCGCCCACTCGGCGATGTCGCGACACGCCGCCGCTTGCAGAAACGGTTCGCCGCCGCAGAACGTCAGTCCAGTTTGACCGCCGAGCGCCCGCAGTTGTTCCTTGACCCAAGCGATTTTAACCACCATGCCGCCCGATTCGTCCCAAGTCTCCGGATTTTGACAACCCGGGCAATGCTGCCGACAACCCTGTGTCCACAACACCGCACGCAAACCGTATCCATTGACAATATTATCACTTTCGATCGGTCCCGCCAAGCGAATTTCATCGGGCGACATATTTTACCTGTTAAGCCTTCCCCGCCATTGATTTTTGCGATTTTTTAGCTTTTTCGCGGGCGGATTTTTCGGATTTAGTGTAGACGCCGGTCACATTATGTTTGACGCGGGCGGATTCCTCGGCTTGCTTGGCGTCGTTCCAGCGTTCCAGCGAGCCAACCAGGTATCCGGTAATCCGACGTAATCGTTCAAAGCCCAGCGCGCCATCGGTTTCGTGACGCCCGCAGGACGGGCAAACATCACCGGTGATGATTCCGGCAAAACCGCATAGCGGATCACGATCGACGGGGTGATTGATGCTGCCATAGCCAATGCCGGCTTCCTTCATCTGGCGAATCACGGATTCAAAAGCTTCGAGATTCTGGCTGGGATCGCCGTCCAGCTCAACATAGGTGATATGCCCAGCGTTGCACAATTCGTGATACGGCGCCTCGATGCGGATTTTGTCGAAAGCGCTGATCGGCTGGTAAACCGGCACGTGATAGGAATTCGTGTAAAATTCGCGGTCGGTCACGCCTTTGATTTTGCCGAATTCGTTGCGGTCGATTTTAGTAAAGCGTCCCGCGATGCCCTCGGCAGGCGTCGCCAACAGGCTGAAATTCAGGTGGTGTTTGGCGGCGAGCTCATCGTTTTTCTCGCGCATGTGGCTGATGATTTCCAAGCCCCGCTCCTCGGCTTCCTTGCTCTCGCCGTGATGCTCGCCCAGCATGGCTTTCAGAGTCTCCGCCAGCCCGATAAAGCCCATGCTCAGTGTGCCATGCTTGATAACATCGCGCAGCTTGTCGTTCGGACCCAGCTTTTCGCTGTCAAACCAGTTGCCCTGACCCATTAAAAACGGGAAGTTTTTGACCGTGCGCTCGGCCTGAAATTCATAGCGTTCCAGCATTTGCTCGGCCGCCATTTGGATTTTCTCGTCCAGCTCGCGGTAAAAGCCGTCCCAGTCCGGCGTGTCGCGCTCGCCGGTGATGACGCCGTATTTAATCCCTAAGCGCGGCAAATTGATAGTCGTGAACGAATTGTTGCCGCGTCGCACAGCTATGCCGTCGCTCTCCGGAAAAACACTGCTCATGACGCGGGTGCGGCAACCCATGGTAGCGACCTCGGACGTGTAATCGCCTGGGCGGTAATAACGCAAATTAAACGGCGCGTCCAGGAATACAAAGTTCGGAAACAGCCGCTTGCTGCTGACTTCCATCGAGCGTTTGAACAGATCGTAATTCGGATCGTCGGGGTTGTAATTCACGCCTTCCTTGACCTTGAAAATACTGATCGGGAAAATTGGCGTTTCGCCGTGACCCAACCCCGCCTCGGTAGCGTCCAGGAAAGCATGGCTCGCCAGACGACCGGCCGGTGTGGTGTCGGTGCCAAAATTGATGCTGGTGAACGGCACCTGAGCGCCGGCGCGTGAATGCATGGTGTTCAGGTTGTGCACGAAGCCCTCCATGGCTTGCGAACTCTGCTTTTCGGTGTCGGCTTTGGCTTCGGCGATGACCGCCTCTGGGACTTTGGCTTTTTTGAGTTTGGCGTCGTCGCCGTAATCGAAATCATCGAATTTAATGTCGAGCTTTTTGCCGGCAAATTTATTGTATTTCGCCAGGTTATTTTTCAGGCTTTTGCGGAAAGTTTTATTGACGCCCGGCGCCATGGCGTAATCAAAATTCGGAATACTCTGACCACCGTGCTGTTCATTTTGGTTGGCTTGCAGCAGAATCGCCGCCAACGCCGCGTAGCTGCCGATGGATTGCGGCGTGCGCAGGAAACCGTGACCAGTATTAAAACCACGCTCGAACAGCGGAATCGGGTCGCTTTGGCAGCAAGTCAACGTGCCGGTGGCGTAAAAATCCAGGTCGTGAATGTGGATTTCGCCGTCGTCGTGCGCCTTGGCGTGTTCCGGCCGCATCAGGAAAGATTTTGCGAATTCCTTGGAGCCCTCGGCGCCAAATTGCAACATTTTACCCATAGCGCCATCGCCGTCAACGTTGGCATTACCTCGCTTGACGTCGCTGTCCTCGTGGGCTTTGGCGTTGGCAATGGTTTTATAGGTTGACATCAGGCGCGATTTGCTGTCGCGGACGCGATTACGCTCCTTGCGATACAAAATGTATGATTTCGCAGTTTTATGGTAGTTACTGCTCATTAATACGTCCTCGACGACGTCCTGGATTTGCTCGACACCCGGGATTCGGCTTTTGATGGTGCTTTCAGCCTTTTTCATGACCTTGTTTGCCAGTTTTTTGGCTTCCTCGGCGTTGAATTCCCGGGTTGCCCGACCGGCTTTGGCGATGGCGCGAATGATTTTCTCGCTGTCGAAGTCAGCCAATCGACCATCGCGTTTTTTGATTGTTTTATACATCTTCCCTCCTCTTATTTAGATGTTGGTTTATATTTATCTATGCACGCTATATATGGTGTTTTATGTCAAAATACGCTATATATTGTGTGTGCAGACAATTGTAATACTGCTTATGTAGCGTGTCAATATATTTTTTGTTGTATTATTGTCATGGTCATGTGGAAAACTTTTCACCGGATAGCGCAGCAAAGATACATTTTGTATTTTATATACGTCGTTTCGGCACCTCCCATGGCGCAAAGCGAACACTGTATATAGTGTATCGCGTTTACGTTCGGACGTCAAATGTAGTTTTTACAATGCTATTTGCGCGTCACTCGCACCATGGCGTGACGAATCGGCTGATCATTCAATAGGTAACCGGGCTGTAGCTCAGACTCAATGGTTTCAGTCTCACCGCTGGTGGAATCATCAAATTGCACGGCGTCGTGAAACGTCGGGTTGAACGGCGTGCCGGGCTGGGCGTTGATACGCTGAATCCCCAGCTCGCCCAGAGTAGTTTCCAGCTGTTTGCCGAGATTAGCGACGCCACGCGCCCATTCGTTGTCGGCGAGCTCCGCCGGCAGATGGGAAACGGCACGCTCGATATTGTCGACGACCGGCAACAGGCTCAGCACCGCGTCGGCATAACCAGTTTGACGCGCCGCCGCCAGCCGAGCGTCAACGTTTTTGCGAAAATTCTCGAAATCGGCGCGCACTCTCTGTAAATCCGTCGTCAGTTCCGCCGTAGTCTCGTCCTGCTTATCCATTTTTCGATTCGCCATTTTGCCCTCCTTTGCCTATAAAATCCTTTCCAGCATTTTGCCGGTTTCACCAATCAAATTCATCACTTTCAGGTAATTTTGCCGCGTCGGGCCGAGCACGCCGATATAGCTGTCGTCGCTATACGGCGACCGAAAACGGCTGATAATCAAGCTAACACCGCTGTCGCGACCGATGGGATTTTCGCTGCCGATAAAAACGTTGAGCGGCTGGTTGGGCGACGCCTCGCGCAGCCAGGGTTCGAGATTGTCCAGCAGCCGCGCCACATCGCGCACATTTTCGCCGCCGGTGAACTCGGGCTGAGCGAATAAATTACCGATCCCCGACAGATAAAGCTGATTGCCAATCGTCGCCAACCCCAAATTGTGCGTCAGCTCGACCAGTGTGTCCACCGCCTGGCGAATGGCTTGGTCGGCAGCATCGGCGTTGCTGCTGACACGCGCCTCGATGACGCGCGCACCGCGATCTTCGCCGCTCTGCCCCAGCGTCAAGCTATTGACATACGTCCGATAACCTTTGTCGGTAGGAATCCGCCCAGCGCTGGTGTGCGGCTGCTCGATATAGCCCATTTCCTCGAGCCGCGCCATTTCGGCGCGAATCGTGGCCGATGACACATCAAAAAGTCGCGCCAATAGCACGCTGCCCACCGGCGCAGCAATCTCGGCGTATTGTTCGATGATAGCGGCGAGCAATTTCGCCTGACGTTCACTCATCATAGTATCCATATCTTAGCACAAAACCAGCACTCGTGCAAGGTGAGTGCCA
>JAITGI010000034.1 GCA_031280785.1 Candidatus Nomurabacteria bacterium
GCGGGATTTGTAGTTGATGACAACCAGACCGGGCGAGGACTCCGCCGCGCCGTGCACCGCATAATCAGTCGGCGCGTAAACTGGTAATTTGGCGTGGACGTCGGCGCGGCTGGCTGCCACCCACACCGACACCGCCGGCACGAAAAGGTATGTCAGGACGCC
Organism: Candidatus Nomurabacteria bacterium; assembly: GCA_031280785.1. GTDB lineage: Bacteria > Patescibacteriota > Saccharimonadia > Saccharimonadales > Saccharimonadaceae > JAITGI01. The sequence continues at coordinate 163 of JAITGI010000034.1, forward strand.
CGCCGCTGCCACCAGAATGATTACCAACAGCGTGACGAGCGCGGGTTTTTTATACGAGGTTTTGTCCTCGGCTGGCGTTTCGGGCGTTGGGTTGATTGCCGCCCGCGTCGGTCGAGCCACCGTTTGACCGCGCGGAATAATCGGCGACGGCTTGATGGCGATATTCGGCACGCCGGATAGGTTGCGGGGTTTGGGCTTGGCGGGCGTGATTTTTCGGTCGGTATGTTTCGCGACGGGAGCTGGCTTTTTCACGAAACGCCTGTTTAATGTTTGGGAACGCATTGTCCGGCGAGCGGCTTTACTGCCGGGGGGCACGTCTTCCTTTGACTTTATGACGATTTTCTTAACGTTTGACTGCGGTCCGGGCGACTTCTGAACAACCCCAGAACGTTTTACCGCGGTTTTTTCAGCCAAGCCAGTTTTTGAATTATATCTCTTGCCATTAACTTGGACTATCTTTGCTTCACCCATCTTTCCTCTCGCCATTTATTACTGTCAGTATGAGTTTATGCTATTTTTGATTTATTTTCAAGTAAAAATGTTATACAATCTTCTTGCATATGTATCAGAATTTTAACACCAGGAAACGTTTTATCACGCGAGTTGTGACGTATTTCATCATGGCGACAGCGGTGATTATCGGTCTCGCCGGGACAATTGTTTGGCTGCTCGGCTATCGTTTCGACGTCCAGGAAGCGCGCGTTGAGCGTTCGTCGTTGTTGCAGTTTCAGACTTTTCCGGCTGGTGCGAAAATTGCCGTTAATGATGTGGAGCTGGGTTTTACGACGCCGGGGCGATACGACGAGTCCAAGCCGGGTGCCAACACTGTTAAGTTCTGGCTGGACGGCTATCACGACTGGGTTAAAACCATCAATTTGCGCGCCACGGAAGTGCGATGGCTGAATTACACGCGGCTGGTGCCAAAGGATTTGCGCACCGACAAGGTCGCCACGTTCGGCGGTTATCATCAATCGCAAGTTTCGCCCAACGGTCAGTGGATTTTGCTGCATGAGACGCCGTCGGCGCGGGATTTCAAAATCATCGACATTTCCGATCCACGCAATACACGCCAAGTTGATTTGACTTTGCCGGAGGCGATTTTGCCGCTGGGCGAGGGCGAAACCGAAACTTTCGAGATTGTCGAATGGGATACCAGCTCGAATTTCGTCCTGATCCGGCGCGCGGTTGGCGAGCGCACGGAAATTTTGCGCGTCGATCGGCGCGATGATAAAAATAGTCTGAATTTGACGCGTGATTTTAACCTGGATATGGCGCAGCCGCACTTTCTGAACGGTGATAATGGTGTCGTTTTTGCGTTGGTCGGCACCGACATTCGGCGTTTCGAGATCGGCTCGAAATCGGTTTCGGCACCGCTGGTTTCCGGCGTGACGGGCTATGATATTTATGGCGATGGCAAGCTGGCTTATGTGGCGGAGATTCGCAAAAACGATCAAGTCACCCAAGAGGTCGGCGTTCATTTTCGTGACAAAAAATATGTCGTGGCGAATTATGACGAAGTGCGTCCGACGCGGGCGAGCTTTACGCACCATTACCGCACCGATTATCTGGCGATTGCGCGTGGCAATGAGTTGTCGGTGATCCCGCATCCGCTCGACAATCGCGGCGAGGATGACGTCGCGGACACTACGACGGTGACGCTCGAAGCCGGCGCTGATTATCTGATGCACAACGGCAGTGGGCGGTTTTTGGTGGCGGGTCGGGGCGAGGCTGTTGCGACTTATGACCTGGAAACCGGCGAGATGTTTAGCTTTACCCTGCCCGGTTTGACGGTGCGTCCGAGGTGGATTGATGATTATCACCTGAACTATGTGCGCGACGGTCGGTTGGTAATGACAGAATTTGACGGCGCTAACAGTCAAACTCTGGTCGAGACCGGCGCTGGCGGCGTGTTTTCGACGAATAACGAATATCTGTTCACGTTCAAGACCGTCGGCGATGGCGTGAATTTTGATCGCTCGCGTATGGTTGTAAACTAATTGCTATCGAAATAATCTCTCGAACAGGGTTGGCGGGTTGCCGGGAATGTTCTGCTCGCCACCGGTCGAGGTGTTTTTGGCGGCACCGGCGGTTTTGGGATTGGGACTGATTTGCCGCCCGATGACCAGCAGCCGATTCAGCGTCGTGCCCGGCGGATCACAGGTGATAAGCGTAGCGTGCGGCGTCGTGCTGCCCAGGTTCAGCTCGCCCAGCTGATTGGGCGTGATGACCTTTTTGTCGGAAATTTCATAGGCATAGCGCGTATTTTTGTAATCGATGTAAAACAGGTCGCCAACGCCCAGGCGGCTCAGCTGGACAAAAATGAATTTATATTGACCGTTGTTAAAAATATCGCTGCTACTGTGACCGAGCACCACGGTATTGCCGTTCTGCCCCGGCAGGCTGTCGGCGCCCGGCACCGGAAAATTGATGACGCCCTTTTCCAGCGCCGTTTGCGCATTGGCTTCCGTCAGGTTATCCAGTCCGAACAAAATCGGCGCTCGCACGTTGATTTTCGGCACTAACAGCGTGGGATTTTCGCTGACGGTTTGGTTGCCGCCGGCGATGATGAGCGTCGAGGCGGTCTCGTCGCCCGGGCTGACAAAACTGTGCACGCTGGCGCTGAAAAACTGGTTGTATTGGATAAATAGAACGACCACGACAGTGATGGCACCCGCCAAAATCGGGCGAAAATGGCGCGATTTTTTGACTTTTTCAGCGTTGGTATAGATGCGTTTTAATAGGTCCTTGCGAATGTCGTCGATAGCTTGCTGCCGCGCCGACAACGTCGGTTTCGCGGCTTGGTCGCCGGAGCGTTTTTGGTTTTCCAGCTGCGCCAGATAATAATGTTCGTAATATTTCTGATAATATTCCTGCCAGGCGTCGTGATATTTACGTCGAGCTTCGGCTTCGGCTTGCTGGCGGGCGATTTGGTCGGCGAGTTTGTGCTTGATTTTGCCAACATGTTCGATTTGATGCTCGCGATCGGGAACACTGATGGCGCGTTCCGGCGCGCTGGTTTTGGCGCGCGCCGCCACCCGCAACTCATCAGCCTCCGCCTGCCGCTTGGCGGCGGAGTAAGTCGAACGCTCGTGCCGATTTCTATCGCTCATAGTTTGTCCCACCTTTGTCATCTATTTCCTCTACTTTGGCTAGGGTGGAGGGACTCGAACCCCCGATCACGGGACCAAAACCCGTTGCCTTACCGCTTGGCTACACCCTATCGACGCGAAAATGCCTATCAAATTGTATCAAAATATGCTAAAATTGCCTAGGTAAAAAGGAGGAAAAATGAAATTTTACAAATGTAAACATTGTGGCAATACGTTTGCGGTATTGTATGACAGCGGCGTGACGCCGAATTGTTGTGGCGACGCCATGGAGTTACTGGCGGCGGGCACCAGTGATGGCGCCAAGGAAAAACATGTGCCGGTCATCGAGCGAAATGGCAACGCCGTCACGGTGCGTGTCGGCTCGGAGCCGCACCCCATGACGCCGGAACATCATATCGAGTGGATTGCCATCGTTTATGGCGTGAATTTTCAAATCGTGCGGCTCGATCCTGAGGCGAGCGAGGCACGCGCTGATTTCGTCGTGGGCAGCGACGAGCCGATTACGGCTTATGAGCATTGCAATTTGCATGGGTTGTGGAAGGCATAGGCTGGCTCCGTCGTTCAGCTTCGGCTTTCGAATATTTGCACCCGCAATAATTCTGGCGGTATAGTTTCAGGGTTCGCGATAATTCCAGGCTGCGCCGGTAGCCGTCGCGCTTTTTGAAATCTTCGTCCAGGTAACGCACGCCGGTCGCGCGTTCCAGCTCCCGCCCGATTTCGTGGATCCAGGCAACTTTTTTGTGCGGGCTGACGGAGAGGGTTGTTGTAAAAAAGTCATAGCCATGTCGCGCGGCATAGTCGGCGGTCTTGCCAAGCCGTAATTTATAGCATTCGTAACAGCGCTGACTGCCCTCGCCCAAGCTTTCCAAACCGCGCACCGCCGCGTTGTATTCGTCCGGTCGATATTCCTCGGTCACGACGTCAAAATCGATCCCTAATTTTGTAAGTTTTTCCAATTCTTCGGCGCGGCGCATAAATTCCAACGGTGTGTCAATATTGGGATTATAATAGTAAATCGTGATGCGAAAATCCGTCGCCAGACGTTCCAAAACCGCGCCTGAACAGGGCGCGCAACAACTGTGCAGTAATATCTTTTTCATGCCTCTATGATACACTATCAAGGATGAAAGTTAGCGATTTTGACTACGATTTACCAGACGAGCTGATCGCCAAACACCCGCCGCGGGTGCGCGGGGCGAGCGGTTTGTTGGTACTGAACCGCACGAACGGCGAGATGATGGACAGCCGTTACGTAGATTTGGCGGAGTTTTTGCGGGCGGGCGACGTGCTGGTCTTGAACGACACGCGGGTTATCAAAGCGCGGCTGATGACCAAGCGTGCCGATGGCGCGGCGCGCGAGATTTTGATTTTGGAGCGTCACGGCGCGAGCGATGACTGGCATCGTCACCGCGTGATGTATCGCGGGCGGCTGACGGCTGGCGATATCCTTTTTGCCGGCGAGTCGGAAATCGTGGTCGAGGAGATTTTGGGCGACGGTTTGGCGATTGTTCATTCGGCGACGGATTTATTGGAGCTGGCGGAAAAATATGGTTCCCCGCCCCTGCCGCCGTATCTACATCGGGAAGCGACGGGCGATGACATTGAACGCTACCAGACGGTTTTTGCCGAGCAAGCCGGCTCGGTGGCGGCGCCGACGGCGAGCCTGAATATGACGGCGGAATTATTGTCGAGTATCCGCGCCCGCGGCGTGCGGATCGTGTATTTGACTCTGCACGTCGGGCTCGGCACTTTTCTGCCGATGCGCAGCGAGACGGTCGAGGGTCATCAGATCCACAGCGAATATTTCGAGATTCCGCCCGCGACGGTCGAGGCTGTCAAATCTGCCCAGCGCGTGGTGGCGGTCGGCACGACGGTGGCGCGCACATTGGAATATTTCGCCCAGACCGGCAAACAGAGCGGCGAGGCCGACATTTTCATTTATCCCGGGTATGAGTTCCAGATTGTCGACGCGCTATTGACTAACTTTCACGCGCCGCGCTCGACCGTGCTGATGCTGGCGACGGCTTTCGCGGGCGTGAGCAATTTGCGCGCCGCATATGCTCACGCTATCGCCCAGAAATATCGTTTCCTGAGCTACGGCGATTCAATGTTTATTTCGTAAATTCTGGCAATTTTTCCAAACCAAACTCGATCAGTTTGTCAAAATTGTGGTGTTCGCGCCAATGTTTATATAGAGTTTTACGAAAATCCTGATGTGCCGGATAGCCCTTGTCGGCGTAACGGATCAGCGGTTTAAGTTCGTCGTCGATGACCACGGTCAAGGATTCTTTCAATATTTCCCATTCATCGTTAGGTAGTTGCAAAACTGGTGATTTTACATCTGCGCGCCAGTAGCGCTGGAACTGCCAATGCAATACTTCGTGTAGAAAGTTTTCGATCGGATTGATCCAATAAATGCAATGAAATAGTTCGCCAGTCTCCGGAAACTCATCAGCACGCGGAAAAGTCGTCAAATAGACCGTGTAATTTTCGCAAAACAATTTATGCCCCGTGTTTTTTTCCAGCCATTTGCACGCGTCATCAAACTTCTCGTCGAAATCATTTTTTATCCAAGCTTCAAGCGACCTGTATTCACTGGACTTTTCGGCACGAAGTTTTTTGACGAATTTCCCCGCTTCGACTTTTGCTTCATCGCTATTTAACTTACAGATTTTGTCAAATTCATCACGAAAACCACCAGACAGGTTATCTCGCCAACAATGGCCCTGAAAAACCAGCGTTCGACTGGCGTCATACCAATTCCTAGCGTCTTTTTCGATGTCGAATGATATCTTGAAAGTGTATTTCATATTATGACGTTATTATATCTCTTTCGGTATTTTTTCCAAACCAAACTCGATCAGTTTGTCAAAATTGTGGTGCTTTTGCCAGTGTTCATGCAGAATCTCGCGAAATTCGGCTTGGACGGCGTGACCTGCGTCGGGCACAGAAATGATTGGTTGTAAATCTGTATCCAAAACAACAGTCAACGCCTCTTTCAAATAATTATATTCATCAAGTGAAAGTTTAGAAATCGGCGACTTTTTATCTTCTCGCCAATAATGCTCAAATTGAAAATGAAGCAATTCGTGCAATACGCCGTCAATCGGCAGACCCCAGATCTCTGCCGTCGAGTCAAAAATAAAAATCTCACGCTTATCGTAAAAATATGGCATTCGCGGAAAAGTTGTTATATAAAAAGTGAAGTCGTCAGCCATCATTGGTTGCTGGGTGATTTTTTCGAGCGCATTAACTGCCGGATCGAACTTTTGCGTAAATTCGTTTTCCGCCAGCGTTATGAAATTGTTCAGCCGACTGCTCGGGTCTTTTTTCTTGTCGGTCAAATACGGGCGTAAAAGCTTTTCGGCTTCGGGCTTGTTAAGTTTTTCGATTTCTTTAGCGATCTCTCGCCCAGCCTCGTCTTCAATAAACCGAGCGTTCGCCGCATAGTTATTGCCAAAAAACACCTGTTTCGTGCCGCCACGCCAGTTCCATATGTCTTTGTTGATATTATAAATTAGCTTGTATCTTGTCATAATATGATAAATACTATAATTATTTACCGTATATCATAAGATATATAACACACCTCAACAGAAAAGTAAATATTTCATTTTGATGCAAAATCTTATATAATCAACAGAGATGAAATTTGAAATCGAGAAACAAGACGGTTTAACGCGCGCGGGAAAAATCACGACGCCGCACGGCGAGATCTGCACGCCG
>JAITGI010000035.1 GCA_031280785.1 Candidatus Nomurabacteria bacterium
GAGGAGAAAATCTTGGCGCTGTTCAAGGCGCTGGCGGACTCCGGCAAAATCGTCATTATCGTGACGCATAGTCAGAAGGTGGCGCTCTGCGGCGGCGCGATTGTCTATCGTATGAAAAACGGTTTGTTGGTAAAATAGTCTATGTGAAATATATTTTAGCGATCAGCGGCGGCGTGGATTCGGTGGTTTTGTTGGATAAGGTTGTTAAGTGTGCAAGACTCTCAAAACCCGTCTCGTCCTCCGGGTGTTTGGGTCCTGTCAGCACCTCCTCCCCCGAAAATTTTTCACTGCGTGAAAACATTGTTCGGGGGACCCCCTCCGGCGCTGCCACCCAAACAGCCCTGTCGGGGTCAACGGGTTTTATAGTTGCGCATTTCGACCACGGCATCCGCGCTGAGTCAGGCAACGACGCCGATTTCGTCCGTGACTTGGCAAAGAAATACGGTTTGGAATTCATTTTGGGCGAGGGTAATTTAGGACGCGATGCCAGCGAAGAATTGGCGCGAATCAAACGTTATGAGTTTTTGCGCGGCGTGGCGGAGGGCGGCAAAATCGTCACGGCGCACCACGCCGATGATCTGCTCGAAACTGTCATTATCAACCTGATCCGCGGCACGGGCTGGCGGGGACTGGCGCCTTTTTGGTCGAGTGATATTTTGCGTCCGCTGCTGGGCGAGAGCAAAGCCGAAATCGTGCGCTACGCAATCGAAAATAATTTACAGTGGGTCGAGGACGAGACAAATTACACCCCGAAATATCTGCGCAACCGCGTGCGCGATTTGACGGCGCGTTTGTCAGGCGAGCAGCGCCGCGAGCTGCGCGAGCTCTACACAAAACAAGCAAATCTGCGCGCCGAAATCGAGCAAATTCTGGCAACGGTTTTTCAAAATGATAATGATAATCATTATCATTATCAAAAAAGTTATGAAAACCTGCCAGGGGAAACCGCGATCGAGATTTTGAATAAAATGACTTATGAACGCTTGACACATCCGCAACTTGGGCGTTTGCGCGCGGCGATTGCCAGCGCCAAATCCGGCGACATCATCCAGCCTGGGGGCGGGCTCATGGTTGGAATTTACCAAGGACAAATTTCGATTTCGGATTTGCTATAATTATAAAAGGAGGAGAGATGACAATTAAACTTGACGAAAAATATATCAAAAAATTTGCCAGCGATGCTGAGCTGGCGGCGATGCGCGCGCGGGTTCGGGCGGCGCACGACCAAGTCGTGAAAGCCACGGGCGCCGGCAGCGAATTTTTAGGTTGGCGTGATTTGCCGGAAAAATATGACCGCGATGAATTCGCCCGCATTAAATCCGCCGCCGCGCAAATCCGCAGCGATAACGACACCTTGGTGGTCATCGGCATCGGCGGTTCGTATCTCGGTGCGCGGGCGGTTATCGAATTGCTCGGCGCGAGCGATGACGGGCTGGAAATCATTTTTGCCGGACAGAATCTGAGTTCCGTCGAGCTGGACCGGGTCATCAAAAAACTCGACGGCAAAAACTGGTCAATAAATGTGATTAGTAAATCCGGCACAACGACCGAGCCGGCGTTGGCTTTTCGAATTCTGGGCGCCAAATTGAGCGAGCAATACGGCGACGCTGCGCGCCAGCGGATTTACGCCACGACCGACGCGGCGCGGGGCACCTTGCACGATTTGGCGACTCAAAACCATTGGCAAAAGTTTGTGGTGCCGGACGATATCGGCGGGCGTTTTTCGGTGCTGACGGCGGTTGGGCTGTTGCCGATTGCTGCGGCTGGCGTTGATATCGACGCGTTGATGAACGGCGCGGCGACGGCGCGGCGCGACCTTGCCCAGTCGGACGACCTGGCGGGCGAATACGCGGCGATTCGGAATATTTTATATGAAAAGGGCTTCACGGTCGAGATCCTGTCCTGTTTCGAGCCGTCGTTCGCCCAGATGTGCGAGTGGTGGAAACAGCTATTCGGCGAATCGGAAGGCAAGGACGGCCGCGGCGCCCTGCCATGCTCGCTGACTTTCACGACTGACCTGCACAGCCTGGGGCAATACGTCCAAGACGGTCGGCGACAGGTTTTCGAAACGTTTGTGACCTTCGCGAATTCGCCGGTGGAAATTCCGATCGAGCGCGCGCCGGATGACGCTGATGGGTTGAATTACCTGGCGGGCAAAAATCTATCGTTTGTCAACCGAATGGCTTATCGGGCAACGGCGCAAGCACACTTTGACGGCGGCGTGCCGAACTTGACGTTGGAATTGCCGAATATCGACGCGCTATCCGTCGGATACTTCCTGTATTTCATGGAATTTGCCTGCGCGCTGTCGGCGTATACGCTCGGCGTCAATCCGTTTGACCAACCCGGCGTCGAAAAATATAAAAACAATATGTTCAGATTACTAGGAAAACCATAGAATATCTGGTAAAATTGAACGATAAGATTTAATGTTAAATGAGGATTATTAATGCAACCCAAAAAAACCGAGCCCAAAAAACCGAGCCAAAACAAGGACGAGAAGCGTAAAAACCAGCCGCCAGCCGATTCCGGCAAAAAGTCAAACCTGTTGCGCAACGTGGTTTTTTGGTCAATTATAATTATAATGGGCGCGCTGCTGATCGGCAATTTTGCCGGCGGCGATGAAAAGCTTGAATCGATTGCCTATCCGGAGCTGAAAAAGGCTGTCGATGACGGCACGGTCAAAAAAATTACTGAACAGGGAATGGATTTGACGGTGACGATGAAGGACGAGGAAAAGCCCAGCAAAAAGTCGCGCCTGCTCGAAGCGCGCCTGCCCGACGCGCAGTTGATCGACACGACCAAGGTCGAATACGAATCGGTCGAGGTCGACAAAACTGCCGAGACACTTTGGAGCGTGGCATCGATCGTGCTGCCGCTCCTGATTATTGCCGGCTTGTTTTTGTTTATGATGCGCGGCATGCAGTCCCAGACTAACCAGAGTCTCGGTTTCGGTCGTTCGCGCGCGAAATTGTTCGCCGAGGATAAAAAGAAAGTCAAATTCTCCGAAATCGCCGGTAACGTGGAGGCCAAGGAAGACCTGTTCGAAGTCGTCGATTTTTTGAAAGACCCCAAAAAGTATTTGGGGCTCGGTGCCAAAATCCCCAAGGGTGTATTGTTAGTCGGCCCTCCCGGCACCGGCAAAACTATGTTGGCGCGGGCTGTGGCGGGCGAAGCTGGCGCGCCGTTTTTCAGCATTTCCGGCTCGGAATTTGTCGAGATGTTTGTGGGCGTCGGCGCCAGTCGCGTGCGTGATTTGTTCGAAAAGGCAAAGAAAAACGCGCCCTGCATAATTTTCATCGACGAAATCGACGCGGTCGGGCGGCGGCGTGGCAGCGGAATGGGCGGCGGTCACGACGAGCGCGAGCAGACCCTGAACCAGATTTTGGTCGAAATGGACGGTTTTGAAACTGGACAGAATGTGATCGTGCTGGCGGCGACTAACCGCGCCGATGTGCTGGATCCGGCGCTGCTGCGTCCCGGGCGATTTGATCGGCGCGTCAATATCGTTTTGCCAGAACGACGCGACCGCGAGGAAATCCTCTTTGTCCATTTCAAGGACAAGCCGGTCGACGACACGGTCGATATTCCGGCGCTAGCTGCGAAAACTCCGGGCAGCAGCGGCGCGGATCTCGCCAATATTGCCAACGAAGCCGCCATTATCGCGGCGCGTTCTGGGCGCAAGAAAATCAACGGCAACGACGTGACCGAGGCGTTCGAAAAGGTCGCTATCGGTCCGGAGCGAAAATCCAAAATCATGAATGACCGCGACAAGGAGCTGACCGCCTATCACGAAGCCGGGCACGCCGTGGTTGGTCACGTTTTGCCGGACAGCGATCCGGTGCACAAGGTGACCATCATCCCGCGCGGCGCGACTGGTGGTGTGACTTGGTTTTTGCCGCCGGAGGATCGGGCATTCACTAGCATCGTCGAGTTCAAGGATATTCTGGCGCGGGCCATGGGCGGACGTTTGGCGGAGGAAGTCGTTTACGGTCGGCAAAATGTCACGACCGGCGCCAGCAGCGACCTCAGACACGCCACGCAAATTGCCCATGATATGGTTACCGAGGAAGGCATGGGCACGAAATTGCGCGACCGAGCTTTTCACAGCGAAGAGGGCGGTTTGATGTTCGATAAAATGACGCGCGATCGACCATATTCCGACAAAACCGCCGAGGAAATCGACCGCGAAGTCAACGAATTGCTGGGCGAGGCGGTGCAGCGCGCCCGCGAGGTTATCAAAGCTAACCGCAAGGCGCTCGACGCTCTGGCGCAGGCTTTATTGGAGCGCGAAACCATCGACGAAGAGGAAATTAACCAAGTTTTGAAAGGCGCAAAATTGCCGACTTCGGCAAAATTATATTAGTGCCATGGAGAGCCAACGACCCCGCAGCCGAGTCCAGCGCGTCATCGAACGCGCTAATAATCGACTCAGTGTCAAATGGGCGGCGGGGATTTTGGCGGCGTCGACACTTTTGTCGGCGATTCTGGGACTGTATCGTGATCGCTTGCTGAACGGGATGTATCTGAACGATATCGGCGGCAAGCCGTATATTGATGCCTATACGGTGGCGTTTACGATTCCGGATTTTATGTTTTTCATCCTGGTCAGCGGCGCGCTCAGCGTATCGTTCATTCCGGTTTTCAACGCGCGTATGGCGGCGGGGAATAAGGAATCGGCTTGGCGACTGTCGTCCAGTATGATAAATTTCTTGGCGCTTATCACGTTGGCGGCGTCGATTTTGATCATGATTTTTGCGCCGCTGCTGGTGCAATACGTGGTCGGTCCGGGGCTGAATGAACAGAGCCAGGTTTTGGCAACCAGCATGATGCGCGTCATCGCCATCAACCCATTTTTGTTCGCTATTACCACTGTTATTGCCAGCATCCAGCAGGCCGTTGGGCGATTCGTATTTTTCGCGCTCAGCCCGATGATTTACAACCTGGGGATAATTTTTGGCGCGACCGTGCTGACAAACGAGATTCCGCTTTTTGGTTGGGAGGGCGGCGTGATGGGCGTGGCGCTGGGTGTGGTCATCGGCGCGGTGCTGCAACTCATCGTCAGTTCGCTGGGGTTGATCGGCATCGGTTTCGATTACCAATTCAAGATTTTCAAAAAGAACCTGGCGTTCAAAAAAGTCCTGCGTCTGTTGCCGGCGCGTTCGACTGATCAGGGGCTTGATTATGTCAGCTCGATTGTCGATACCAACATTGCCAGCCGCCTGGGTGAGGGCGTGGTGCGCTCGTATCAGCAGGCAACGACGCTGAGTCAAATGCCGATCAACCTCATCGGCGTGGCGATCAGCACGGCGGCTTTTCCGCAAATGACCGAGCGCCTGGGACAGGGTCGACCTGACCTTTTTCGCAAGGAACTCCGCGCCATTTTGCGCGTTATTATTTGGCTGGCGATGCCGATTGCTGCTATGATGTTTTTCACGCGCGGCTATATCGTCTCGATTATCAAAGTCGGCGGCGATAATTTGATCGCGAATTTGTTCGGCGTTTTTGCCCTGGTGATTTTGTTGCGCAGCGTTTTTCATATCGCCAGCCGCAGTTTTTACGCTCAACAGGATACCAAGACGCCGATGATAATCTCGCTGGGCTCGATCATCGTGGCGGTGGCATGTGCGATTTGGTTTGTGTTTGGGCTGAATTTGGGAGCATTTGGCTTGGCGTGGGCGCAAGTAATTTGGGCGGCGTTGGAAATCGCAGCGCTGTTTATTGTCATGGCGCGGCGCATTCCAAAATTGTTCGACCGCGAATTTGGGCTGGTGGTTTTGAAAATGTTGCTGGCGACCGCAGTGACCAGCATTGTGACTTGGCTGATGGTGCAGTTGGTCGGGATCCGTTTTGATGATCAAAATATTTTGATGGTTTTGCCGCAGCTATTGGCGATCGGCATTGTCAGCGTCGTAGCCTATGTCGTCATGTCACAAATTTTAAGCCTGAGCGAAGCCACGCCCGTCATCGACCGCGTCAAACGAATCATTTTCCCCAAGCCAAAAGTTACTCGGGATTGATTGTTACATACCCGCGGATCATCATAGGCTATGGAGAGGTCGGTTTACTTTATTCACGAGTTTTATCGGAATGGTATGTAAAATAGACACTATGTATAATAAACCTGTGGAAAAACTCTTGCAAAGAAATGATAGATAGTTGTAAAATGACAATATGTGCAATAACGCGCAAATAATTCAATAAAAAGGAGAAAATATGTCTCAACCCAATAATAAAAAAGACGACGATCGTCGCAATCGTAAGGGGCTGATCGGCGTCGTGGCGCTGTTCGTCGGCGTGGCGATTATTATCGGCACGGCGTTTGCATTTTTCAGCGACGCTATTACCGGAACTGGTCAGGCGACGGCGGGCACGCTGCGTCTGAACGGCTCGTATACCTATAAAATTAACGGCGGCACGGCAACCCCGGTCAGCACGGCGATAACCAACCTGAATCCGGGCGACGTCGTCGAGGTCGGCGCCACGATCACCCCAAATGGCAACAAGAGCGCGTGGGTGCGCAGCGCCTTGCAATTCACAACAGCAGGCGTGGAAATCGCTCCGTATATCTATGTTTTCAAGGGGTCAGTATCGCAGCCTACGCTGATGGCGCTGAGCGATACCGCGCTCAAAGCTCGGGCTGATTACGTCGCCGGCGGCAGCGGCGCGACCGGCGCGGCGGCTATCAATACCACCAATATTTTTGCCTCCGATGTCAGCGTCCTGAACGGGACGGGCACGGGCGCCGAGGTTGAAACTGCCTCGACACCGGTTGGCGTCAACAGTATTAACGCCACAATGACGATTTATTTCGCCAAGGAAGCGCTTAACCCTGCCCAGGGCAAACCGCTGAATTTTACTGCCAAAACCGAGGCGTTGCAGTATCGCAACAACAGCACGCCAGCCATGACCACGAACGACAGTCGCTGGTCGCAAGCAGTGCCGTTCTAGGGCTATCGGACAAATTGTCCGCATTAAAAACAGGCTACACAAGTAGTCTGTTTTTTGTTATACTATCTGTATGATAAAGTGGTTAGGTTTATGCGTGGCGATGATTATCACAGTGGTAGTTTGTAACTATCAAAATACCTATGCGACAAATCATATTATAACAGTCGATGGTAATAAAATTAGTCATAACCAGCCGCTGACATTCGACGAGCGCGGCATTAGCCCGGGTTACAGCGCGCGCCATGGCGTGACGATTGTCAACCGCATGAACGAATGGCTTGGCGTGCGCATCGACAGTATCGAACGCGATCCGACCAGCGATCTGGCTCTGCTCGACGCGATGGATTTTTCGTTCTATGACGGCAATAATAATCTCGCCTCCGGGAAATATAATTCGCCGGATCTGACTCGGCAAGGGCTCCTCTGTGTGCCGCCCAACTCCACCGATGATTTAATAATTGCCATGAAACTAGACAAAATGGTCGGTAACGCCGTCCAAGGGATGCAATTCAAATTATTCTTTAAATTTCATCCCAGCACAAGCACGACTTGCGAAGACACACCATTACAGCCCGGCAACAGCGACGCGTCAACGCTGCCGCTACTGCCGAACACCGGCGAGAGTCAAACTTTTTTCTACTTATTACTGATAATTACAACCCTGAGCCTGATCGGCTTGACGATTTTTGCTATTTTGGTATGGCGCGATAGGCGCCGCGACGGTAAAAAACCAGGGGAGACTCATGCGCAGAGCCCGCCGCGTTGTTAGCAATATTTTCCTGGTCGCTGCGTTGATTTTCCTGGCTACCGTGACGGCATTGTTCGTGCTGGCTGGTCATCGCAGCGACGATCTGTATCTGTTCGACTATAAACCATTCCTGATCGCTACCGGCTCGATGGAAACGCAATACATGACGAATTCGTTCGTAGTCATAAAAAAGGGCGGTTTCGAAAACGTCAAAGTCGGCGATGCGATCGCCTTTCACGCCGAAGCTCTGGATGGCAAAATGGCATTTCACCGCGTGGTGCGCACCGTCGAGACTGGCTTTGTCACCAAGGGCGATTTCAACGACAAGGAGGACGCGCAAATCATCACGGCTGAAAATTTTATCGGTCACGAGGTTTTTCACAGCAACCTGACGGCACAATATATGCAAGAGTTGGCGCGTCCCGGCGGTGTCTGGCGGGTCGCAATCCTGCCCGGCGTGGCGGTGGTTTTTGTCGGGTTGGCGATTTATCTGTTACGGCGCTGGCAGGTGGACGGCAAGCGACGCTGGCTGACCTTTTTCACGCTGCTGGCGGCTGTCAGTTTGACGGCACTCGTGACATATTTAATTTGGAACGTAAAGCGCGCGGAATATACTAATCAATATTTGTCGAGCGCAATTGAACAATATGTTCAACAATCGTCGGGCGGGGAGACGACGATTAACGGTAATAAAATCATCGGTCTGGTCGAGATCGAAAAACTGAATCTGCGATATCCGATTATCGCTTATCATGGTGACGATTCGCTTAATATATCGATCGCCCATTACAGCGGCGAGGGGTTAAATCGGTCGGGCAATACTGTGTTGCTGGGGCACCGCACGAACA
The DNA here is from genome assembly GCA_031280785.1 of Candidatus Nomurabacteria bacterium. GTDB lineage: Bacteria > Patescibacteriota > Saccharimonadia > Saccharimonadales > Saccharimonadaceae > JAITGI01. The sequence continues at coordinate 8,548 of JAITGI010000035.1, forward strand.
GTCCGGGGCTATTTTTCACAGACTTGGATAAATTATCCTTCGGAGATGTTGTGAAAATTACTGATGGCGACGGCGTGACGGTAGAATATAAAATATTCGACAGCGTGATCATCGAGCCGAGCGATCTGTCCGTCCTCGACCCACGCCAGCCGGACGGGCGCGAGCTGACGTTGATCTCCTGCGCGCCCGACATGAGTCGGCGTTATGTTGTGCGTTTGGCGGCGGATTAGCATTGTCACCGCGAGCCGATAGGCGAAGCAATCCATGCGACTAACTAACCGTTCTGGATTGCCGCGCTAACGCTCGCAATGACGGAAGGAGCGCTCGCAATGACATTACGATACCCCCACTTT
>JAITGI010000050.1 GCA_031280785.1 Candidatus Nomurabacteria bacterium
ACTTCGACTTTGCCGGATTTGATTTCTTGACCGACTTTCATTCCGTTGCCCGCCAGAACGTAATGCAACGTTCCATTCGCTTCCTTGACCCGCGCAATTCGCGCCGTGCGACCGGGGTCGTATTCAATGTGTTCCACGCGGCCGACAAAACCCTCCGGCAAGGCAAAATTGATTTTCCGAATAAAACGTTTCGCGCCGCCGCCGCGGTGACGCACCGTGATCCGACCGCTGTTGTTGCGACCAGATTTTTGCTTTTTGCTGATTAACAGCGATTTGACCGAAGTCTTGGTGGTTACCGCGTCAAAGTCCTGCGTGGTCATCTTGCGCCGCGACGGTGTGGTTGGTTTGTAGGATTTGATTGGCATTATTTATCTCCTCTCCTGCCGGTGCGTTTACGCGCGAATAGGCCGGCTTTTTTGGTTTCGGCGCCGCCTTTGTCATCGCGAGCCGATTCTTCGGCGCGGCGATCCAAGCGGTCTTTACTGGACTGCTTCGCGTCGCTCGCAGTGACGTCTTTGGCGGCCTCGGCTTTCATCTGGTTGTCAATTTCGGAAAAAGCGGCGATCTCAATTTTGCCGTCCGCCAGCGTGACATAGGCTTTTTTGAAATCTTTGCGCGTGGTCGTGGTCGGGCGGGCGCGCTTGCCGCGGTTGACAGATTTCGGCTTGCCCTTGACGACGACGAGGCGCACGTCGCGGACTTTCACGCCGTCGTTTTCGGCCTCAATCGCCGCCGCGACTTGGTATTTGTTGGCACTGAGTGGCACGTCAAAGACATAGACGTTGTCGGCGGCCGATTTGTAACTTTTTTCGGAAACTCGTGGAGTGATTAACATTATTTTTCTCCTTTCAGCCAGTCATTGACAATCGCCAGCGCTTGCGGCGCGACGACAATCGCGTCGGCGTTCAAAATGTGATAGACAGTCAAATATTTGGCGCTCAGGACTTCCACGTTCGGCAAATTGTTGGTGCTGCGCAAAATCGCGTCGGTTTTTTCGTCAACCACCAGCAAAACTCGGCGCTTTTCGGCGATTTTTTGCGCTGACAGGAACTTGACGGCGGTTTTCGTTTTGCCGTCGAATTTGAAATCGGCGACCAAGATTTTCTTCGCCTTGTTCGCAAGCGTCAGTGCCTGACGCAGAGCCACACGCTTGCTGTTTTTCGCAATCTTCTTGGTATAATTTTCGTTGCCCAGCGGGCCGAAAACCACGCCGCCGCCGCGCCAAATCGGGTTGCGACTACTGCCAAAACGCGCCCGACCTGTGCCTTTTTGCCGCCACGGCTTCTTGCCGCCGCCGCGCACTTCGCCGCGCCGCAGCGTCTTGGCGCCGACCTGGCGACCTTCCGCCAGATAACTTTCATACGCCAGTTTCAGCAGTTCGTGATTTTTAACTTCAACATCAAAAATCGTTTTGTCCAGTTTGGGAGTAGTTTGTTCAGCCATTATTTCGCTCCTTTCACAACGACGATACCTTTTTTCGGACCTGGCACAGCGCCCTTGACACCGACCAGATTGTTTTCCACATCAATATAGGCGACCGTCAAATTCTTGACCGTCACCTGTTCGTAGCCCATTTGACCGGCCATTTTTTTGCCTTTCAGGACTTTTTGCGGATACATACTGCCGATCGAGCCGACTTTGCGAGTGTTGCCCTTGCCGCCGTGCGTCTTGCGGTGGCGCATAAAATTGTGGCGTTTGATCGTGCCTGCCCAGCCTTTGCCTTTGCTGGTGCCGGTGACATCAACCGCGTCATTTAGCGCAAAAATATCAGCGGTAATTTCGTCGCCGATTTTCATCTCGCCAAGGTCGTCCACGCGCACTTCGCGAATGACTTTTGGGCTAATTTTGGCGGGTTTGACGTGTCCCGCGACGGCATTGCTCAGGTTCTTACCCCGACCATAACCGATTTGCACCGCCGTGTAGCCGTCCGTTTCGGGCGACTTTACCTGAGTGATGGTGCAAGGGCCAGCCGAAATCAGCGTCACAGGAACTGCCACGCCATCCGCACTGATGATCTGGGTCATACCAATTTTGGTACCGATTAGAGTTTTCATACTCTCCCTTTACTTTATTATTATATAAATTACAGTCAAAATTCCAGGTGAAAATCAGTTTCCAACCAGAGGTCAGACTTGATTTCAAACCTGAATTTTGAATTGTTATACCACTATTTTAGCAGAGATTACAAGCGATGTAAAGGGGTTTTTACATTTTAATTTCAACATCAACACCAGCGGGCAACGACAGGTTCTGCAACGAGTCGATAGTTTTCGGCGTGGCGCCGACGATATCGATCAGCCGCTTGTGAACGCGCATCTCGAAAGCTTCGCCGCCTTTTTTGTAAACGTGTGGGCTTTTCACCACTGTGAATGTCGAACGTTTAATCGGCAACGGCACCGGTCCGACGACCTCTGAGCCCGTGCGAATCGCTGTGTCGACGATCTGTTTGGCGGCACTGTCGATGACTTTGTGATCATAGGCTTTCAGCCGAATCCGAATGCGCGGTCCGTCGTTAGTGTTGATAGTCTGGGGTTTTTTGGCGTCTGCCATTTTCTCTCCTTTTGCCGTTTGACCTAACGACTGAGGACGCTGCAATCTTTTCCAAGTTACCAGCATGATTAAAATTTATTCTGGGACATTTTAGCAGATTATTTCGGATTTTGCAAACGTGCATCCGGCTCGCTGACCGTTGCTTGAACCATTTTCTGGAATTCTAAAATATCATCGTGGTATTCCGCACAAAGTTTTCGTAAATCATCGGTAAAAATATCGGGATTAGAGGCGATTTCTTCTTCGAGCTGTTTTAGCGAATCATAATACAGTATGCCAGAAGCCTCGCAATCGGCCGGGCGCATACGTCCGCCATAGACGCCAAAATAGAGGTGGACCACGTTATTAATGTGATAAACCTGACCGTCAACAATCTTGTCCAGCTGCCACGGTCGGGTTGTCTTCTTGTAAATCATTGCAATGGTTTCAATATGAGATCTCAGAAGTTCCAGCGTCTTGCGTAATTCGGCTGCATCATCTAAAACTACTGACGGCACCGAGAGCTCCTGGATTGTCTCGACCATCACGGTATAGTTCACGCTATCGCCGTGCCTGATATGACCACCCAGGGTTTTGTCGATGAGTGATGGATTGTGGCGCTTACCAGAGGAGCGCTTTTGCAGGACGATACTGCCGTCTATGCCGACAAGCAAAACTGATGCAATATGGACAGCTAACTCCGGAGGCTTTAACCCATCGCCCTTCGGCGAAAACTGCTCGTCGTAAAATTTTTTCCGAGAATGTGTTTTATTCTCGTATAGGTTCGCCAGCGGACTGATAATAATTTCTTCGTCCATTGTTTCATTATACTATATCGCGCCCGAAATATAAACATTCACTATAATGGTCGGATTTATGGATTGCTTCGTTTGCGCTCGCAATGACAGAGTGGAGTCGCATAGATTGCTTCGCTGCGCTCGCAATGACGCCGCGCGCCTGTCATTGCGAGGAGCCGCTAGGCGACGAAGTAATCTATGCGATTTGGTCGGTGGATTGCTTCGTCACTTCGCTCCTCGCAATGATGCGAAGGACATATCTCCTCGCAATGACGTGACAGATATGACACAAAAACCGCCTGAATACAAGCGGTTTTTGATTTAGAGCGGTCAGTCTCTGTCTAGATTATTTAATAATCTTGGTCACGACACCCGCGCCGACGGTGCGACCGCCTTCGCGAATAGCGAGGTTCAGACCCTGTTCCATAGCGATCGGGGCTTGCAACTTGACCTTGAAGGTCACGGTGTCGCCCGGCATCACCATTTCTTTGTCGGCTGGCAATTCGACTTCGCCGGTGACATCAGTCGTGCGGAAGTAAAATTGCGGTTTGTAGCCCTTGGTGAACGGCGTGTGACGGCCGCCTTCTTCTTTGCTGAGGATATAAACCTCGGCTTCGAATTCGGT
>JAITGI010000032.1 GCA_031280785.1 Candidatus Nomurabacteria bacterium
ACCGATAGATGGGGGTGTGCGGGGGATGATGATACAAAACCGGGGAGTGAATGCTCGGGCGGTTCACGTTTGACGTGGAATAATGTAAATAAGGTGTTTGGGTGTGAAGAAGTCGTGAGGAGACGCGTAATACCTATTGGTCTTGTTAATTCCCAGATAACTTTTAATAATGGCACCACGTTGGCTTTTTGCTTCGAGAGGTCATTCTATAAACCAGTATATTCATTGTTTTCTGGTAGTAGAATCGAAGGAAGTGTATCTGTAAATTTTGTGCCAAACGATAGTGCATGTGGTTTTCAAAACGGTGAATCATGGTATAGATCGTCATTCCGCTTAAAAAACAATTCGGGCGCAATGATTACAGTCCCAAAAGAGGGTGGCGACATTGAAGGGTATGGATGGGCTATAACAATCCTAGATGCAACTCTTGATGCAGGGATGAGCCAATATAACCTGAATAAAAGTATGCCTGCATCCGGAACTTGCCTAACTGTTATTCAATTCATATGTGTGTTGTAATATGGATAGATCACTTTACGCCAGAAGGATACCTCGGCGATATACAAGATCGTTTTTCTATTCGGTAGGCGTGTTTTGTCTTCCTTAGAAATAAGTAGCATCAATGTGGAAATTTGGCGCTGGTGGTTGTGTCGCATTACCATAATCATTGGTAATTACTATTGCTCCGGTTGCCAGAATTCTGACTATTCCGCCATAAACAGATAAATCCATAAAAGAAATGCTCGACGGACGGCATTCCACAGTATCGATAAATGCAACAATGGTGTTATAGGTTGCATACGTTGGAGAGCCAATTGTAAGTCTGACATTAAGATTCAAGCTTTTCACAGGTCCGAATCTTGAAGTGACTAAACCTTCAACTGCCCAATTATTTCGTCCAGTGACGCTACACCCACCCACCGGCACTCCCGCCACCTCTTTGCACCCATACGCGCTACCATCCCACTGTAAGAACTGGTTATCCGCATTGCACGCAGCTGCCGGTCTCGTATCATTATCCCCCGCACACCCCCAAGTATCAGTCCCAATACCCCCAGTAGACTTCAATACTTGTCCTAGTGCACAATCCATCAACGCTAACCCACCAGTTGATCCGCTTAACGTCGTCAATCCCCCATTTTGCGACGTAAAAAGGTGAGGCGACTCTGGCACTCGTTGCATTTGAGTGCCAGAACGTGATATAATTGGGATATGTCAAAACGTGATTATTACGAGGTCCTGGGCGTGAACAAAAACGCGTCCGACGACGAAATCAAAAAGGCTTTTCGCAAGGCAGCCGTCAAATACCATCCCGACAAAGAGGGCGGCGACGAGGCTAAGTTCAAGGAGGTGGGCGAAGCCTACGAGGTGCTAAAAGACAAGCAAAAACGCCAGCGTTACGACCAGTTCGGCCACGCTGGGGTGGGCGGTGCTAGCGGCGGCGGCGCGGGCGGCAACCCGTTTGGCGGGTTCGGCGGCGCGGGGCAGAATGTGCATTTCGACTTTGGCAACGGCGATTTTGGCGACCTGGGCGATATTTTGGGCGGGATGTTCGGCTTTGGCGGCGGTGGCAATCGCCGACGACAGCCCGGGCGTGGGCGCGACGTCGAGACGTCCGTCACGCTGAGTTTCGAGGATGCCATTTTCGGCACGGAGGTCAAAGTTGCCCTAAACCTGGACGAAAAATGTTCGCATTGCCACGGCAGTGGCGCGGAACCGGGATTCGATCAAAAGGAATGCCCGACTTGCCACGGCTCGGGACAGGAAGTCAAGGTCGTCAACACGCTGTTTGGCGCCATCCAACAGGCCCAAACTTGCCACACCTGTCGCGGACGCGGCAAAGTGCCGGACAAAAAATGCACGGTTTGCGGCGGCGACGGCATCGTGCGCGCCAAGCAGGACATCAAAGTCAAAGTCCCCGCCGGCGTGGACGAAGGCTCGGCGATTCGTTTGAGCGGTCGCGGCGAGGCTATTGCCGGCGGCGAAAACGGCGATTTATATGTCTTGATTCACGTCAAACCGCACAAAAAATTCACGCGCGAAGGCGATTTGATATTGTCCGAGGAGCGAGTTTCGATGATCGACGCAGCGTTGGGCGCGGAGCTGGAAGTCGAAACCGTCGACGGAACGCTAATCATCAAGGTCCCCGCCGGCACACAATCCGGCACTGATTTCAAACTGTCTGGTCACGGCGTACCGCACCTACGCGGCGGCGGCCGCGGCGCCCAAATCGTCACGGTCCGCGTGGAAACGCCGACCGGTCTCAGCCGTAAGCAGCGGGATTTGCTGCAAGAGTTCAAGGACAACAAAAAACGTAGTCTTTTCGGACAGAGCTGACGGTAAAAACTTGTATTTTATCGTGAGAAGTGATATAATTAAAGAATATGGAAAAACAAACAAAAAAAGAGCAATTTCTAGCTGAGCCGGTCGACGATAATGCCTACACGACTGTCAACCCAACTCCTGAGACAAAATATACCGATAGCTTGAAATCTGACGCATCGGTGTTGGAAGGACGAATCAACACCTTAGTCGGTCGTGAGTGGGATTTTCCTGGCTGGGAGGGCGAGGCGACCGATGCGATGGAAGCCGAGAAAGTCCGCTACAACGCCGATGTTGATTATTTGTATCTGTTGGCACACAATTCCCAGGACGAGTCGCGCTCCATTGCTGAGCGGCAACAGTGGGCGGACGCTTTTACCGAGCAAAGTATTAAAATCTATGGCAGACCTGATCCTGACGTGGCCAAGATTATTGAGATGGGCGGGAGCGAACAGTTGATGGAGAGATATAATCCGACGCTCGCGGCGGTAAAGGATTGGCTGATGGGTAAATATGGCGACGTATTCGACGCTATGGGTTTGAATGAAAAAACTGATAAATTGCCGCCGTCGGAGATATTCGATGCGTTTTCTATGGGGTTAAACAAGCTTAAAGAAAACGATCCGCGTTGGAGCGAATGGAAAATTGAGTTCAAGCCTGATGCAACAGTTTTGTCCTGTGAAAGTGCCAAAAAGACTATTTTTATAGGTGAAAAACGTCAGTCAGCCGAACCGAAAAGTCTGATGGGATCATTTGCGCACGAGGTTTTGCGCCACGCCGCTACGGCGGTCAACGGCGAAGATCTGGGCGTTAACTCAGCTTTGCCGCGATATATTAGCCTTGAGGAAGGCTTCGCTATGACGTTCCAAATCGCTATGACCGGCAAAACTCCAACAACCAGTATGAATAATTACGCAGACATCGCGTGGGTTTTGGGCGACTTGGACGGGGAAAAGCACACCAGACAAGAGCTGATCGAGCGCAAACTGGATCGCAATCGCGCAAAGGGCAAAGAAATTACCGACAAAGATATTACGATGGCGTATAATGCCGCGAACCGTCTGTTTCGCGGCACGCCGGGCAGCGATGAGGTCAGCGGAGTATTTACAAAAGATATTTCGTATTTCGGCGGTCTAGTGCCGGCGTTGGAATTTGTCAAACAGGGGTTGGAAGCCGGCAAAGACATCGACACAATTATGTCCTTTGCCAACGCCGCCAAGTTCGACCCGATCGACCCGGCGCAAAAAGAATATATCGAATCAAGGATCTTAGATCGCTATCTGCCGAAATTACCGCTGGCTTTGCCGCCCGCGCCGGAGTAGGTGCGTAATATTGCTTTTTTCAATAAAGTGTGATATAATATCAGTATATGAAAGGAAAAATGAAAACACTGGGAATTTATTATGGTCGGCTGCCTAATGGGGACGGCTATCTCTATCCAAAACCGGCAGACAGGCAGTTTAGGGAGTGTGCAACTGACCTAGAGAAAACCCTGCTTGCAAGAAATATAGCACTTGTGTATCTGTGCGGGAAGGATAGTTATCTCGGGCTCGGAGAGTATAGCTCGTATTGGCAAATCGATCAGTATACCGCAGGTGCTTATCGTGAGGTAACGAAAACCATTAAGCCTGATTTGATTTTCGACAAGGGGCACATAGATTACGACGATGGCTATCTACATTTTTTCAATTGTCACGAATTGGCGCGGCTTGGTCGCAACAAATACACCCAGAGCCATGTTTTTTACGATTTTATTCCAAAGACAGTGCTGATTACAAAACACGATAATTTAGCAGAAAAACTTCAGCTTTTGCCTAGTCAGATTATAGTTGTGAAACCGCTTGGTAAAAATGGCGGCAGGGGTGTTGTCGTCGGAAACAAAGAAAACATTACTGTGACGGAGTTTCCGGTGATTGCGCAGGAGTTCATAGAATCGAGCCCTGGCGTTGCTAACTTGGCTGATGGCAGGCATGACCTGAGACTCTATGTTGTCGGCGGCGAAGTCGTATTGTCTTCCGTTCGTCAACCAAAACCTGGCAGTTTTCTCTCTAATACATCACAGGGCGGCGAGATAAAATTCGCAAGCCCGGAAGACCTTGATGCAGCTCTGCTAAACACTGCGCAAAAATTGATAGCTAAACTGGAAAAATATGGCGACAGTTTTTATTCGTTGGATTTTATGTTTGACGGGACAAAATGGTGGTTCATCGAGATGAACGATCGACCAGGATTTCCGGCGCTGTTTCAGGACGAAAATGGTGAGGTGAAATTTTTTTACGAAAAGTTCGCGCAATTTATCGAAAAACAACTGGGGGTATTGGGATGAACACTTACAGAATAATCAAGGATAGCGATGCAGCAGACCTCAATATTACCACTAGGCTGTTGGTCGCGGAAGCGCTGAAACACGGTTGGGCAGTAGAGCATACAATCCAGGACGCGACGGGTCTTAATAGTGGTATAATACATTGTTCCAAAAATGATCGCGAGATGTTCTTTAAGAGTGATTATACTACGCTGACGCCGATTTATGGCTATTTTGCCAGTGAAAATAAATATTTAACATTTGGGCTGTTTGAAAAAAATCGGATTCCAACACCGCCTACTGTTTGGGTGCCGGGTAACGTCGGAAAAAAAGAGATACAAGATATCCTGCGTAAATTCGGGGTAGTCGTCGTGAAGCCAATTGATGCTAATCATGGAGATGGAATTACGGTCGGTCTCTCGACAACTAGGCAGGTCATGCGTGCCGTCAAAAAAGCAGCCAAAACCGGTCGTAGCCGGGGCGCCCTGATCCAGAAGCAAGTTGTTGGTAGGGAGTATCGATTTTTAGTGTTAGCTGGCAAGGTAATCGCAGTGGCTTATCGTCGACCGCCATACGTGGTGGGTGACGGCGAAAAAACCGTGCTGGAGCTTATTGAACTGCTAAACGAAGATCCGCGACGAGGCGATAAACACAAGTCGGCGCTGACGAAAATAAATATAGACGATGTTGCAGATGCAAATGGAAAAAAAAGTCTGCGATATATACCTGCTCGGGGCGAAGAAGTCGAAGTATTAAAGACATCTAATCTCAGCCGGGGCGGTATTGCCGAGGACTACACTGATCGTGTCAGCAAACAGCTGAAGGCTATTGCTGTTCGGGCGGCGGAGAGCTGTTTTTTAGGAATTGCCGGAGTCGATATCATGACAACCGATGTCGAGCATGGAAACGCAGAAAATAGCTTTGTGATCGAAGTGAATCCTGCGCCTGGGCTGAGAATGCACGAATTTCCATCGGTGGGTCGGCCGAGAAACGTATCGAAGCTAATTTTCTCAGAGATGATGAAACATGCTACACATGTATGTGCCAATGAAAAGAGTCCGATAGGTCAGACTGAGCGCGTTGATATTCTGGACCGCAAAGGCATACCCGCTAAAATTGATACTGGTGCAGATTCAAGCTCGATTTGGGCTAGCCATGTTCGCATTGACCGCGACGGCGTTTTGAAATTTCGGCTCTTTGGCGAAGGTTCGAGATATTATTCAGGAAAAGTTGTGAAACGGACTAATTTCAAAGTAACCAGTGTTCGTAATTCCACTGGGCATTCTCAGCTGCGTTATAGCACTCACTTCACTGTCGCGCTCGGCGGGAAAAAGATCAGGGCGCTATTCAACTTGTCGGATCGTTCAAATAGTAGTTTTCCGATCCTAATTGGTCGGCGAACTATTAGCGGGAAATTTTTTGTAGATGTTGACAAACGAGTAGTCAAATTGAACAGAAAGACAAATCCAACGGATCGGACAATTAGGGGTCTTAATCGCGCTCTAACTGAAAACCCCTATGTATTCCATCAAAAATATGTTAAAAATATAGACAGGAGAACAAAGAAATGAAAATCGCAATCCTATCAAACGGCAACGCAAATTATTCGACCAAACGGCTGAAACAAGTCGCCGAGAGTCGTGGTCACGAAGTCAACGTGATCAAATATAAAAACTGTTTCGTTTCGGTCGAGAACAAGGATCCCAAGGTTATTTACAAAGGTCGCGAGATCGACATCAAGACTTACGACGCGATTATTCCGCGCATCGCAAATTACATGACGCGTTACGGCACGGCGATCGTGCGCCAGTTGGAGCGCGAGGGAATTTTTACAACATCCAGCGCCATCGCCATCGCCCGCAGCCGCGACAAATTGCGCGCCACGCAGATTTTGGCGCGTCACGTTGACATTCCCAAGACAGTTTTTTCGCGTAATTCGACTGATATCGATGGCATGCTCGACCAGATCGGCGGCACGCCGGTGGTGATTAAACTCGGTCGCAGCACGCACGGCAACGGCGTGGTTTTGGCTGATACCAAAAAGGCCGCCAAGTCGGCGTTGCAGGCTTTTTATCTCTATAACGACGACGGCACCAACGTCTTGTTGCAGGAATATATCGCCGAGAGCGCCGGCACCGATATTCGCGTTTTCGTAGTCGGCGGACGAGTTATCGCCAGCATGAAACGCCAGAGCCTGGACGACGATTTTCGTTCGAATCTACACAAAGGTGGCGAAGGCACGGCTATCAAACTGACCGACGAGGAACGCAAAATTGCCATCAAAGCCGCCAAATCGCTGGGGCTGGCCGTCGCCGGCGTCGACATTATGCGCTCAGAGCGCGGACCGCTGGTACTGGAAGTCAACGCCAGCCCCGGTTTCGGTATCGAAAAGGTCACGAATCGCGATGTTGCCACGCCGATTATCGAATATATTGAACGCAATGCTCGGCGCGGCGCCAAAAAAGACAAAGTCGGCGCCTAAAAATTTACGCGGGGAAATGGTGAGGACTAGCTATTTAAGTTTGATACGATTTGGTTTTTAAATCTTACTTCTCTACCCTATTTTTAAATTGTAAAAAATACAACATATCGAACTGAAAACGCTATATGTGGGGGTTATACGCTATATATAGCGTGTCTACCCTACTCTGTCAGTGTTGTGAAAATAACGACAAAATCCGCCAATATTGGCGGATTTTGCGAACGGGTCGATGGACCCGTAGAAGCGTCCTTAGGCGGCGCGGGCGAACGAGTCGTCTTGGTCCTGGTCGCGTCGGCGACCAAATTGGCGACGATCATTGCCAGAATCGCGACGGCCGTTGCCGGTGCTTTCGCTGACGGTGATCTTGCGACCGTCGAGCTCCTGGCCATCGGCTTCGGCGATAGCGCGGTCGGCGTCGGCGTCGTTTTCAAATTCGACGAAACCAAAGCCGCGGCTGCGGTTCGGATTGTCGCGTTCCATGACGACGCTGGCGCTGGCGACTTCACCAAATTGGGCAAAAAACTCGCGCAAACCCTCGTCGCGGGTGTCCCACGACAAACTGCCTACAAAAATTTTCTTCACTATATTTTTTCCTTCATATTTAGCGCACTATCGACCTGTAACCTAAATACGAAGCGAGGCTTTTTCTCTAAGATACTCTTGTGCGCGACTATTATATCACAAATTATTCAGTTTTGGTCAAATTTGTGTGTTGGCGGGCGATGTCTGGTATAATGTTCACGAGATTCGAGCGCTCGTGGCGGAATTGGTAGACGCGCTAGCTTGAGGGGCTAGTGACCGCTTAGGTCGTGGAAGTTCAAATCTTCTCGAGCGCACCAGAGACAATTTGAAAAGACGGCGGAAATAAAAGCCGGACTATGTTTAGTAGTTTTATCGCTCATTTAGTTCTGTTTGGAGTTTCCGCCATAAATGATTGGCGGCGAATTTTTATCTTAAAAAAATTGTTATAATAATTGCTATGTCAAAAGGAAAATCACAAAACAAATAGGCGCATTCCCTGAGCTCTCTGAACAAATTATTGCCGATCTGTTCGCCGGCAAGGGCAAAGATATTGAGTTTATCGCCCCAAGCACTCGTTATAAAGTCCACACTCCTGACGTCAAAATGGACGGGAAAAGTTGGGAGATAAAATGTCCAACGAGCGGCAAAATGGACAAAATACGCCGTAATATCAGCGGCGCGCTAAAACAATCGCAAAATATTATAATCGGCACTTTCAATACTGATATTCCAGACGATAAAATTATACGTTATTGCCAAAAATATTCAACAATCAACAAAAGCATCAAAAAGCTGATCGTGATTACAAAGCACAAACAAATCATTGACATAAAATAGCAGCCCGTGCTACAATATGTATTAGGAAGGCCGCGCAAGTGCTGGTCGCTGGCGAAAGGAGCATCCTATATCAAGACGAGATCCGAAGGGGTCTTGTTTTGTTTTAGTCTTCAGCCTGCTTGATTCTTGCAGGATCTATACTGTTTCGTTTGAGATGATTTCTCTTATAGCTTTTAAGCGGGTGGCGGACGGCCCTTGCGGCGTTTTTCGCCCTTGACCAAATATGCTACAATAAGCTTATGTCAAAGACAGTTTTAATGACGCATAGCTTGACCAAGAAATACAAGGATTTCCTGGCGCTTGATAGCGTGTCGTTGGAAATTCGCGAGGGCGATATTTATGGGCTGATCGGGCGTAACGGCGCGGGTAAGACCACGCTGTTTAAATGTGTGATGGGCTTGGCAAAAATCACGGCCGGCGCGGTCGAGATCAATGGCGCGAAAAATGGTCTGAACAGCGCGCGCCGCCAAATCGGTTTTATGATAAATCCGTCGTTTTTTCCCTATCTCGACCCGAGGCAGAATCTGGAATATCTGGCGCGGGTTAAGGGTGTCAGAAAATCCGGCGAAGTCGAGCGACTGCTGAAACTGGTCGGATTACACGGTGTCAAAAAACCTTTCAAAGCTTTTTCGCTGGGTATGAAACAGCGGCTGGGTATCGCCGGCGCGCTGCTGGGCAGTCCGCCCATCGTGGTGCTGGATGAGCCGATTAACGGGCTCGACCCCGAGGGTATCGCCGATATGCGGGCTGTCATCAAAAACACCAACCGCGAAACCGGCACGACTTTTATCGTATCGTCGCATATCCTCAGCGAGCTGGATCTGGTGGCGACGCGTTTTGGTTTTATCGAAGCCGGCGTGTTGGTGCGCGATATCACGCACAAGGATTTGCACGAGCAGACCAAAAAATCGCTGATCATCGAAGTCAACGATGTGGCGCGGGCGCAGAAATTGCTGAAAACCAAACTGAACATCAGCGCCGAGGTCAGCGACAATCAACTTTTCCTGAAAAGCCATCTCGACCAGCCGCAGCAAATCGCCAAGACCTTGGTCGGCGGCGGGCTGGAATTGTATCGTTTGCAGCGGCAGGAAATGACGCTGGAGGAATATTTTATGAAGCTGGTCGGGGGTCACAATGATTAATTATTTGCGCGCCGAAATCTATCGCCTCAGCCGGAAAAAGAGTTTATTCGTCTTTCTCGCCCTCGCCGCGCTGGGTTATTTGCTGGTGGCTGTTATGCGCTCGGGCAGTCTCGGCGCCGAATCGATCCTGGGCGACGCTAGCTTTTTCATTTTGCTGCCGCCGGTGGTGGGCGGGGTGTTGTTCGCGGCGATTTATACCGACGATTTGGGGTCGAAAAACTTGTCGACTTTGGTCGGGTTCGGGCTTAGCAAGGTCAAAATCGTCATCGCCAAGTTGGTTTTGGCGTTGCTGCTCACGGCATTGATTTTCGGCTTGGTGCCGCTGTTGTCGTATGTGTTTTATGCAGTGTTGGGCTTCCCCGCCTCGGGCGAGACGCTGGGCGCGATTTATCTGTCGCTGCTGAAATATTATCTGCTCAGCGTGGTGTTTATGGCGCTTGGCGCGGTGGTGGTTTACGGCATACAGCGCAGCGCGGCGTCGATCGTGACCTATGTGGTGCTGGCGTTTGGCGTGGTTGGGCAGCTGCTCGGGCTGCTGCTGGGCGCGGATTTCGTGAATGATTTTTTGCCGAACGCCACTTCGTATTTGGCGTCGAACCTCGCCAGCCAATTGTATACGGCGCTGGCGGGCGGCGACGGCTCGGTGCTGGGCGCCGGTATCGGACTTGCTATTTATCTGGCGGCGGCGCTAGTTGTGTCCGCTGTTGTATTTAATAAAAAAGAAATGGAGTTCTAGGGTATGAAAAAAATCATGGTAATCGTAATTGCGGTCGTGGTCGTAGCGGCGCTGGCGATCGTCGGCAAAAACTACTATGACAGCCGCTATGTCGGCAAGGATTACTACACAGTGGTGCCAGCGGATTTTGACGCCACGCCGGAAACCATCTATTCCGCCAGCGGCGATGATATGGGCAAGGGCAAGGAATATAAATTAACCGCCTACAACGACCAAGGCGAAGCGAAGTCGGTTGAATGGTATATTTACACTGCCGACAGCAGCCTACCCCAACCCGGCACCTACCTGCGCGTTTCCGCCAGTCAACAAATCGTTACCGGTTGGAACTTGATCAACGAGGGCGACGTGCCAGCGAAGGCGATGGAAAAAATCAAGGCGACCGAAGCCATCGACACACCCGCGCCGGCGGAGCCGAACGCAAATTCGGCGCGATAATTACTGCTCAACCTCGTCGTAAGCCTTGCGAAAAGTGTCGTGTTTAACATTCATCCAATGCAGTGATTGACGCACCAGTTTTTCCTGGTCGGCGGTCGAGTGCAGTAAAATCTTGACGGCTTCCTCGGCGAAGACGCCGTTTTGCGAGCCTTTCGCCAGGATCACGGCGCCGGGCTGCATAACCTTGTTGACGAAAGCGCCGGCTTCGATCGGATTGTCAAAAATCTTGACGCGATTGCCGACCGATCTAGCGGCGGGCGCCAAGTATTGTTCGGCGTCCCGTCCGATCGTCACCACATATTCCAGTAGCGTCGGGTCGCAAAACTGACCGACTTCGGCGTGGGCGTCGGCGGACATTTCGCCCATTTCGTTCATCGAGCCCAAAATGGCAATTCGTTGCGGCGCCTCGACAGCGTAAAGTGTGCGCAGGGCAGCCTCGGCAGCAGCCGGCGACGAATTATAGGTATCGTCAATTATCGTGGTGCCGCGCACGCCGCGCAGCACGTTCATGCGCCCCGGCACGGACTGGATCTTGGCGATGCCAGCGCTGATTTCGGCGGCGCTCATGCCGAGTTTGACGCCCATGGCGCCCGCCACCACGCCGGCGCGCAGATTATGTTCGCCCAGCAAATTGACGCTGGTCGGCACTTTGCCGAGCTCCGGCGAGACAAAATTGCCGGTGAAACCTTCCAACGGTCGATAATCGCTGTATTCAAAATTGTATTCGGCGTCGGCGTTCACGCCATAGGTGTCGATGCGCTCGGTCGTCAAAAATTCGGCGTATTTGGCGTCGACGTCGTCGCGGTTAATGAACAAAATGTTGCTGTATTCGCCGACTGATAATTCCTCGCGCGCTACCGCCTCCATGGTGCCGAAAAATTCCATATGCTCGGGCACGACCGAGGTCAACACCGCAATATCCGCCCGCAGATACGTGCCAAAATGCGCAATTTCGCCAGGATGATCGGTGCCGAGCTCCTGGACGATGACGTCGACGTCGGTGGGTTGTTTGATGCGTTCGCGCATGGCGCGAAACACGCGATGCCAAGCTAGCGGCGAATGCGTTTTGCCCTCCGGATACTTAACGCCCAACAGAGCCGGCGGCACTGACAGCCAAGTGTTATGATTGCCGTCCTCCATGCGCACGCGAAACTTTTCCGACAGGACGGTGGCGATGGCGGTTTTGGTGGTGGTTTTGCCGGCGCCGCCGACCACCACAATCAATCGCACACGATGCCGCGCAAAATATTCCCGCACCAGTCGCTCCATCTTTTTCTGCACGTATTCTTTAAGCATGATCCCATTTATTGTATCACAAAAATCACGACGCGATTTGCCTTTTACGAAATCGCCAATTCGCGCGGGCAAAAGCTCTTGCATCCATTCCGCAAATGCTATATAATTAAAATCAACACACGCGACACCAGGTGTTGTGTAGATGGTAACAATAAATAAAAGGAGGAACGTGGTCATGAAAATATCAACAATAATCAGGAGTTTCAGAGCGAAACCTACTCTCTCTCTCTCTCTCTCTCTC
>JAITGI010000047.1 GCA_031280785.1 Candidatus Nomurabacteria bacterium
CCGGCGCAGCAATCTCGGCGTATTGTTCGATGATAGCGGCGAGCAATTTCGCCTGACGTTCACTCATCATAGTATCCATATCTTAGCACAAAACCAGCACTCGTGCAAGGTGAGTGCCAATAATAAAAACTCCACGCTGAAAACGCGGAGTTTCGTTTATTGCCTGCATAAGCCGTTATTTAGCAGCGGCAGTAAGGTGATAATCGCACCATATGTGCCGGTCGCCGGCGGAGAACTAGTGTTCATCTTGGCGCCAAATGTCTGGCTCGTAGTGACCGGACCAGTCGGAGCGTTGGCTTCGGCGATCTATGATACGCCAGACAGACCGATAGTCATCACAAGTCACAGCTAAACCGCCGCTGGATTCGTCACCTATTTTTGCGCGAGTTTTTGCGAATCCTTAATATAGCTGCCCAAATGACCAGAGCCAACACACCGGCAAAAATCAATAAGACGTACAGTGGTATTATTAGCACTAGTTTAGTTTCTTCAAACTGGGGCTGATCGATATAGTGGATCGTGTTCGTCACATAAAACAACCCGAACGCTGGGGTAGCGTCCCATGTCGACGTCACCGCACGACAGGTATCTGGTAAGACATCAATTTCAGTGGTATTTGTGTATAATTCTTTACCCGACAGCGAAGCGACTTTGTAAGTGTGTCTTGACTGAAATTCAATATTACCGGCGTTACGCACCTTACCGACAGAGCTGGTTGGCGGATCGAGATAAAATTGAGATTGCTCAACAGAAACGACTTCACCAGCTTGTCGAGTCATACCACCTAGATCACCATACAATTTCAGCCCGATGCGTCGGGAAGTTTTGACCATTCCACTTTGTTCAGTATCATCACCCATCGTTTCAACAAAAATCACTATGTATTGACCGCCAGCGGGCGCGTCCATCGGCACATCCACCGAATAAGTAACGATTTGTTCATGATCTGGTTGTAGACCGAAATAGGACGATTGGTCAAGTTTTACCCAGCGCGACATTTGAGTAAAACTGTTTTCGGCGTCGTAATTATCAACACAATCACCGTTTATGCTATATGGTTTGACATAAACGTCAAAATCAAACGCCTGTGAACCGGTGTTGAGAATTTTGAATGAACCCCTGTAATGATCGCCTGGTTTTAGCACTGCTTTTTCCTTCGCTGGTGAAATACCGATTCGTGTAGGTGGTTTTTCACTGTCTGAAACTTCTTGCGCAACTGCACTCGGCACGATAGCCCCAGAAAATATTCCAGTCGCCAACATGAGTGCCATTGATATACTAACTAACAATTTTTTCTTCATAGTTATACCCCATTTTATTAACTAACAGCTATTATACATTACTACTTTCCAAACATCAATGAGAAAATAGCCCCGGGAACACCAGGGCTATCGATTCGTCCTCTGCCAGCTAGGATTATTTAGCAGTGGCTGTGAACTGCACGGTGTCACTGTAGCTGTCGGCCGCAGTGGTGGCAGCAATGGCCGCACCAAAGGTATAGTTATAAGTATCACCGGACGCCCCAGCAACTGTGTTAGTGCTGGCAATACTAATTGCAGCGCCACTAGCTTGAGGGACAGCCAACCAAGCAGCCGCCGCACCAGTACCCGGCGCGGTTTGAGCCGTCATCGTATTGATGCCCCACTTAGCTGTGCCAGCAGTCGGAATACCAGCCGCTGACGAGATAATGTTACTCGGGCTATTAGTGCCTATTAAATTAGCCGCGCCAGAACCAGCTTGGGTACTTTTTGCCACCAAAGTATAACCGGCGCCGTTGTTACTGGTGACCGTGCAGGTACCAGCCATACTCGAAGTATCCGCCGCACCGGCACCACCAGTGAAGGTCACATCATTGTCTGGCAACGCACAAGCCAGAGAAAATTGCGAACCGACGTCGACATTAACTGTCACGCTTTTACTGTCGGGGCTAGCCGCATAACCCGCCACCGGCAAAGCCGCCACTCCAACGATGCCGAGGACGCTCGCCGCAGCGATAATTTTTGATATTTTTGTCATTTCTTTCTCCTTTTTCCACTCTGTTTGTGATCCGTGGTTTTTTTATTTTATTTTTATGACTTCGCTATTATATACCCATTTCGGTTATTTTTACAATACTTTTTCCATGTAATTTTTACAACGTTTTACGTCGTTTGTTTTACGCTTATTTATGATATGATAATTAGCATGGAAGAACAAGGAGGAATGATGAAAAATAGAATTCGTGGATTATTATTAGGGGCAGCGCTGGTGTTCAGCGCGATGTTGCCGATTTTTAGCACGGTCGCAGCAGCGGAGAATGACGAGGCTAAACCAAGAATCTGGATCCAGGTGTCACCGGTTTCCAACCAACTGACTCTGGACGAGGGACAGAAATACGACGGCAAATTAAAAGTCACCAATGTGGGTGCCGATACCTTTGACTTCCGAGTTTACACCAATGATTATTTCGTGACCGACCTGGATTATGAGCCGATTTACGAGGGGTCGGAATCGACGCGAAACCAAATCGTGGACTGGACATCGTTTGACCAGACCGAATACAAAAACCTCGAACCGGGCGCCTCGATTGAGGTTCCGTATCATATCGCTGTGCCCGACAGCGCGCCCGGCGGCAGCCAATACGCCGTGCTGTTTGCCGAAGTTGTCGGCGAGGAGCAACAGCAATTGACGGGCACCGCCATCCAGACCGTCAACCGCGTCGGCAGCCTGCTGTTTGCTAAAATCAGGGGTGAAACGCAGGAAACCGGCGAGTTGGCGTCGATCGACCAAAACTGGCTGTTCTTTGCCCCGCCGGTCACCGCCCAGTCTGTGGTCAAAAACACCGGCAACGTCGATTTCGCTGTGCATCACACCGTCACCATCAAACCGCCGCTGGGTGACAAGGAAATTTACAAAAATACCGTCGACAAGCTGATTCTGCCCGAAACCAGCCGAAAACTCGAACAGAAATGGGAAGAGGCGCCGTTCGTCGGTCTGTTCCGCGTCGAAAATCAAGTTAAATTCCTCGACCAAACCCACAGTGATTTTAGCTATGTTTTGATCGCGCCGCTGTGGTTGCTGATTACGGCTGCGGTGATATTACTCCTGATTATCGTCATTGCCGTGCGCATGATCGTGGTCGGCGTCCGCAACCGACGTCTGCGCAAAGCCAAATCAGCGGCGTAAAAACCGCGCGCTCGCCCGCTATATTCAAATCAGAGAATACATCACTCCGAAATCGGAAGCGGCATAGAAAACGATACGGAAAAAACATGTTGAAACCAATATCTACTCAACGAATCACCATTTATTAAAGGGGCAGACCCTTATATCAGAAAAGTATGTTGTAATACTAACCCAAAAAATGCTACAATGATGAAAATTCAAAAGGAGCCCCCATGCCGCGCAAAAACACCGTCCGTTACGATTTCCCCGACAGTTTTTATCATGTTTACGGGCGCGGCGCCGGAGGGCGAGCGATTTTTGCCGACGACGCCGACAAAACGTATTTTCTGGAACTGTTGGAGCGCTATCTCGGCGAGGGCGAAAAAACCAACAAATTGGGCATGGCTTATCCGAATTTTCATGGTCAAGTCGAGCTGGCAGCGTTTTGCGTGATGGACGAGTATTTTCACCTGTTGCTGCGACAATCGGATACTGGTCAAATTTCAACGCTGATGCGGCTGCTGTTGACCAGTTACACAATGTATTATAATAAAAAATATCGATGCCGTGGTCCGCTATTGGAGAGTCGTTATCGTTCGACCTGCGTGACCGACCGGGAATACCTGTTGCATTTGACGCGCTATATTCACCTGAATCCGCCGGATTATCGCGATTATTTCTGGTCCAGCCTGCCCTATTACGTGGCGGGTCTGCGCGACGATTGGGTCTGTCCGGCGCGAATCGTCGAAAATTTCAATTTGTCGCCGGAATCGTATTGGGATCTGCTCAGCAATTATGCCGGCGAAAACGACACCCTGGCATCACTGAAAAGCCGTTTTGCCGACACTGGTCAGAGTTTTCTACAAACCGCCGATGCTGAACAGACCGCTGAAAAAGATTAAAACCACCAGCAAAAATATCACGCCGAACAGGGTCGACCAAATCACGTCGTTGAATTTGATGACACCGTCGTTAACGCGAAAACTGTTGTAAAACCGCTCGACGACATAGCCCAGAATCATGGCGATGACGGCGATTTCCGGAATCTTTACGCTGCCGATTTGATAAACCACCGCCCAGTGAAAAGTCACGAAACAGAGCTCCGCCAAAATCACCCCCCAGGTCAAAGCCAACAGTGTGTGCTGATTTTCCTTGTGCAGCATCAAGACATGGCGCGCGGCGGCAAAACCGATTATAAAAGTCAACAACACCACCACCGGCACCGGCAAGGTATCGGTCAGGGTAAAAACCGCCAATAAACCGATAAATTGGCTGAGCGCCGCCTGGATCAACACCGGAGCCGGCTTGGACATCGGCTTGACAAAAA
The DNA here is from genome assembly GCA_031280785.1 of Candidatus Nomurabacteria bacterium. GTDB lineage: Bacteria > Patescibacteriota > Saccharimonadia > Saccharimonadales > Saccharimonadaceae > JAITGI01. The sequence continues at coordinate 4,472 of JAITGI010000047.1, forward strand.
TCAACCAAACCGCGTAAATCACCGACAGCGAGAGCTGTAACCACAAATCATGCGCCAGCCCCGCCTGCCAAATCAATATCACCAGCCCCGCGCATAATACAAAATCAGTCATATTTGACAACAAATTCGGAACCCAAAAGCGCGGCTTGACGGCGAAAGTGCGCCACTTGCTGACCACAACCAAGGCAATCGCCGCCCATGGCGTGTCCGGAAACAGCAACAGCAACCCCAGCGAACCGCCAGCCACCACCAGGTTGAACCCGATGTGCAAGATGCTGGTCAATATGTCCTTTTTCTTGACCGTGCGAATAATCTCTGCCATAACTTCGCCATTATAGCACAAATGCTGGACGAAATGCGATAATCGGGGTAAAATAGTCGCCATGGATCAGAATTTGCCATTAAAAAAACACCCTGAACAGATCCCGCAACCAGCCGCGCCAGCGCGCTATCCGTGGTTGCGCGACGTGATCGGGTTGCTGGTATTTATCGCGGCGGTCATCGTCGGCGCCACCATTATCAACGCCATAGTTTTTCGCAGTTTTTCCGTCATCGGTCCCAGCATGGAGGATACCCTGTATACCAACGAGCGAATTATCGTCAACCGTTTGCCGGTGACCTGGGCGGCACTGTCGGGGCATGGTTACTCGCCGTCGCGCGGCGAAATTATCGTATTCAAAAATCCGCAGTTCAGTCCTGGCAACGCCGATGAATACATTGTCAAGCGCGTGGTCGGTCTGCCCGGCGAGCGCGTCACGGTCAACGATTGTCGTGCCACAGTATATAATCACGAACATCCGAATGGCTTTAACCCCTATGACGGTTTTGACGTGTCCGACCGCAACGATTGCATCACTGGCAAGAAGATTGATTTCACAGTCCCGACCGGCGAGTTATTCGTCATCGGCGATCATCGCAATGGCAGTTACAGCCACGATTCGCGCAACGGTCTGGGCGACCCGAACGGCTCAAATCCGTCGGGGATTCCGATTTCCGACGTGGTCGGTCCCGTTGGCGCCCGAATTTGGCCATTGCAAACTTTTCGATTTTTCTAAACTTTTTTGTGATTGCGCGTGACCAGGCAATCGATCACAGCACCGACAATACCACCGATAATTACCGCCGTGTGCGTCGTCATGATGACATTTTTCACGTCCGCCGGCACGTCGATCGAATGGATGACGAACGGCAATAGCGCCGCCGCCGCCATGACCGTATAGAGCAGCGAGCCGAACAAGCGCCCTTTCATGCCGTGGTATTTCGAACCGGTCAGCATTAACAGCAAGCTCGGCGCCAGCACCAGCAACAGTGCCGCGCCTTGCGCTGGCGATATTCCGCCCAGATATTGCTTGAACAGCATAAAAATATTTTCGAGTGGCACAGCGGTTTGCCCCGCCAGCAACGTCCCCGCCGCCAGCCCCAGCCCCAGCAAACCAAAACGTCGACCGCTGATCAGCGCCAAGCCGAACAGCGCTCCGAGCATAACGATGACTATGACAGTAACCATAGTTTAATTATACCATAATCGTTATCCGCTCGCCACTTCGCTGAATTTTGCCGTTCGCCCCGTCAATGTTATAATCATCAGTATGCGGTCACAAATTGACATCGACAAATTACGAGCCGAACAGCGCCAGTTAAGCGAGTTTTTATCGCGCCCCGACGCTTTTTCCGATCCGGAATATGCGGACAAGACGCGGCGGCTAAGCGAGATTAGCGATATTATTGAAAAACATCAGTCGTTGTCAAAATTACAACAACAATTAGAGGAAAACCAGCAAATTTCGGCTGAGGGCGGCGAATTGGCGGACTTGGCGCGCGAGGAGATTCCGGAACTTGAACAGAAAATCGCTTCCATACAAACCGCGCTGGACGAGCTGCTGATTCCGCGCGACCCCAACGACGACAAGAACGCAATCGTGGAAATTCGCGCCGGTGCGGGAGGCGACGAAGCGTCCCTGTTCGCCAGCGAACTGCTGCGAATGTATCTGCGCTACGCCGAAAATCACTCCCTGAAAACCGAGATTCTGAACGAAAATGTCAACGACGCCGGCGGTATCAAAGAGGTGATTTTCGCGGTTCACGGCGAGCGGCCGTATGGGCAGCTGAAATTCGAGTCCGGCGTGCA
>JAITGI010000005.1 GCA_031280785.1 Candidatus Nomurabacteria bacterium
GTAACGGTTTGTCCGCCGCCAGTTTGACCTATGACTGGGCTGATGTTGGTAACGTCCAGGGCATATTCATAGCCCGACGACAGATTCCAGGTCTCGCCGGTCAGGCTTTCACTGACCGTGACATTCGCCGAACCCGCCGTGTGCGTCGTCGTCGTGCAAGTAATTTGTGTGCCGGTAACCGACGTGATATTGCACGGCGCGCCGCCGATATCCACGCTGAAATTCAGCAGAATGTCCGGACCGCCCGATAACGTGCCGGCGGTCGCGGGATAGAAAACCGAGTTCTGCTTGTCCCACAATCCGTATGCGTTGGTGCTGAGGTTGCGCACCGGTATGAAATCGCGGGTCAGGCTGCTCGTCTTCCAAATTTTGAGCGAATAAACGCGGGTGTTATGGGTCGGCGTGCCGTCGGAATAAAACGGCGAGCCGGAGTTATTTATCGCGCCCACAAACATGGAATAGCCGGTGCCAGGCGCCGTCCTCGAACCAGTGGGCTGCGTGGGTTGCGCCAGCGCGCCACCGTCGGTGCTCCACCAGGTCGTGCCGTTATCCTGGACCCATTTATGACGCAAAGTGTCGCGGAACTGCGGATAGACCGAGACGGACCGATTCGGCGTTTCGGCGGTGCTGGTCGTGCCATATCGGGCACAGAAATAATTTCGGCTGTTTACGCCGCCGGCGTCATTCGAGCCGAGTTTTGCCAAGGAAAACGACGAGTTATTCCACGCGCCATTGCGCGAGCCGAACAGCGAAATATTCGGATCGACAAGGGTCGTCATCTGGAAATCCAGTTCAACTTTGGTATCGCCGATCTGGTTCACACCCGTGTTAATATACTGCGAACCAGTGAAAGTCAAATATTCGACCATTTCGTAACCAGCCGCGCGCCACGCCGGGAAAAACTGGCTGGCATTCAGCGTCACCGTCGTGCCGCCGGCAATCGAGCCGCGGCTGGGCGAAACTGACGTGATTGCCGCCGCTTGCGCCGGTTCGGGTGTTTCCCGCGCGAACATCATCACCGCCACCCCGAATACGCCGACGCCGAGCAACGCGGATATACGTCGAAAACACCCGCGCGCGCGCACTAAAATCCTAACTGGTCTCAGGCGTCCCTTTCGGAGCGCCGATCTCTCGCGTATCATCGCCACAATTATAGCACAAGAACTATGTAATTTCCGGATTTTTAAGTAATTTTTACAACCAACATATGGATTTTTAGACCCGGGGGCGATAATCCAGGAAACGCGGCTGGCGTTTGACATTCAAATCCGCGATCAGGTCAGCCTCGCGGCTGCCGATGATGACGCCGGGATTCAGGATACCCTTTGGATCGAAAATATTTTTGACTTTTTCGAAAATTCCCAACATGGCGTCGTCATATTGACCGCGCGCCGCCGCCTGGCGCAAGCGTCCGTCACCGCTGTCGCCGGCGATCGAGCCGCCCAATTTGCCCGCCAGCTGATGATAATCACGCATAAAACCGAACACCGCCTGGCGGTCGCCGATTTTACCCAAATCCAGCAGCGCCGTCACGCCCAGGTTGCCAGCGCCGATTCGACCGCTGATATAGCCCTTGATTTTACGCTTCACAATCAGCGCGTGCAATTTATCGAGGAAAATGTCAATGCGCCCAATCGGCACCACGGCGTCGGCGAATTGCACCGGCTGGACATCGCCGGCGAAATGATTTTCCAGCGCGCCGACGGAATAACGAACGCTCCAAATGTCTTCCTTGTCCTCCCAGGTCTCCGCCAGCTCCACGCCAACGCCGAGACCGTCCAGCATTTTCATAACTTTGCGAGCATTTTTGCTGCGTCCGCCGTCGCCGTCGTCAAATTCGATAATCAAAACACCCTCGGGGCGATTTTTCACCATCGTGCCCAATGGCGAGAAACCAGCCTTTTCCTCGACCCATTCCAGCGCCGCGCCGTCGATATATTCAAATTCCGACGGCTGATAAGCCAAAATCGCCTCGACCATTTCGCCAAAGTTTTCCAGCGACGGCAAGGTCGCCACCATCAACGCCGTGTCCACTGGTCGCGGCGCCAGCGACAAAATCGCCTGCGTCACAATCGCCAGCGTGCCCTGCGAGCCGACAATCAACGGTGTCAGATCAAACGAGCCGTCCGGTCGCTTGACCTGCCCCAGTTGATAGCCGGTATTATTGGGCAGACCGGCGTCGGAATTCTGTGTTAATAACTCCGCGTTTTCCTCGATCAGGGCGTCGATTTCGCGGTAAATTTCACCTTCCAATGTTTGCAAGCCCTTCTTGGCATTTAATTCACGCCGACCGAGACGCCCGGTTTCGATGACCTCGCCGTTGGACAAGATGACTTCCAGCCGCTCCACCCAGTCACGCATCGTGCCGTATCGCAAGCTTTTCACGCCAGTCACACCGCCCGCAATCGCGCCGCCGATGGTCGAAAATTTCAAATTCGTCGGATAAATCGGAAAAAACAGTCCGTGTGTCGCCAGGGCTTCCTGCAACGTGCGCAAATTTATACCGGGCTGGACGCGGACTTTTTGCTGTTTGGTGTCGAGTTCCAGGATTTTTTGCAGGTGCGCCGGCGTCACTAACAGCGCGCCCGCGCCCGTCGCCGAGCCGGTATTGTCGGCGCCATAACCGCGCATCGTCAGGGGTAAGTTGTGACCTTTTTCCGCCAAGCGCCAGGCAAAACGCGTCACCTTGCGCATGTCATCAGTCGTCCGCGGATAAATCACCACCTGCGGTTTTTTGCCAAGCACACTGCCGTCCGACGCAAAATAATCACGCACCGCCGACTCGACCGTAACCTCGCCGCTCAAATTTTTCCCCAGATAATCCGAAATTTTACTCATAAAACCCTCACTTTTGGCTAAATTATAGCAAATTATTTGAGCATTAGCAAAAACTATATTATGCAATATTTTCCATGATAAAGGGTCAGACCCTTGAATTAGTTCGCTCGTTCATATTTTTTTATCGTATTTTTGCCGACTTCCGCAAAGTGGCGAGTTCGAAAAACAAATGTTATAATAATCAGATGAACAAGTTCCGCCTCCACACCAAATACAAGCCCACCGGCGATCAGCCGGCGGCGATTGCGGCGCTGGCGCGGGGGCTTAGCGATGGGCAGCGCGAGCAGACTTTGTTGGGGGTGACCGGCAGCGGGAAAACTTTTTCGATGGCAAATATTATCGCCCAGGCGCAAAAACCGACGTTGATTTTGGCGCATAACAAAACCCTGGCGGCGCAACTTTTCAGCGAGTTTAAGCATTTTTTCCCGGACAACGAGGTGCATTTTTTTGTTAGCTATTTTGACTATTATCAGCCCGAGGCGTATATCGCCAGCAGCGATACTTATATCGAAAAAGACAGCAAAATCAACGAGGAAATCGACCGCTTGCGCCACGCTGCCACGGCGGCGCTGTTGACGCGACGCGACACTGTCATCGTCGCCAGCGTGAGCTGTATTTACGGTATCGGCAGCCCGGGCGACTACGCCGAAATGTCGGTGCGGCTGGCGCGCGGGCAGCGTTTTCGACAGGACAAGCTGGTGCGGCACTTAAATGACATCCAATATCGCCGCAATGATATGGATTTTCGGCGCGGGACTTTTCGGGTGCGCGGCGACACGATTGATATTTTTCCGGCTGGCGAGGAGAGCGCCGTGCGGGTTGAATTGTTCGGCGACGAGATCGAGCGGCTGCTGCGTGTTGACAGTCTGACTGGCGAGATTTTGGACGAGCCGGCGAGCGTGCAGATTTTCCCCACCAGCCACTATGTCACGCCCGAACAGAAATTGAAAAACGCCACGGCGCGAATCAAGGACGAATACGAGGCGCGCCTGGCGTATTTTGAAAAAAATCAGAAGTTTCTGGAAGCGCAACGTTTGAGCCAGCGTATCAAATTTGATCTGGAAATGCTGGAACAGACCGGTTTTGTCAAGGGCATCGAGAATTACAGCCGCTATCTGACCGAGCGCGAGCCGGGCGAGCAGCCGGCGACGCTACTGGATTATTTTCCGGACGATTTTTTGCTGTTTATCGACGAATCGCATATGACACTACCCCAGGTGCGCGGGATGTATAACGGCGACCGCGCGCGCAAGGAAGTCCTGGTCGAGCACGGTTTTCGGCTGCCCAGCGCGCTGGACAATCGCCCCTTGACATTTGACGAGTTTGAACGTCATATCAATCAAGTGATTTACGTCAGCGCCACGCCGGGCGACTACGAGCTGGCGCGCACGCCGGCGCCTGTCGAGCAGGTCATTCGCCCGACCGGGCTGCTCGATCCGAGCGTCGAAATCCGTCCCACCGAGCATCAGGTCGACAATTTGATAGAGGAAATCCGCGCTCGCGTCGCCAAATCTCAGCGCGTGTTGGTGACGACTTTGACCAAGCGGATGGCGGAGGATCTGAGCGAGTTTTTGACCGAAAACGGTGTCAAAACGGCGTATCTGCACAGCGACATTGATACACTGGAGCGCGGCGATATTTTGAAAAGCTTGCGTTTGGGCGAATATGATGTTTTGGTAGGGATTAACCTGCTGCGCGAGGGGCTGGATTTGCCGGAAGTTTCGCTGGTGGCGATAATGGACGCCGACAAGGAGGGTTTCCTGCGCTCCGAGCAGGCGCTGATCCAGACCATCGGGCGAGCGGCGCGCCATATTGACGGAACTGTGCTAATGTATGCTGATACGACGACCGGCTCAATGCGCCGCGCCATCGACGAGACCAATCGCCGCCGCGCTATCCAGGAGAAATACAATCGCGAGCACGGTATCACGCCGACGTCGATCGCCAAAGCGGTGGACGAGGGGCTGCGCGCCATCATCCCGGCGAAAGACACGCCGAAACTGAACCTGGCGAAAATCCCGCGCGACGAATATCAGAACCTGGCGGATGATTTGACCGCCCAGATGGAGCTTGCCGCTGCTAATTTGCAGTTTGAACAGGCCGCCGAGCTGCGCGACCTGATCGCGGAAATCCGCGGAAAAATGGACAAATAAAAAGCCCGGCGACAAATACCGGCTAAAGCAGATGTCGCCGGGAAGGGCGGTTGCTAGACTTTTATCCTTATTTTTCGGTCCATTCAGCCAGGAATATACCTGCACCAATCGATAGCAAAAATATTGCTGCTACCGCGAGCACACCTGACTCATTGAGCGTTTCAACGTGCACACAGGCGACCGCTGCCGCAATACCAAATATGAGCGATCCAAGACCCCACATCATTCTGCCGGCTTTGCTAATCGCCATGAATCGTTTGATTATCATTCTTATCATTTTATTTTTCTCCTTTTATGCCGCGTAAACACTCATCGGAAATCCCTTTGAGCAGATAAAAATCATCGCGCACGATGAACTTTATCTGCCCAAATGGCAACAGGAACCATAAAGTCTAATAACCTGTCAAGGTTCAATGGCTGTAAAGTTTACAAGTTTTTATTACCGATGTAATAAAAACTCTGTAATTACAGAGCGATAGACCATCGTTCCGCAATCATCCCATTGCCATATCCTATAATTATAGCAAACTTAATAAAATTTGTCAATAGAAAGACCGCGCCGTATAAAAACAGCGCGGTCAAAAGTTTAGGGTGAATCGGTCGGAATATCCGGCGGAACAATACCGGCGTGGGTTGACTTGGGCTTAACGGAGAGCACATATCCAGCTCCATGCCCCCAACCAAGGTCAAGATATTTCGCGCTGACATAATCCCCTTTTTTCGGGCTATTACTCAGCGACCAAAGGATGTTAAGGTGTTTCACCTTCCCCGTCTCTTCAATATACACATTTGAATCTTCAAGATACTCGCCAGCAATGACAGGATTTGCACTCATTTCGAGCCTAAAACAGGCAGGTATGAAAAAAGGGATAACAAGAAAAAGCGAAATAACTATAACTGTGAAATCAACCAAGAAATCGCCTTCCCAAAATTTAAAGCGAAGAATGATCATGCCAATTATTACAGCAATTGGCATAACTAACAAGAATATAGTCATTTTTTCA
>JAITGI010000006.1 GCA_031280785.1 Candidatus Nomurabacteria bacterium
TTTGGAATAAAAAACTCTGTATATACAGAGCGATGGATTTCGTTCTGTATGCATTCCTGTCACTGCGAGGCAATTTTTGCCGAAGCAGTCTATGTGATTAGTCGCATGGATTGCTTCGCTTGCGCTCGCAATGACGACATACCTAATTGTCTTATTACTTAGGGGTTTTATACCCTACACCCCTATTATAGCAAAGATTTATTAAAATGTCAATAGTAGGGTGGCTGATATTCAAAATACGACATGTTTACCAGCCCTTTACTGTGGCATATCAAACCAGACGTGCCCGCGGTTGGAGCAATTACCCCACTGCCGATCCGACCACCCACCGACGACTTAGTTTTATGGATATTAACAACGCTGCCCTCGGTAGCATCGCGCGTAGACAAAACGTTAATTATCTTGGATAAATCAAGGTCATAGTCCTGACCATCCTGGATTAGTTGAGGAAGGTTATATAAAACTAACCCAGATAAATTACTTGACTTTTCACTGGTAATGGCATAATTGTAACATAGTTGCGAAAAACCAGTGTCACCCCATGTCTGATCGCTGGACTTGGCGCTGCCGATGCAACCGACTCTCTGAACATCTGTGAATTTATTCCAGCCCGACCATTTTGCGATCAGCCCCACCGAGTGAACCGGCACATAATAGGTGCAGGAAACCTTATTATAGCCGTCGGTCTTTGCCTCCGGGATTGACTGATAGTCGGCGCCGGAGCCCTGGGTGTGCACGCAATAATCGTTCAAATTTTCATCAGCTTCACCATGGTCGCGTGTGCAAATTTCGGTATACGTCGAGCGCTCGCGGGCGCTATCCGGAATATCCCATTCGACACTCATAGTGCGGTTTTCGTCAATACTAGCCGGATGGACCGTTGCTGTGGTATCAACGAGATAAAGTAACTCTGGCGGCGCACTGGTATCAGCATGATATGACATAATTCGCACCGGCACGCCGGTCGGCATCTCGTTTCCGTTATCGTCGCGCTGCATCGTCATAGTCAGCCCCGATGCATCCATCGTGAGATGCACTGTTCGCAAATTTCGGTCAACGGTCCACAGCACAATTAAACAAATAAGAATCAATAAGATAGTAATAATGGTTTTACAGTGGCGCCGCAGGAAGTTTTTTGGCTTTTTTTGGTTATTGTCTTCTGTGATTTCTTCTTCCGGTTCGCTATCTCGTTGGTCCAATACCTCGGATCCTTGGAACTCTGATGATGTATATTCGGACGGCGCAGGTGATTTGGCTGATTCGAGTCGCTCATCCTGTGATTCCGGTGAATTATCATCGACCATCATTCTAGCAATCGGTTCCGGAATAACAAAGTCTGGTTTAGCCGAGATTTGTTCCTCTCGGCTGGCGTCAGGATGGTCGCCATGAGATTGGGCGAGAGATTGCCGTCGCTGCGAACGCCCTCCGGGCGCAAAAGCCACAGGTAAGGTGTTAAAAGTGCTTTCACTGACCGATTCAACAGAGCCAGATTGCAAAATATCATCGATCGTCAGTTTGCTTGTCGAAACGTCGACAGGGTTCGGCTGATTGGATGATTTTTTAAAACGGGAGGCACTCTCACGCGCCTTGCTAGCCGGAATTGATCCGGCTGAGTCCTTGATGAATGGATTATCCTTCGGCATAAAATCCTTTTAGTATTAGATAATTTGTATAATATCTCTCGCTTTTCGCCTTTCACACCGGCGAGGACCGCCCCCTGGCATAACCATTATAACCATCACAAACAGCTCTGTCAATGAAATGCATAAGCGTAAATAATTTTCGGCTACATAAAGATCCTAAAAATATTTTCGAACAGATTTAGATATTTCACCCAATTCGACCAATTTATCGAGCATAGTTTCGATCATGTCATAGCCTTCCTCACCCCGCGCGACGCGGTCGATGTGGATGGCGATTTCGGTGTTGCGGTAATAGATGTCGGCGGCGCTGTCGAAATTATCTGTGCCGAAAATCATCGACGATCGGCCGTCGTCATATTTCACGATCAAGCATTTAATATGCGTCGATACTTTCAATTCCGGCGTGCGGATGTGTTTGCCTTTGCGCAACATGAATTTCTGGAACATCAGCCAATAGCCAGGATCGTGGCGGCGATAATCGCCTTTGGGCTGGACGGGGACCGTTACGCGGGCGCCGAAACCACCCTCCGCGACCGGCATTGACGCCAGCCTGAGCGCGCGACGGAAACGCCCGCCCGGCGCATATTGTGTAATAACCACAATATCAGTCGGTCGATGTTTTGGCGGTTCGCCGCCCGCGCCGCGCGGATCGAAAAGCGGGCTAACCATCATTTCCGCCAGCTCATGAATGCGCGAAATCATGCCCGGCTCGCCGTAGTTGCCGTAATCGACGATCAAATTAGCGCGCGGGAAAATCTCCTCCTCCTGGTAGCCGTGGCTGCCGATTTTGGTCTCGGGATTAGTAGCGGCTTCGACAAATTTCGTGGCTTTTTCGTTATTTTTGATGATAAGCGCCAAATTGTCCTGACGCGAGCTGGAAATCAGTTCACCGGTGGCGATAATCGCCAAACTAGTGCCGTCCCGCAATTGCATCACGCCGGATTTAGCATGGTTGGCACACAGAAATTCACAGGGATGCCAGCTAAGCAGGCGCTGCACAAAACCGCCGCTGGTCGGAATATCATAAAATCTGAGCGGGCTATTACTCAATATGTCCGAAAACTTTTTTTGACTTCGTTTGATGGCGCGGGTATATTTCAGCTTTTTCGGCCAATGTTGCGGGTCCCAGGGGCTGAATTTCGGGGAATAATGACCGTCCGGAAAGACGATCGAGCGCTCGGCGAAACCTTTGTCGTAACGGATTTCGAACAAGCCGCCGCGAGTGCGTTTGGCGTTTTGAATCGCCAGGGCCAAGCGTTCCGCCAACGAACCCGGTCGCGCGAAAAAATTCATCGACATCAACATGGCGCTGTCGGCTTTCTTCGACTCGACCAACTTCGCCATCCGCTCGAGCAGCGCGTCGTAATCAATAATTTCAAACTTTTGTTTGCTCATAACTGAAAAAATTTCTCCTGTTAATTAAAAGTGGCTAATCTATTTTAGCACATCTTGCCTAATGATTTCGTTTATGTTAAGCTGGGTTTATGGCTGGTATGCCGCTGGGCGTGCGATTAAAATAAACATTTTCCGAAAATCCCGCCCGGGTGGGCGCATAGCAGTCGGCTAAGTATCGCCTTTGCCCGGTGTGGAGGCGGTTTTTAGTCCCATTCGTGACCTAGCGATTCCAGAAATATTTTAGTTTTCAGAAACGTTTCTGGGTCGGCGCGATGACTACGCCGTAATTCATAACCTAATGCGCAAGCCTGTGCCATCTTTAATCTAGCCACAACACGCTTGGGGTCAGTTTCTCCGTCCCTGATCAGTTCGTATAATATCTTCGACCCATCATTTTTTTCGCTCATAACATTATCTTTCTAAACTAATCGTATCATAAAGTCAAACAAAATGCAAACCTCCGATTCATTCAACAGAGGTTTCGATATTGACATTATGGTGGAGTATGGCGGATTCGAACCGCCGGCCTCTTGATTGCGAACCAAGCGCTCTACCAACTGAGCTAATACCCCGCACCGCCTCGCATTATATCACTAATCTGGTAAAATGAATAACCATGAAACTACAAACCAGGCTGAAACGCATTTTTACACCGCGAGTCATCGTGATATTGGCGGCGTTGGTCGTCGTTTTGGCGCTGGTCGTCCTGTTGTGGGGCGATGACCTGATGTGGCTGTTTGGCAACCCCGAGGCGATTCGCAACTTGATCAACTCGACCGGACCGTTCGCGCCGTTGGTATTCGTCGCGTTGCAAGCCCTGCAAGTCGTCCTGGCGCCGATTCCCGGCAACGTGACCGGCGCGGTTGGCGGCATGGTTTTCGGTTGGTGGGGGCTGGCGTTGACGGTCATCGGCTCAACCATCGGTTTCATGATAGTCGTCGCCTTGACGCGCCGCTTTGGGCGCCGCTTGATCGAAAAGTTTTTCAAGCCCGACCAGATAAAAAAGTTTGATTTCCTGGTCGATTCCAAAGCCGAGTTGGCATTATTTCTGATATTTTTGTTCCCTTTCTTCCCCGACGACCTGGTCGGATATTTGGCGGGGCTGACCGGCATTCGTTTCCGAACGGTCATTTTGATTTCGATTGTCGGGCGGCTGCCGATGCAAGCCATGACCAACTTTTTCGGCGAGCAAGCGTTCGGCGGCGACATCACGGCGCTGGTTATCATTCTGGCGGCGCTGACGCTGTTGGCGGTGGCGCTGTATCTGGGGCGAAACTGGCTGCACGGTCTGTTGCGCGCGGAAAATCACCTCGATTACATCCGGCAGAGTTTTCGACGACGTAAATAATCACGGGTTCGCAATGACGGACCCGGGTTTGTCATTGCGAGGAGCAATAGCGACGAAGCAATCCATGCGGTATTTTAGCCACATGGATTGCTTCACTATGTTCGCAATGACGAACAGCGGAACTGTAATAACTGAATATTATCTTCGCCCAGTATTCGGCACCCCAGGCACAACCGGCACAGCCGGCGCATTCGGGTCGGTCGGTGTCGGGGTAATCACGCCAGCAGCGGAAATGGTAAAGGTTGTGTCAACCCAAACTCCGCCGGCAAACTGGACGCTCAGGGTGTATGTGCCTGCGCCTAGGGTATTTAGGTATGAGTTTAGCAGTTCTATGACTGTTGAGCCTTCGCTGGCAGTATAGTCAGTGCCGTTTGTTAAGGTTGTGCCATTTACTTTTACTACGCCAGCAAACTCGCCGTAGTATTTGTCTATGGTGTGGGTCAATGTTCCGCTTTCGCCGAGGGTGAAGGAATTGTCGCCAGCAGACCATGAGTGGTCAGGTGCAATCTCGTATTCCAACACAGAGCGGATGGCGGTGGCCCAGAACTGGCCGAGTTGAGTATAGCCATCATTTGTTGGGTGCGTGCCATCTGCTAACGCTGAGGTGTTTGCCTCAAACCAAGCGTAGGCAGAGGTGTCGCCGAGTAAGGCAAAACCGCCGTTTTCTGACACTAAGTCATCAACTGCCGTTTGGTAAGCCAAGTTTAATGCTTGCGATTCCGCGTCGCGACCACCCGATATTCCAAAGTAAGTTGGGTAACTCAAAATAACTTGGCGAATGCCAGCGTTTTTCAATGTGTCAATAATAGTTTGCATATTGGTTTTATAAGTAGCAACACTATTTTTAACACCAATCTCCGCGTCATTCGCGCCGAGCATAATATGAACAACCTCAACGCCAGCCGCCCCAAACGCTGTCAGGGCATCACTCATAATATCAGCGCCAGTCGCCGGTGGTGTGCCATGACCGCTGAAATTATCAGTTGCCCAATCGTCAGTATCAGAATCACCAACACCACGATTAAGACAACTAAAACGCTGCACAGCACAAGCCGCGGCGACAGGATTTTGCTGCATACTACCAACAGTAATCGAATCACCGATAAAACCAATCGTCGTCGAATACGGAATAACAAAGATATTCCCCCGTAATTCGTCGTCGTTGACGTTGGTCGTGCCAAGTATCTCAATATCGCCTAAGTGTTGTGGCGTGTAATTGACCACAGCGTTATAGCCATTACCCGCATTCAAAGTCACGACGTTGCTCGGCAGGAATGTGCCACCTGCGCCGCCATCACCGAGAGTAACAGTTTGCTCCACAAGCCCCGAAAGCGTCAATTCCACGTTTTCGCCAAATTTGACATTCTCCTTGTCGATATCAAATTGTAGACCACGGTCAACCGCGCTAACAGTGATGTCGTCATACTGCACCCCAACAGTTTGCATAGTATAACTGCTGACGCCCCATTGCCCAGCCGTCTGTAAGATCGGCGTGGTGTCATTGACGCTGCGCGTCGCTATCTCGTTATCTTGGTCGTCAAATATTGTCACAGTAAGCTGCGTCTGACTTGGCGAAATAGATACTGCTGAAAACTCAAATTTCGCAGCTGCCGACAAAAGCGCGTCATCAACCGTAACGGTTTCGGACATTATTTGGCTAACATTGCTATTGTTGGTGCCCATATCGGCGTCATTCTTGACAGCCTTGATGCGTATATTCACATTGCCCGCAGATGTTTTGAAGATAAACGCGCCATAGAAAGTCTTGCCGTCAGTTATATCATTATGATAGCGAGAGACCAACCCGTAGAACTTGTTTAACGCCAAACCCGGCAATGCGGTGCTGATTTTTGCGTCTTGTTGCGCTTCACTACTCGGACGCAACAGATGAGCGTCCCAGCCGCTTCCTGTGGGCGAATTGGTTAGCGCAAGTTTATTACCATTTACATTCCAAGTAGTTACGCCACTCGCTCCGCTTCGAGCCGCGACTTCCCAACCATTCCCAACCGCGCCGTCCGCACGATTGAAATCGTCAGCGAAAACTTGAATAAATGTTTCGCCAACCGCTCTCACATCCTGCTGATTTGCCGTAATCAAAAAACCGCCCCCAACGAGCAGCGCCAGAACCGTTACCGCAGTGCCGAAAACTTTCAGCCCGCGTTTACGAGAGAGAGAGAGAGAGAGAGAGTAGGTTTCGCTCTGAAACTCCTGATTATTGTTGATATTTTCATGACCACGTTCCTCCTTTTATTTATTGTTACCATCTACACAACACCTGGTGTCG
>JAITGI010000051.1 GCA_031280785.1 Candidatus Nomurabacteria bacterium
AGAGGCGCGCCCGCCGACACCGCCAATTGCGGCCCGAAATTGACGATTGCGGACGAATTTTGACCGCCGCTGACCACCAACTCTACGCCGGAATCAATTGAGTTGCCGTAAATCTGGTAGGTGCCGTTCGCGAGACTGCTATACGCCAAGATATTGCCGTTGACATCACTGACACTGGGCGGCGGCGAAACCGGCGTGCCGGACTGATACAATTCGATATTCGGTAGCGCGCCGTCGTTGTCATAGCAGGTCGTGCCGAACTGCGCCGGTGTGCACCAACCGCGACTGCCGTTCATCACGACCACTGTCGGGAAGGGTGGCGTATAGGCGTTCGTCATCACCCTTTGCCAGTTGGCGCTGTCGCTGGACTGCGAAGCGTTCAGATAAGCCTGCCACGCGGCTGGCGTGGGCGGAATGTTGATCACGAGATTCGTGCCGAGTCCGCCGTCCCAAGTCCAGCCCATAATGTCATTGCCAAACGTCGCCGGCGCGGGGCTGGGGTTGGCGAAATTGATGGTCAGCTGCACGCCCTTGACATGCGCCATCCGGAAAAAGGCTTGCGAACCGTAAGTTTCCACTGTGGACGCGAAACTCAGTTCCGTGAACGCCGAATCCGCAAACGCCGACGCGCCGACATAGCGCAAACCATTGTTGGTGGTTAATTTGTCCACGCCGGATTTGTCCTCAAACGCCTGATCAGCGATTTCCACCACGTCGTGACCGTTCCATGTGCTCGGAATATTGATGTCCGCCGGACAGGTGTTGGTCAGCCCGCCCGCTCCGTTATAACAGCCCAACACCGCATACGCCCCGCCGCCATAAGTGCTGTCGCCATACGCCAACACGCCGTCGTTATCAACGATCGGCGCGGAGGTATTAGTGGCGGTGGCGAACTTGCTTATTATATATGGAGTGGTAAGTAGCGCCGCCAGACCAAATAATGCCGCAACACAAATCAACGCCGACCGGATGCTATTCGGTCTATGTTTCGGTTTTATTGTCATTTTCGCCTCCTCTTACAACACGTTACACATTCTGTTTTATAAATACCTGTTGTAATAATTATAAACATAAATATATTCCAAGTCAACAACAAAATATTCAAGCTCTGCATTTTGTATATTATAATGTGTAAAACCGTTCCATGACTGCCCTGCGGATTGGACTCCGTCAAGTGTGTTACAATAATTTCCATGCACGACAGCTGGAAAAAATATCTGAATGCCGAGTTTCGGCAGCCATATTTTCAGGAATTGTCGGCTTTTTTGACAGAAAGTTACGGCGCGCGCACGATTTATCCGCCGAAAGAGCAGGTTTTTAGCGCTTTCGCCACGCCGCTCGATGATGTCAAGGTGGTGATTATCGGTCAAGACCCGTATCACGGGACGCGCCAGGCGCACGGGCTGGCTTTTTCGGTGCAGTCCGGCGTTGCCACGCCGCCCAGTCTGGTTAATATTTTCAAGGAAATCCACGCCGACACTGGGCGGCCGATTCCGCCGGACGGCAATTTGCAGCGCTGGGCGGATCAGGGAGTTTTGTTGCTAAATAATACGCTGACGGTCGAGGCTGGGCAAGCTGGCAGCCACCGTGGCAAAGGCTGGGAGCAGTTTACCGATGCGATGATCGCGATGTTGTCGAGCGAACGCAAAGGTTTGGTTTTTCTGCTCTGGGGGCGCGACGCCCGCAACAAAAAATCGCTGATCGACGGCGAAAAACATCTGATTTTGGAGGCTGCTCATCCGTCGCCGCTGTCGGCGCACAACGGCTTTTTCGGTTGTAAGCATTTTAGTAAAACCAACGTTTACCTGACAATGAACGGGCAGAAGCCGATTGAGTGGTGAGCTGAATTTATTTACCTATTTAGCGTATTCCGTCGCCCGCGTCTCACGGATAACGTTGACCTTGATAGTGCCGGGGTATTGCATCGTGCTCTCGATTTTATTGGCGATATCGCGCGCCAGCTTGATAGCTGACAGGTCGTCGATGCGCTCGGGCACGACGATAACGCGGACTTCGCGGCCGGCGGAAATCGCGTAGGCCTTGTCGATACCGTCAAAGCTCGTTGCCACATTTTCCAAATCACGCATACGCTCGACAAAGTTTTCCGCGCTGATATTGCGCGCGCCCGGCCGCGCCGCCGACACCGCGTCGACGATACGCACCACCATCGCCTCGGACGTCGTGGCGTCGATATCGTCGTGATGCGCCTCGATAGCGTGGGCGATTTCGTCGCTCATACCGTATTTTTTCGCCAGCTCGGCGCCGATGTGATGGTGTTTGCCCTCGACGCTGTGGCTGACCGCTTTGCCAATATCGTGCAGAAGTGTTGCAGTTTTCACAACACGCGTGTTAGTGCCGAGATCGTCCGAAATCATACCCGCCAGTTGCGCCATCTCGATAGAGTGTTGCAAAACATTTTGCCCATAGCTAGTGCGGAATTTCAGCTCACCCAACAGGTGAATCAGCTCTGGCGGCAAGCCCACCACGCGCACTTCGCGGGCGGCGTCCTCGCCGGCTTTGACGACTTCCTTGTCGATCTGTTTCTGAGCTTTTTCGACAACCTCCTCAATGCGCCCCGGGTGAATCCGACCGTCCTTCATCAGCATCTCGAGCGCCAGCCGCGCCGTCTGGCGCCGCACCGGATCAAAACTCGACAGCACGATCATTCCCGGCGTTTCGTCGACCAAAATATCGACGCCCGTGGCGCGTTGCAGCGCCTGAATATTACGACCTTCCTTGCCGATAATTCGACCTTTCATTTCGTCGTTTTCCAAAGGCAAAGCCGTCACCGTGCGCTCCGCCGCCACGTCGCGCCCCAGTCGCTCCATCGCCGCCAGCAAAATCACTGCCGCCTGCTCCTCGGCGTTTTGCTCGGCGTCTTTTTTGAGCTTGCTGATCATACCCAACAGGTCGCCGCGCACGTCTTTTTCGGTCATCGCCAGCAGTTTTTCCTTGGCCTCGTCGCGCGTCAATTTGGCGATTTTTTCCAGTTTGTCCTGCTGTTTGCCGCGGATTTCGCGAATCTCGTTTTTCAGACTTTCCAGCTCATCCTCGCCCTTGCGCAATTTTTCGCTGCGCTTGTCCAGGTCGTCCAGTTTTTTGTCCAAATTATTTTCGCGCTCGGCGATGCGCGTCTCGGCTTTTTTGGCCTCGCGGCGGCGCTCGTCCTCGTCTTTTTTGACTTCCTCGCTGGCTTTTAGCAAAATATTGCTGGCTTCTTTTTTGGCGTCCGCCACGATTTTGTCAGCCTTGGCGCTGGTGTTATTTTTTCGCACTTTTTCGGCGACAAACACGCCGCCCGCACCCACGCCGAGTCCGACGAGAGCTAAAATTATGGTTATTGGTTCCATTTTTCTCCTTTTTCTGACCGCCCGTGAGCGCCTGGAAAAATACAGTTTCCAGATAATATTAGCGCCGTCGCAGCCTGTTTTTCAAAAATTATTATTCGTTCATTTGGCTTACCAGCCGCCTCTATTATATCGCTTTTTGCGGAAAAATAAAAGGGCGCTGTGCCGGCTCGACACACGAACCAGCAAACGCCCTTTTCATCTCAGCTAGGAGTTATGGAGTGCCTAGCGCGAGATCGTCGAAAACGTCCGACCAGCGAGCCTGCATTTCCGCGAGTAGCGGAATGGCAACTTCCCGCATCTGGGGATGCGCGCCCGCCGCAACTCGCAGCTTGAAAAACTCTCGCCACTGTTCGAGCGAACCGGTCATCACCAAGTCAGCTTTCAGGCTGTTCGGCAAAATTGAACGCGCCTGTTCCGGCTTTGCGCCAATCTCGACGAGATACGCATAGTTCTCCTCGATTGACGACATCATAAACTCCCAGGTGTCATACTCGTCGATGTCTTCGTCCCAGAATAACGGTTTGATAAACGTCAATTCGTTGCCGAAATTGTCGCCCACATAGTTGCAATATCTGGTCGACTCTTGGGAAAAGCTGAAAACACGGTGCCGCACCAGCTCGTGCGTAATGCCGCGGTCAACAACAAACTCGACTGTGA
>JAITGI010000038.1 GCA_031280785.1 Candidatus Nomurabacteria bacterium
CGCGGGCAAGGTTTTGCGGCGCGGGTTTTACGTGCCGCTGTTCGCTGCCATTAACGTGGCGGCGATTGTGCTGTTTATGATCTATCCCGGCAGCGCGATTCGTGGCGCCGCCGCCGACCAGATGATTATCGACGACCTGGACAAGGTTTCCCGCGCTATTTCGCGCTATGCCAATATCAACGACAAATTACCGGAGGGGCTTGACGCGCTGGGCAGGGGTCAGCTGAACCGTGAAATCGGTGCCTATGAATACCGCGTCATCACCGAACCACCGACTGATGGCGGTCGTTATTCCGCGCAATACGAGATTTGTACCGACGGTTTCGTGACAAATGTCGGCGGCGGCAATTACTGGTCGACTGGCATGCGCGGCGATTTTTATAATCACACAGCCGGTCGAAATTGTTTCGAAAAATCGGTTTCGGTTTATATTTCGCCGTATAGCGATGTCAATACCACGAAAAGCGTCGAGTCATCCACCGGCGTTGACAGCTATAATTATTTCGAATAGTGCCAGATTAAACGATAGCTCATGATTGCTGTCAAAAAATAACAGCCCCATTTCCCGAGTCGGGAGGGGCTGTTTGCTTACTGTTTTCCGGACGGACATTCCGCGACGAGTCGTTCCTGTGATGAAATATCATCATCGTGAACTGAAACCTCGGCGGAGCGCCCGTTTATTTTTTGTGCATCATGCGCAAAGCCTTTCCCCATGCTATGATGAATTGGAGGAAAAACATCGCGGGCGCCATAGCCAGTTCGACCGTTATTAAAGGGTCCAACTTGCTACGAGCCATGCCTACCACGAATATACATAAGCATGACGCGAGGCACGGTATAATGGGCGGCTCATTTCTTTTTAGCGCTACGTTGGTCCGTATTGCAAAAAGTATTCCGCACACCGCAATGAATATAGCGATCAATCCAAGTTGTAACGTGTTCATCTTGTCTCTCCTTCTGCCCAAAAACTGAGCGCTGTCACTTGGGCAAAACGCCCAGAACATCAGGCAGAAGCGAGTGGTTACAGTTGCGACGAATCGACTGGAAAACCAGTAATAGTGTCAAGGAGCGAAGATGCTGTAAACCGCAGAATTTCCCGTTCGCGAGATACTTTACACCTCACCTCCAAAGTATAGCATAAATAGTCTGAAAAGTCAATACGACGTCCAGCCCATGGAAAAATTTAGGGCGGTCAATATGATGACCGCCCCATAGAAAGGAGAAAAGTGAAGTTATTTGACTTTTTTCGAAACCTTCGCCGGGCTCCAGGCGCCGAAATATTTCACACCCGAGCTTTTGCTGTATGCTCGCACACGAAATTCGTATCGCTTGCCTTTTTTGATCTTTTTCAGGTCGAGCGCTTTTTTCTTGGCGCCGACGGTGACGGTTTTCCATTTCGTCGCGCCCTTTACGCGATACTGCACCTGGTATTTTGCCACGCGGTTTCCCGCCGTCAAGCGTCTCCACTCGACTCGCACTTGGCGTTTGCCCGCCTTGACCTTTTTCAAAACCGGCGCCCCAGGCACGATCTTGAAGGAAAGCGACGTGGCGCCATCGTATTTGCCCTTACCCACGACTCTGACGACACCGGCTCCGGGGTTTTTGTTCGCCCCATAAACCGCCGTATAATCCCTGCCGGCGACCAAACCGATCAAACCTGGTTTAATTTGTCGACCGGTATAAACGTAACTCGATTTTTCGAGTTTTGCGTCGGTCATCGGCAGCGGCTTGTCGACCGTAATGGCCGGAATCGTGATCGGGACATAACTACCGCCGCCACCGCTGTCGGTTTGCGCCGTAAAGCCGTATTCGGCGTAACTTCTCCCGCCATCGGCAGCGTTATCGTTGAACTCCGCCAGCACAGTATGGTTGCCGGCAGGCAAAGTTTCCAAGAACTTCTTCTTCAACTTGATTATGGTCGAGCCTTCCTCTAAATCATAATCAGAGGGATCAACTTCCACGCCGTCGACGAACACCTTTTGGAAATTCGCCAGTGGCGCCGCGATGCGCGTGCGTAATGAGTCGTCGCCGTCCCACAACCCCTCATTCTCGATTACCGCCCAGCGCGTGCGCAGGGCAGTCGACATACCGCGATAATCCATATGAATGGTGATGGCGGTATCGGTCACGAGCGGGATGTATGGTTCTAGCAACAGCTCGCCCGCATTATTCATGGGGACCACGTTATTTGACTTTGCCTGGTTCCAGGTGTAGCCGCGTTCCCGCGTGAACATCGCCATTGGTTTGATACCGACGACTTTGTCGCGGTCGATCCGGAAGGTGGCTTCCTGTCCGACTTTTAGCATACAGCTCAAAATATTGTCGGGCGACGCCTCGGTGTTGCCGTGCTCGTCCTCGACAAATTGAGCTATATTTACCGGGTGGGTGTCGTCAAGCGCCGGGTCATGACCAAATCCTTTTTGCGGGTCCTGATCGTCGATCACCACGCTCACCTTGACCAAGAACTGGTTTTCGCTGGGCTGCGCGTTGGCGCCAAAACTCATTGACGGAACTAGTAAAACTATAACCAACAGGGCAGTAACGAATATATTCTTTTTTCTCATTTTTTCACCTCCGTTTTCGAGAAAAATATAACTTCACACTTTTTGGAAAAGTGCGCAAATTTTCATTGACTGAAAATATTGTTGCTCTCTATTATAATACATTATGTATAATATGTGAAGAACTAACGCCAATTATTTGGCAGTGAATAGTAATTTGTCAAATTTATCGCCTCCCAGAATGTAGAACTCTGATTTGTCGGCGTCAGACCGGGGAAGGCAGTATTCACGAACGCTACCACATCACCGGTTATGCCGGTGTTGAAAAATGTGAGACTCATCATTCCGAAATTCGTGCCGTCGCCGCCCAGGGACGCAGCCGTCACGGCTGGTCCGTCGAAAACTTTGCCCACACCGAAGATTTTATTAATGTTGCCGGTGCCACGCCAGGCATAAAAAGTTCGATAGAACATGCCGTCGACAGCGGACGGGTCATTTGGCGTATGGGTCGTAAACAGATTCGCGAACAGGTTATCCGGAATATGTTTAGCAGTGTTAGCGTCGCCAAAGCCATAGAAAGTGTCCTTGAAAGTCAGGTTCAAGATCACCGACTGCGCGTGTTTAGTATTGATACCGTCGAACAATCCGGGCGGGATATTGGCGACCGTCGACGGATTAGCGTGCCAATAAAACGTATTGTTAAATAGTGATGACAAATTGCAGCTCCTGCAACCCGCCAAGTCAATTCCGCCGAACAATCCCGCTGGTATAGTGCTGGCGGTCGAATAGGCGCCGTAATACATAAACGTTCCAGTGAACAAACTGTCCAAAGACAGATCCTGGTTCACGGGTTTGATAATTATGGTGTTAAACAATCCCGCGGGAATATAGGAGCCGGGAGCGCTGTATGCAAAGTAATGAAAAGTGTAATTAAACATGCCGACGAAGCCGTCCACCGCGCTGACTGATGCTGTGTTGATGTGGCTGAACAAGCCAGCCGGGATTTGTCCAACCGTCGAATGAAAGCCGTGGCAGCTGAACGTCCGCATGAACATCTCCCTGAGACTGGTCGCCGACGCGGTATTGATGCTGTCAAACAGTCCGGTCGGAATAACAGCGCCCACCGAATTATAGCCAAAGTAATAAAATGTATAATAGAACATCTTTTCCAAACTGCCGCTATAAGTCGCCGGGACGGTAATGCTGTCAAATAGCCCAGCCGGAATAACGCCGTTGACCGAATTACGTGAATAACCGGCGAAAGTCGAATTAAACATACTGTCAATTAGACCGTTAAAGCTAGCCGGAATTGTGATATGGTTAAACAGCCCCGCCGGGATAGTGCTCTGTGAATATCTGGCATAGTAGGAAAAGGTCGCCATAAACATGCCGCGCAAGCTGCCCTGGTTCGACAGCGACGAAGTGTTGATGGAATCGAATAACCCCGCCGGAATGGTCGCGCCAGCGGAATTGAATGCAGCATAGTAGAAGGTGTTTGAAAACATATTCTCGAAAGTGGTCGCCGATGTCGTGTTGAGGTTCGCAAACAGCCCCGCCGGGATGACCGCCGAGGTCGAGTTGTAGGCAAAATAAGCGAAAGTCCCCTGGAACATTCCCGACAAATCAGTCACCGACGCGGTGTTGATATTTGCGAATAAACCGGATGGAATAGCAACGGCATTGCGCGCGCCGTAAAAAGTATTTCGAAAATCGTAACCTTTCATCTCGTTCGAAAACGGCGTGTCGATGGATTTCAGCATATTTTTATTTGTCTGGATATTCGCGCCGTCACTGTTGGTGTCGAAACCGAAAGCCTTCATCCAACCCATAGCCGTGGCGCCGCTGGGCCTGATCGTGATTTGATATTCGCCCGCGCCGCTGCCATTGGCGCCGCTGGGCGAGGCACCGCAATTCGTCAGGGCATAGTTGTGGGTTATTCCGGCTGAGTTGGACGCGCCGCTGCCACTGTGGGTTTCCTGGCAACCGTCACCCCAGTTGATAATCCAATTAAAGCCATGATTATTCGAAGTCGGAATATTGAAACTGGTGGCGCTGCCGCCAAGGTGGGAGGCGTTATTATCGACCGTGTCCGTCATGCGTGTGTCGATTGTGAATTGAAAAGCTTGGGATGAGATATAGGTAAAGCCGTTATTCAAGGTGGTCTCGCCGCCCTGAGCCGTGACCACGACGTTGGTTGAGCCCGTGCCGTCACCGCCCAGACCACTGGCGGGCGTGGCACAAGTCACGCTGGTGCTCGCCGAAACCGGATCGGCGATCTGGACATTTCCGCATTCTTCGCCGCTGTCAAATTGACCGTTGCCGTTAAAGTCAAAGAAAACTTTGGTCGTGGTGTTCAGGTTCGTGCCGGAAATCGTAATTGTCGTGCCGCCAGCGGCTGGACCGGTGCTGGGCGATAGCGAAGCCAGAATCGGCGCGGCGACAGGGCGACCGACGGCGGTATAGACCACCGTGCTTTTGTATTGTCCGGCTGGTTTTCGCAACGTGGCTTTGGCTCCATATGTGACAGTGGTGTTGTCTGTGGCGGTCGTCGGTCCGCTGGTCGACTTGATGATGACCGGGCTGCCGCTGTCCGGAACCGCCGAATAATTGACGTTGTCGAGCGAAAATCCCCAAGTGTTGTCGCCCAGGGCGCTGGTGGACGGAAATTGTTGACCAATCGTCGGGATCAGGTTGCTCGACCGGGTGTGGCGCAAGGAATTGTCGGTCGAATCAGTGCTGAGTGACAGCTGATACCCGGAGACGATCGTGGTGTTGACGCCAACCGTGTCACTGGCTGTGTCGATATTGTTGGTGCCGGGCGTGATCGAAATGCTGACACCGCTGTTTTTGGCGGAGTTTGACATCGAAATCGACGGATCGGACATCGGACCGGACGGCGTGGCGGCATTAGCGGGCAGGACGATATGCATCGAATTAACTAATAAATACGCAATCATAAATAGCAAACACGATAACAGCGCGATAAATAACTTGTTTTGCGAATATTTACTATTTTGTATCCGAGGATATTGTTTAATGCGTCCTGTTGCGATGGTGAGAAATGCCATTTTTTATTAACCTTTATGTATTTTTAATTATTATTTATTTGTGTGCCACACCTATAGACGTTACCAGTTTAATACATAATATACATTATGTCTACTACTTTTTACCAATTATTTTATAGCCTGTGGAAAAATCATGAATTTTTAATAATGTTTTTATTCTGCTGAGGCATCTTGCTGGCGACGTGTTTTGAACTATCCGTGAAATATGTTACACTGGTCGCAGAATAATTCAATCAGGAGTAAAAATGGCAAATAACCGAATAGTTTTGGAAGTAAATAAACGCGAAGTCAGCGGTAAAAAAGTCGCGGCGCTTCGCGAGCAGGATTTGATTCCGGCGGTGATTTACGGCGCGGATTTTGCGCCGACCAATATCGAGGCGCCGACCTTGGCGATCCGACGCGTGGTCAGCGCCGCCGGCACGCACACGCCGGTCGACGTGATGATCGACGGCAAACCTCAGACTGCGATTATCAAAACCATCGACGTCGACCCGGTCCGGAACCGCATTCGCCACGTGGCGTTCCAGGCGGTCAGCCGCGACCAGGTTGTTACCACCGAAATCCCGGTTGTCATCGTGGGCGAGGACGACTCCGAGGCGAAAAAAGCCGGATTGGTGATTTTGCAAGCGGTCGAGGAGCTGGAAGTGAGAGCCAAACCCGACGACCTGCCCGAGCGGTTGGAAGTTTCGGCGGCGGAGTTGAAGGAACATGGCGACAAATTGACGGTTGCCGATGTCAAATTGCCGACCGGTGTCGAATTTACTGATCACGACGAGGAATTTAGGAGCTTGACGCTCGCCACTGTTTACGAGCCAAGCGCCATTGCCGCCGCCAACGAAGCCGCCGACAAGGCTGCCGACGAAGAGAAGAAAGCTGCCGCCGAAACTCCTGCCGAGCCCGCTGCCGCTGAATCCGCCGAGGGCGACAAGCCAGCTGACGTAAAAAGCGAATAATTGCATTTCGTCACCGAAAAAACCGCTTGACAACCTGCTGGGGGGGGGCGTAATATTAGATTGTTATGATAATTTTCGCGCCACAAGTGATGTAAAAAATACAATTATCCACTAATCAAAAAAATCATAAATCATTTTTAACCATACGAGGAGTTTCATTTTGAAAAAAGCAAAGCAAAAATCCGTCGCCCGCCGCACGGTGTATTATTATTGGCAGGAGGCGAAAAAGTATAAGAAAATTTTCTTGTTCAAAATGGTTGTGGTAGCGGTGTCCATGGCACTCCTATTCGCGGGACAATATATTTTTGCGCAAATTCTGGAATTATTAACGCAAAATAATACTACTCCTGACCGTATATTTGAAACGTTTGCGCCATATATTATCGGATTCACTGTATTAACTTTAACCAGGATTGCTTTGGCTAATTCTTCGGTTTATCTACTGTGGAAAGCCCAGAATAAGGTTGCGTGTAATCTGGCTACCAAGGTTTACGATATTGTTTCGTATCAATCAATGCGATTCCACAACAATCGTTTCAGCGGTTCACTGGTGAGCCAAACCAACAAATTTGTGGGTGGATTTATGCGCCTATCAGACACAATGATATTTGACGTGTTTCAAGCTATTTTAACAATTACATACACCGTTATTATCCTGGGTCCGCTTGTTCCTATGTTTGCGGTGGTGTTGGTTATATTGTCAGCCTGTTTTATATTGGTGTCTTATCTTTTCTTTAATAAAGTGCGTCAGGTTGGCGAGGCAGCCGCCAAAGCCGACAACAAACAAAGCGGTTACTTATCCGATAGCATATCGAATATATTGTCGGTTAAAAGTTATGCCAGCGAAAAATTTGAAAGTCAGAGGTTTCTCAGGGTCACGCGCCTAGTGCAGTCAGCTAGGGATAAATTTGCCAAAGTTATAGTGACGCGGTCAGCGGTTTTTGGCTGTGTGACCAGTATGATACAGATGGCATTAATCATCTTTTTGATTGGAAGCAGCGCCTGGTTCGGCATCGGCGTGGCAACATTAGTTTTGATGCTGCTATATAGCAGTAGAGTGATTGACTCACTCTGGGGTTTGGACAACGTATTCAAATCCATCAACCAAGTTTTCGGCGATGCCCACGAAATGACTAAGATCCTAGACGAGGAGAATGAAATCGTCGACGTGCCGAATGCGCCGAAATTGCAGGTGTCGGACGGCGCGATTCGGTTCGCCGACGTGACTTTTACCCACGCCGATGGCAAGGACGCGGTTTTTCATCATTTGGACTTAAATATTGCGCCGGGGCAGCGTGTCGGGCTGGTGGGGCGGAGCGGCAGCGGCAAGACGACTTTGACAAAGCTGTTGCTGCGTTTTGCCGATGTTGACAGCGGTGCGATCGAGATCGACGGGCAAAATATCGCCGAGGTGGCTCAGGTTTCGCTGCGCCAGAACATCGCCTATGTGCCACAGGAAACCACGCTTTTCCACCGCACCATCGCCGAAAACATCGCCTATGGTCGTCCCGACGCCAGCCGCGACGAGATTATCGCGGCGGCGAAACTGGCGAATGCTTGGGAGTTTATCAAGGACTTGCCGAAAGGTCTGGACACGCTGACCGGCGAGCGCGGCGTCAAGCTCAGCGGCGGGCAGCGTCAGCGCGTGGCGATCGCGCGGGCGATTTTGAAAGACGCGCCGATTTTGGTGCTGGACGAAGCCACGGCGAGCTTGGACACCGAGAGCGAAAAGTTGATTCAGCAAGCGCTGAGCCGGCTGATGAAGGGTCGCACCAGCATCGTCATCGCCCACCGACTGAGCACTGTCGCCGAGCTGGATCGGATTATCGTGCTGGACAACGGGCGGATTGTCGAGGACGACACGCACGCCGAATTGATCGCGCGTGGCGGAACATACGCAAAACTTTGGAATAAACAGACGGGTGTGATAGAATAAATTTGTCAAATTCACAATAACTAAACACTATTTTTCCACAGGAAAAACGTGATCACGGGACGAAAAGGTGTTGATTGTTTTTACTCGGGTCAACGTCCGTTTATGCGCCGAAAAAGTATAATAAATCTGCTCAATAACATGCGTTGTAAAAACTACAATGATATAATGCTTGCGTTTTTTGTCGAGCAAGCGTATTATGATAAGCGAGCTACAAGTTCAAACAAAAACTAAATTAAAAAAATCGCGTTTCTGTTATGAATTGCTAGTTCATGTCTCCACCACACACATACTCTTTAAGCGGTCGTAATCCGCTTTGACAAGACCGGCGCTCTCGCCGGTCTTAACGGTTTTCGGGGTAAAAAAATTCGCCGACCACGGCGGGGAGATGAAATGTCATCTCCCGTTAATGGTCGGCTATGATGAAAAGGAACAGACGTGTAAAAATATTTTTAAAAAATATTGCGGCTCGTCGGCGTTGAGTTGATTGTTTGTTAGCGTTTTCTTAGTTCAGGATAACGCCGACGAGTTTTGTTGTGTGCGCATAGCACAGTATTATGCTATGCGCACATTGCGGTTTATCGTATTATTATTTTTTTTACCATCTGCCGACTACGGGAACGGTAATCGCCCGTGTTTTAGTAAATAGCTTCTTCTAGATTCAACCCAAAAATCAATCACCTCCTTTCATATCGAAAGAGACAACTAATATACACCTCTCTTCTTCGTTGAAATGAAGAAATTGTAAGCAGTAACTAAAACAAGGTAACACACACATCTTTCCTCCAAAAATCAAATGTGCGAACCCTCCCAAGTAACAAGTTATACACCTATATTAACGCTCCCTCCCAGACGATGTCAAGCATTTTTCGTTGTATTTTTCACACGCCAGGCGGCGATTTCGGCGTGATTGCCGGACAATAGCACTTCCGGCACCGGCAAACCGCGAAAGTTTTCCGGACGCGTGTATTGCGGGAACTCCAGATTCGCGCCGTGGCTGTAACTCTCGATTTCCGCCGACTGCGCGCCGCCCAACACGCCCGGAATCAAGCGCACGATCGAATCGATTATCACCATCGCCGGCAATTCGCCACCGGTCAGCACGAACTGTCCCAGGCTGATTTTGGCGTCGATGAACTGCTCGATCCGCGCGTCAACGCCCTCATAACG
>JAITGI010000013.1 GCA_031280785.1 Candidatus Nomurabacteria bacterium
TCCTGACAAACGCTGAACAAAATATTTGTGCAGTGGGCGACGATTGGCAGTCGATTTACAGCTGGCGCGGCGCGGATTTTACGAATATTCTGAATTTTGAGCGCGATTTTGCCGGCGCGCGGATTATCAAGTTGGAGCAAAATTATCGCTCGACGGCGGCTATCCTGGACGCGGCGCATATGGTGATTCAGCACAACAAACAGCGCTCGACCAAAAAGCTCTGGACGGCGCAAAAAGGCGGCGCGCCGGTCAAGATTTTGCAGGCTGGGAGTGAATTGCACGAAGGCGAAATCCTGGTCAATCATATCCAGCCGGCGGTGCAGATTGGGGCGCGGCGTTACAGCGATTTTGCGGTGCTATATCGCACCAACGCCCAGAGCCGCGCGCTGGAGGAGATTTTTATGCGTTACAGTGTGCCATACAAAATTATCGGCGGAACGCGTTTTTATGATCGCGCCGAGATCAAGGACGTTTTGGCGTATCTGAAACTGATTTATCAGCCGTTTGATCGCGCTAGTTTTACGCGGATCGTCAATGTGCCGCGGCGCGGTTTGGGCGACACCTCGGTGGCGAAAATTATCGCCGCCCAGGAAGCCAGCGGGCAGGATTTTATCGAAGTGATTTCGCACGCAGACACGGTCGCTGGACTGCAAACGCGGGCGATCAAAAACTTTCAGGATTTGGGGGACAAATTGCGCGGGCTAGCTGAAATTGCTGAGCAAAATTCGCCGGAAGATTTGCTACGGGTTTTGCTGAAAAAAATCGACTATTTGGATTATCTGGACGACGGCTCGTTGCAAAGCGAGGCCAGGGTCGAAAACGTCAACGAGCTGTTGTCGGTGGCGAAAGAGTTCAATGTTTTGGCAGAGTTTCTCGAGGAAGTCGCTCTAGTGTCGAGCACCGACACTTCCGCCGACGGCGACGCCGTGACACTGATGACATTGCACGCCGCCAAGGGTTTGGAGTTTCCGGTGGTTTTTATGGTCGGTATGGAAGAGGGCGTTTTTCCCCTGGCGCGGGCGAGTTTTGACGCGGGCGAGCTGGAGGAGGAACGCCGGCTGTGCTATGTCGGAATGACGCGCGCCCGCGAGGAGCTGATCCTGACCGCCGCCGCCCAGCGCCTGCTCTATGGCAATTTCCAGCACAATCCGCCTTCGCGGTTTTTGGCGGATATTGATAGTGATTGGTCAAAATCCGTCTCGTCCTCCGGGTATTTGGGT
Organism: Candidatus Nomurabacteria bacterium; assembly: GCA_031280785.1. Taxonomy (GTDB): domain Bacteria; phylum Patescibacteriota; class Saccharimonadia; order Saccharimonadales; family Saccharimonadaceae; genus JAITGI01. The sequence goes on from JAITGI010000013.1 coordinate 1,221, forward strand.
CCTGTCAGCACCCCCTCCGGTGCTGCCACCCAAACAGCCCTGTCGGGGTCAACGGGTTTTTCGCCGAGCGCCGAGCCCATCGACTACACCGTCGGCGACAAAGTCCAACACAAAATCTTCGGCACCGGCACCATCACAAACATCGACGGCTCAATAGTCGCCGTCAAGTTCCCCACCGGCGTCAAAAAACTCAACGTGGCTTTCGCGCCCTTGACAAAAATCTAGCCGACAATGCGCGCCGTATCGCGCGCGATCATCAATTCTTCGTTGGTGCCGATCATATAGACCGGAAACGTCGACTTGGCGTCGGAAATTAAACCCTCTTTGCCTTTGCGATCAAGCGTCTCGGCGTTAAGTTTATCGTCCATTTTGAAACCGAAAATCCCCAGACGCTCGACGATGGCGGCGCGCACAACGTGATCGTTGCCACCCACGCCAGCCGTGAAAACCAGCGCGTCCAAGCTTGGCAAATCCGCCATGAATCCGGCGATATATTTGGCGACTTTGCGCGTAAAAATATCAAACGCCAGCTTGGCGTCAGCGTTGCCGCTCAGCGCCGCCGGCGTGATATCGCGCCAATCAAACAGCGTGCCGGTTGTGGCGCCGTGCCCAGATTTTTTATTCAAAGCGTCGATAACTTCGCTGGCGGAGAGATTTTCGCGCTCCATGATGAACGGAATAATACCTGGATCGATATTGCCCGAGCGCGTCGCCATCGGCAGACCCGCCAACGGCGTGAAACCCATGGTCGTGGCAACTGACCTGCCGCCGCGAATCGCCGCCACCGACGCGCCGTTGCCGAGATGCGCGATGATTAAATTAACGTCGCCGACTTCCTTGCCTAACAATTGCGCCGCGCGGGCGGTCACGAATTGATACGACGTGCCGTGAAAACCATAGCGGCACACGCCGTGCTTTTTATACCAATCGGTCGGCACGGCATAGCGATACGCCTCGGGCGGCATGGTCGAGTGAAACGCCGTGTCAAAAACTGCCACCTGCGGCAGATCGGGATTGATTTTGGCGACGGCCTCGATGCCCAGCAAATTCGCCGGATTGTGCAGCGGCGCAAACGGCGTGGCGGCTTTGATGCCCGCGATCACCTTGTCGTCGATCAACACGGACTCACGGAAAGTTTCGCCGCCATGCACCACGCGGTGCCCGACCGCCGACAAATCTTTACCCAGATCGTGCTGATCCATGAAACCGAACAGCGCACCCAGCGCGTCAGCGTGATTCGACCGCGGCGGTAATGCGACGTCGAACTCTTTGCCGTCGAGTTTCAGCGTCATAAAACTCTCGTCCAGCCCCAACTTTTCCGCCGCGCCCTTGACAATTACCCGCTCGGTTTTAGCTTCGATTAACTGGAATTTTATACTCGAACTGCCGCTGTTGATGACTAGGATGTCTTTCATGTTTCTCCTTTTACTTATGAATTTCGTTCCATTTTAGCAGGTTTTTCGGAGCGTGCCAAGCCCGCGCTAAAACACCATATATAGCGGTCGAAACGCTATATATGGTGTATGATGCGCTGTTGTAAAATCTACAATAACCGTCCAGTATTTGGCACTGCTGGCACGATAATTTGCGGCGGGTTTACACCTGTGCATTTATTCTCTGGCGCTGCGGATTGCAGGCGTTTCTGGGAGCTGAGCAACACAATTTGTCCGTTATCGTCAAGCACCCAGCCGCTGATAAATGACGCCATCCAATCCGCGAGCGCGGGGTCGATCATACCGCTGGCGACGATGTGACCACGCACTACCCTCTCGACATTGCCGAGCCCGGCATTCATTTTCACCAGCAAATCATTATTATCGCTATACGCCGCCGCCAAATTAACAGTCTCGGCCAGGCTGTCCTGGACCAAATAGCAAACCGTGTCGGGATCATACGTCACCGCATCACATTCCTCGTGTTTGGAGTAAAAGTTACGAAATTGCGGGTTCCAATATCCGTCGCCGATGCCAGCCCACGGATCATTGGCGTCGTTATTATAATAATTCTCGCGCACAGGATAGTAACCCAGGTAATCCCAATACCAGTCAATGCTCGGGTCATCAAGCTCCTTGGTATAGCAATAGTTATCGGCGGTGGCATTATAATAATAGGTCGTATTGTATGGGCTGAAACGCATATCTGTATTGTCGCAGCGAGCATCGGTCAAAGGCGGGTTAAATTTTAAATTAGCATCCTCAAGAGTCGACGTTCCCAGTGGTATCTGTTGTCCGTTGTGAAAACCGTCTTCGACGTGACCGAAAACTTCGCCTATATTATCTGGCACTATTGTATCCTGGGCATCGTTCAGGTAAAAGCGGGTGTAATCCTCCGCTGCACTTGGGTCAGCTGAGTAGTTAACACCGACATAGCCCGGGAAATTCGTCCAACCGTTTTGAGCGGCCAAACTATCGCTGCCCGTGGCAATGTCAAGCTCCATGGTGGCATAATTATTCACCGCCGAGTCCCACAAACTCCCCACCAAGCCACCGATGCCAAATGATGGCGTGAAATTATCTAATCTGACACCGTTGCCTAGTAATGGATAGTAAACAGCTTCGGTGCCGGTGTTGCTGTTGGAAATTGTTTGACCGATCAAGCTAATCGTGGTATTAGCATAGGAATTCATAACACACGCCTGGACGGCTGACTCATCATAGGACGCGCCTATCAAGCCGCCGATGGCGATGGGCGGTTCATAATTTTGACTGCTACTCCGTTGACTTGGGTTGAATATATAGTTACTGTTCAAGATAGACCATGAGTCCCCTAGCTCACCATAGCAGTCCGTGCTGGTCAATGACCATGATTGGCAGGCTTGCTGATAATATGGCGTATTCTGGAACATGGTGTATATGTCAGAAGGACTAATGGCTATATCATGGGATAATTCGCTGGTATCAAGCAACATGCGAGAGTTGGCTGAGCTATTCATAGTCACACTGTGGTAATTCCGTCCGATCAAACCGCCAGAGTTATAGGTATTCTCGCTAGAATCTCCAAAATCAAGCTCCACCCATTGATGGCCGCTGAGATAGCCACGGATGTAATCATCAAACGCGTAGTAATCTGTCATCATGTCACCAGACGTGCCAAAACGATCAATGTATTCCTGGAGCGTGATAAACACATCTTGCTCCAACACCTTCGTGATACCGCTCAGGCTGGCTTTGATAGTCACATTGCCGCCATCGACGTGGTTATTAAACATGTATGCGTAGCCCGACGCCATACCGATCATACCACCCGCCATTTGTGTCGTATGCTTCCGCCCAAAGGTATTAAATTGAACGTTCGGATTCTCGACCCGATTATCGAGCACGCGCGAACGCCGCACCACGCCGATCAGGCTACCGGCGGCTTCTTCGCTATACATTTTATAGACTGTGTTGCTCCCATCCGGTATAGTGTAATAACCCTGGGCAAGTTTGTTGTCAAATTCGGGCTCAACCAGGCGAAAATTAGCGACTCTGGCTTTGTAAACTTCGGCGAACAGTCCGGCAGCCGTGGCGTTATATGACAGGGAATTCGCAAAACTACCCTGCCCGTCGAGATAACTCCCTTCGTCGCCCGTCGCAGCGCATAAATCACTGTCGTCCGGATGATTACAATATGCAACCACCACATGTTCGGCTGATTTCAGGGCATTGATTTTTATACCAGTCAACGCCACATTATTACCATCAATATGCGCCACGTTTGACTCGGTGAACATGCTCCCAAACTCCGCGCCATACAGGTAAACCGGATCCCAGTAATGTGCCGAGAAGTCGATTTCAGTCAGGGGCTCATCACAATTACAGCCGCGCGACAGCTTGATATATTTACCGGCAAATTGACCGCTGGCGCCAGACACACCGAGATACGCCAGTTCCCCAGCGGACTCGATGAGGTATGGATAGTCAGCGCTCGATCCGGGCGCGTTGCCGTCATAGCCGTCATAGCGTGACAGATCCGGCGATAGCCAGCCGCCATCGGCGTAGTCCGACCAGTTGCCGCTGGTCTGGACGGCGCTGGCTGGTCCGGCCTGGGCGTCGGGTGTGCTGGGATTGCCGATGAATGACGCTCCGCCGACCACCCCGGCAGCCACAGCTACTGAGCAGACCGCAGTTTTTAATTTTTTATTTCCAGCGAACAATCGTAACCTATGCTTGTGATGGATTTTCATATCGCTCCTTACAACATTTTGTTTTATTTTGTATTTATTTG
>JAITGI010000052.1 GCA_031280785.1 Candidatus Nomurabacteria bacterium
CGGGCTGATCACTTTCGCCTCAAATAACCCGGAAAATATGGCGCGCGCCATCGAGTGGGTCAAGAGCTTAGTCGAAGAGCCCGAAGTCGGCAAAATCTACGACGGCACGGTCGTGACGATCAAAGATTTCGGCGCATTTGTCAATATTATGCCCAGCATCGACGGTATGCTACATATCAGCCAAATCAGCGAGCGGCGCCTCGACAAAGTCACCGACGTGCTGCACGAAGGCGACAAGATTCGCGTCAAACTGCAAGCTATCGACGACCGCGGCAAACTATCGCTCACGATGCGCGGCGTAGAACAGAACTGAAATATATTATCCCATAAAAGCAACAACTAAATCTGCTTGCGTGGTTAGTGTCGCTTGTGCTATAATTTTCGCTGTTAACTAAGCTTATATGAGGAGTATCGGGGTGGCAATATTTTTGAACAAATTGAACAGCAGGATTTTGACGCAGAGGTCTAAGCCTTTTGCTCTCGCTCTCGCTCTCGTATGGGGAGGGGTGAGCGCTATTCTGGGGCTGTGTCTGGCGTCGGCGAATATCGCCAGCGCTGAAAACACTCAAACTACTCTGACAATTAACGCGACCCTCGCCCTATCCGCCACCAATTGCCCAGGTCTGCCCGATGTGGGTAGCGGCAGCATGACGCTGGATGTTAGTCCGGTGCCAGCGGGGACGTTTCGTTCGGACTGCCAGGACGTCAGTATCGCGACTAATGCGCCAGGCTATAATTTAACTGTTAAAGTTCTCAACAGCGACGGTGGCAATGCCTTGCTATACCAGAATCCGAGTGTTATGCCTCTGCCCACCATACCAAGTTTGGCCGGCTCGGCGACCATGGCTAGTCCAACCACCATATCGGCTAATCAATGGGGTTTTGCCGTCAGCAGCAGTAACGTCAACCTGACTTCTTCGCCCGCTGCGGGTTTTGATGCGACCTATACGGTTGATAATGCCAGCAACAAATATGCAGCTCTGCCGACGACTGATACGACCGTTTACCAGACCGATCAGCTGCCTGGTCAGACTGATGTGTTCAAGTTTTTCTATGGTGTTAACGTCAATACTTCCCAGGTAGCCGGCAGTTACCGAGCGACCGTGACCTATACGGCGGTTGCCGAGACGGTGCCGGAGCCCATTCCAACTACCATGCAAGACCTGACTGCCGACTATTGTGCCAACAACATGACAGTTTATGACGCCAGCAATCCGGGCGCCATCATGACATTGACAGACGCGCGCGACGGCAAGAATTATCAGGTGGCGAAGCTGGCGGATGGGAAGTGCTGGACAGTGGACAACCTGCAATTTGAATTGACGCCCGGAATGGTCCTGAATCCCAGCACGACCGATATTTCCGCGCCCAAAACGATTTATTTCACAGTTGACGACAGTCAGGGCGGCACGCCGCTGAGCGGTCTGACCGGCAATTTCACTACGTCGGGCTTTCTGACGCGCGATGGCACGATAAGCCATTACCCGCCCAACAACGACGGTTGGCGGCAGGTCGACACGACGACTACTGATCCGACATATGGCTATATGTATAACTGGTATACAGCAGTGGCGGGTTCGGTGGCGCATTCGGGCGTGAATTACACCGCCGATGTCACGGCTCCAGACTCAATCTGTCCTGCCGGTTGGCGTTTGCCTGCCGGCGGCGGCGACAAGACCGTCGGCACGCCGGACGATTACAGCAATCTGGACGCCTATATGGCGGGTTATGCCGGCAACCAGGACCCCGCTTACCAGAGCGCGGCGCCCGGCGGTGTATCATCTTTTTACAGCAATTGGTCGCCCGCTGGCCCGTTCAAGGGCGCACTGGCTGGTCTTTGGGAAGATGCGCCGCAGTTTGCCGGAATGGCCGGCGGCTATCACGGCTCGACAGCGTCAAGCGAATACAGCGGGCGGGCAATTATGTTTATGAGCGGTATGGGTGTCTATACGGGGCAGAACAGCGAACGCAGCACTGGTTTGGCGGTGCGCTGTATACTGAGACAGTGACGGTTTTCAGCCAACATTCAGCAAAAGTTATATAATTGAAACAGAAACGGAGGGAAAATGGCACAATTGAATGGTTCGACAAAGGAAAATCACACATCCAGGCGGCTGGCGATGGTCGGCGCGGCGGTGATTATCGCGGCGGCGGTAGCTGGCTTCGGCGGCGCGGCATTGCATGCTCAGCTGTTTGGTGGCGGCACCACCACTGAAATGGTCAGCATCAAATCCGAAGGCGACGCCATCGCCAGTGTGGTCGACAAAGTCGGTCCCAGCGTCGTCTCGATCATGGTCAGCAGTAAAACCCAGGCGAACGACTTTTTCAGCATGTTTTACGGCGGCGGCGCGACCGAGCAGACCACCAACAGCGCCGGTAGCGGCGTCATTATCAGTCGCGACGGGCTGGTCATCACTAATAAACACGTCATACCGGACAACACCACGTCGGTCAAAGTCGTCGCCAGCGATGGTCGGGAATACGATGGCGTCGAGGTCGTGGGGCGCGACGCGCTGAATGACATTGCTTTTTTGAAAATTCCGAACGTCAGCGATTTGACACCGGCGACACTGGGCAGCAGCCAGGACGTCACTGTCGGTCAAAAAGTCGTCGCCATCGGCAACGCGCTGGGTCAGTATCAGAACACCGTCACCAGCGGCATCATCAGCGGCAAGGCGCGTTCCATAACCGCCCGGACCAACGGCGGTCAAGCCGAGACCCTGAGCAATTTATTGCAAACCGACGCGGCGATTAACCCGGGAAATTCCGGCGGACCGCTGGTGACATTTGACGGCAAAGTTATCGGTATCAATACGGCGATTGTGGAAAATGCCCAGGGGTTAGGCTTTGCCATTCCGATCGACGAAGTCCAGGGCGTCATCGATGGCGTGCTGGCGACCGGCAAGGTCGAGCGGGCTTATCTGGGCGTGCGCTATATTGGTTTGACCGACGCACTGGCGGAACAATATAAATTGCCGATCAAGCGCGGCGCCTATCTGGGCGGCATCAGCGGCTCGGCGATCGTCAAGGACAGCCCCGCCGACAAAGCTGGACTGCGCACCGGCGATATCATCACCGCCGTGAATGACGCGCCGATCGACGAAAATCACACGCTGGCGTCGTTGACCGCCAAATTCAAACCCGGCGACCAGGTCAAATTGCACGTCCAACGCGGCGACCAAAGCCTCGACATCACCGTTCAGATGGCGAAATACGAATAATGCGGGACTAAACTCGTCAATTTGTGTCGAATTACGAGATATGCTATGCTTTACATCATAGGGGAAGGAGGAAGTATGGGACTATTCGGCAAAAAACCAACCGAAGCGCCGGCGGATGCGGCGTTGTTGGCAACAGGGGCGATATTATTAAATCTGAACAGTATGCAGCCGCAGATAAATTATAAGGAGGAACTATGGACGCGAACAAACTAAACACGGTGAACGGTTGGAAAGCGCTGCACGGCGGCGGGTTGTTTGGCGGCAAAGCCAAGAAGTCGCTGGTGAGTTGGCAGTCGGCCAAGGACAAGGGCGTGGCGAAATTGCACACGCTGCGTCAGGAGGAATACGAGGGGCGGCACTATGCGATTTACGCTTTTTCGACCAAGGGCGAACTCGGCGACGCGGAGGTCAAAAAACTGGCGGACGCGGTGGCTGAAATGTCGCTCGGCGACATTCGTTATCAGGCGACCGGCAGTCCGGAGTTTTGCTCAATGCACCTGTTCTGGCACAGCGAGCGGAACAACGAACAGTCCGAGCGTTTCAACGAAACCTCGATTAACCTCAGCGATCCGGAGCGCGGCGTGTTCGTGATGATCGAAGCCGCCGGCGACCAGGCGCGCCTCGACGCGCCGTTTGTGGCGTGGGGTCGGAATGACGATTATCTGATGACTTATACGATACCGGCGAGCGCTAAGTTATAGTTTAAGAAGAGATGTCGAGCAAATCTGATTTAGATTTCAAAGTGTTCAGCGCGCCGCTGGCTCGCGACGATTTCAAAGCGTTTTACCGCGAGCAGGGCACGGCGCTGCTGGCGCGCTACGGCGTGGTGTTGGTCGGTGCGTTCGTGATTACGCCGAGCGCCGCGGCGGTCACGTATTTTTTGGTGCTGCCGCGCTATTTCGCCGATTATTCGCCGCTGATTAGTATTTGGTTGCTAGCGGTGGTGGTTTGTATGGCGGTCGCGACGGCTGCTTGGGTGTTCGTTTTTCGCCGCGAAGTGCGTTTGGCGCGGTTTTGCCGCGTTAATAATTTACTGTATCGCAGCCGCGTGCAGAACCTGCGGGCGATCGGCGCGCCTTTTCGCAATAACCTGAACTCGATTACCGCGCCGCGGGTGTCGGGAATGTTCGACAATGAAAAGTTCACGCTGGGGCTACACGCGATTATCAACGACCGCGACGGTGGCAAAGCTGGTGTTTATACGCCGTTTGTTTTTGCGCGAGTCGGGCTGCCGCGCCCGGTGCCGCACATTATTTTGCTGAACAAAAAATCGCGAATTATTCCGACGCATCTGTCGGCGCGCCGCAACGCCACGCTGAAACTCGAGGGCGACTTTGCCGAAAAATTCACGCTGATCTGCCCGCAAAATTACGAACGCGACGCGCTGTATATTTTCACGCCGGACGTGATCGCGGCGATTTACGAACTCGCTCACGACGGCGAAATCGAGCTGGTCGACGATCAACTTTTCCTCTATACACGCGACCGCAAAATCTTTCACAGCCCGGACAAAATGATGGCGCTGTTTGGCGTACTGCGACAACTGAATCGGCGTTTTGACCGCCAAACCAAACGCTACCGCGACGACCGCGCCGCCCGCAAGAGTGAAAACGTGGCGACGATAGCCAAACGGTTGAAGGCGCGGCGGTTTGCTGGGCAGGTCTGACAGGGGCGGGCATAATACTATTGACAAAACGATTTTAATTTAATACAATGTTATCAACAATAGAGAGGGAGAACCTCGTGTCTTGAACAAATAATTGAGAATGATTTTCTATTGTGTAACCTCGCAAGTAAATAACTAATCAATAAAACAAAGGAGATATATGGGTCAACAAAGACTCAAAACAGTTAAAAAAGACGACGTGTCAAAGCGTCCGAATGCGCGAAAAACCACTGGCAATACAGTGCTTGATAAAACCGACACTCGCATGGGCGAGGTGATTCGGGCGTCGCGCCGCAAATCCGAGGACGTCAACCTGCGCGCCAGCCAGCACATCATCGACATTCCGGTCAACAAATCGGTCTATAACGGCTATGACGGCGAGCAATACAGTCCCGCCCGCGACAAGCATAAAAAACCCAGTCGCCAGCCGCGCCTGCGGGTGATTCCGGTGGGCGGTTGCGGCGAAATGGGCATCGGCAAAAACATGACGGCGTTCGAATACGACAACGAAATCATCGTGGTCGATATGGGATTCATTTTCCCGGGCGCCGAGGATTATCCCGGCATCAACTACATCACGCCGGATATTTCCTATCTGGAACAGAATCGGCAAAAGATCAAAGCCGTGATTTTCACGCACGCTCACCTCGATCATATCGGGGCGTTTCGGCACCTCATTGCCAAGATTCCAGCGCCGGTTTATGCCACCAAATTCACCATCGGCATGTTGCGCAAAAATATGGAGGAATCGCCCGATAAATACGAGCCGAAATATATTGAAATGAATCCGGAAAAGCATGATCGTATGCAACTTTCTGACAGTTTCAGCGTCGAATTTGTGCGCGTCAATCACTCGATTCCGGACAGCGCCGCGCTGATCATTCGCACGCCGGTGGGCACGATTTTTCACTCGGGCGACTGGCGTTTCGAAAAGCAGCCGGTCGACGAGAAGATTTTCGACATGGCGCGCATCAGCGAGGTCGCCAACCGCGAAGGTTTCGTGCTGATGTTGAACGAATCGACCAACGTCGAGAGCGAAGGCACGCACACGCACAGCGAGTTCGACATCAAAAACAGCTTCGGCGAAGTTATGGAAAAATTCCCGAATTCGCGTATGATTGTCAGCACGTTCAGCTCCCAGGTGCACCGCATCCAAACCCTTCTCGACCAGGCGGCGGCGCACGGGCGCAAAGTGGCATTTGCCGGTTATTCGATGTTGCAAAATGTCGAGGTCGCCCTGAAAAGCGGCATGATAAAAATCCCCAAAAACACCATTATGAAAATGGACGAGATCATCAAGCAGCCGGACAGCAAGGTTTGTATTGTATGCACCGGTTCCCAGGGTGAATTTAACGCCGTGCTGAGCCGTATGGCGAGCGGCGCGCATAAATATATCAAGATCAAGGACAGCGACATCATCGTCTTTTCGTCAAATCCGATTCCGGGCAACGAAATCGCCGTGACGCGTATCGTCGACGGTCTGATGCGCGAAGGCAGCGACGTGCTGCAAAATCGCAAAACGGCGCAGTATGGCGTGGGGCCGCTGCACCTGTCGGGGCATGCCTATTTCGACGACCATGTGGCGCTGATCACGGCGGTCAATCCCAAATATTACGTGCCAATTCACGGCGAGTTTCATATGTTGGCAAACAATGCCGAGCTGGCGGAAAAGAGTTGCGGTATCAACCGGAAAAATATTTTCGTCTGTGATGCGGGCGATGTTTTGGAACTTTATCATGACGGCTCCGCCAAAAAAGCCGGACGCATCGACGTCGGCGGTATCATGTATGACGACAGCGGCGCCGTGGTGTCCGAGGTGGTGCTGCGTGACCGCATTCACATGTCGACCGACGGAATTTTCGTGGTGGTGGTCACGGTCAGTCGCGGCAACGGTAGGCTGCTGGGCAGCCCCGACATTATCAGCCGCGGTTTCATTTATCTGCGCGACAGCGAGGAATTGATGGGGCTGGTGCGGCAATACCTGCGTCAAAAGGTCGCCACCGGTTACGGCGCGGGGCGCAAATCGGACGTCGAAAAGCTGAAAAACGAAATCCGCGACGAAGTGGCACAAATTTTGTATGACCAGACCCAGCGCACGCCAATCGTCATTCCGGTAATCAACGAAATCGGCGGCAATAACACGCGTTCGACGTCGAACGCCGATGTCAAGCCGAGAGGTAACACCCGTCAGCCGGTCATCAGCCCAGCTCTGCAACAGAACTTTACCAAGAAATCACCCGCGCCACGCCCGTCGGCGCGCGCCAAAAATCCCGCGCCGCGCCGCGCCGCTGCGTCAAATCCGGGCGCCATTTCGTTCAAGAAACGCCCCACCGGCCCCGCCGCCGGCAGTCTGTGGCGCTAATGGTTGACCAAACCACCCGAGTGTGTTAAGATATCAACAAGGAACAATTTTGTTCCGTTTCTGTGATGGGTGAAACATATATGTTTCGCTATCCCGCTCCGGGATAGCGTTGCTGTTTTACTCGGTTCCTTGCAAAGGAGGAAAAGGAATGGATAAAGAAAGAATCAGCGTATTCAGTATCAGCTGCGAAGTCATGAAATCGTTAAAGGAACGGCGGTTAACATTGACAGGCGAAAAAGCTTATGGAGTAGTTGTCCAAGGAAGGAATGAAACGTGTGTTTACGTGAGGAAGGTAGGTGCTCAATTCTCAAAAAACGATCCAGTAAAGCTTTCTCTCGAAAGTGAAATGCTAGGAATCGTGGAGGGTAGAATTGACCGACAGGCTACACGATTAAGTGTGATAAAGCTTGACGTGGCAAAATACTGCGTCCATGTGTTCGCGAGCACAGACGTTAATGAGCTCGAAAAACTGAGTGTCGAAATCAAAAAAGTCACAGAAAACTGCGGCATAACTGATCCAGATGCTGGTTTCAGCGCTCAGAGAGGCGCAGACGCTTGCCACCTTGCATAATCTCCCAGGCTACCGGCTCCGTCCGGTAGTTTTTCTTTGCATTTTTATCGCGTATCTGTTAGAATGGACTTATTATGCCAAAGAGAACATATCAACCCAAGAAGCGACATGTCGCCAAAGTGCACGGTTTTCGCGCCCGTATGGCGACGAAATCGGGGCAAAATGTCCTGAAACGCCGCCGCGTCAAACAGCGCAAGGTGTTATAAAGCGTCGAAACGCGCTCGGGAATCCCTGGGCGTGTTTTTGCTTGGCGCCATTTCGTGCTAAAATGAATGGTATGAAAACGGAAAAATCCCTGAAACAATTGATGGCGGAATTTGAGGCGGTGGTGGCTTGGTTTGACGGCGAAAACCTGGACGTCGAGGCGGCAATTAAACAATTCGAAAAAGGCAATCGGCTGGCTGAGCAAATCAAAAAACAACTTGAAACCGCCAAAAATCAGATCGAAGTTGTCAAAAAGTCGTTCGAGCAATGAACGCCATTGAATTGATCGTGACGGTTTTGATACTGACGTTCTGTTTCGTGGTCTTTTTTGGCGCGCCGTTCGTGCCGACGCGGCGACGCTGGGCGCGGGCGGCGTTGGACTTGGCGAAAATCAAACCAACCGACGTGGTCGTCGATTTGGGCTCGGGCAGCGGCACGATTTTGCATTTAGCGGCGGAGCAGAGCGCTCGGGCGGTCGGTTACGAGCTGAACCCGATTCTGTGTCTGTGGTCGCGGTTGGCGACGTGGCGCTATGGCGCGCGGGTGAATGTGCGTCTTGCGAATTTCTGGCGTTGTGATTTGCCGGTTGAAACCTCGGTGGTTTACGTTTTTGCGGTGACGCGCGACGCCGCCAAACTGGAGCGGTTTTTGACCGAACAGGCTCCAAAACTCAGCGTCAAAAAATTGCGCGTAGTGGCATTCGGCTTTTCGCTACCGGGGCGCAAACCGGTTAAACGCAGTGGCGGCGCGAACTTGTATTATTTCTGAAACGTTTATGCTATAATAAACTCATGAAAAGTGAACAGGGTTCCATCAACGTTTCGCTGGTCGTGGCGATTTTGTTGGCGCTGACTACGATTTTGGGCGCGGTCGGTTTCGGTTGGGCGTATAACCAAATGTCATATTACCAAAATGAAACCGACGTCATCGTCGCCGAAGCGGTCGAGGCTGCTAAAGTCGAACAGCAACAGAGCGACGAAACGCACTTTGCCGAGGAAGCCAAAAAACCATTCGCCAAATTCAACGACAGCAATATTTACGGCTCGGTCAAGTTCGAATATCCCAAAACTTGGTCGGTCTATAATGACAAAACCGGCAGCGACGGTTACAGCGCCTATTTCAACCCTGGCGCCGTGCCGGCGGTGACAGCTGACAGGATTTTCGCCCTGCGCCTGAAAGTCGAGAACCAGGAATACAAAAAAGTCTTGGCATCATACGACAGCGCGGTCAAAAGCGGAGATTTGAAAGCCACGCCGCTGACCGTGGGCAAGACCGACAGTTTCGAGGGCTACAAGGGCATGCGTATCGATGGCAAACTCGACAAGATTTCCGGCGTCAGCCTGGCGATTTTCGAAATTCGCGACAAAACTTTGACGCTTCGGACTGATTCGCAGAACTACCTGAACGACTTTGACAAGACGATTTTGGCGACGCTGTCGTTCAAACCATAACCAGCATAAAATTTTTTATTTTGTTATAATTTCGGTATGAAAGCGGAGGGTTTGGAATTGTCGTTGGTGGCGGCGGCGCGGGAATTGCGCACGCCGTTGGTGTTGATGCGGCAATTGGCGATGGAGCTGGAGCAAGCGCCCGACGCGGCGCGGGCGCGGGAAATTGCTCGCCGCATGCGTTTGACGTCGGAGCGCAGTTTGCGTTTGGCGGACAATTTAGTCAAATTGTCGCAGCTCGAAGGCGCCATGTTCGAGCTCGAACCGGTGCAGGTTAATGGTTTGATTGGCGATGTCATTGACGAATTATCACCGTTGTCGCGGGCGCTGAAACAGACTTTTTCGGTGCGAGTCGGGCGGCGTTCGATTGTGGCGGTGGGGCACCGCGAACTATTGCGGTCGCTGTTGCTCGGGCTGGTCGACAACGCTTTGCAACATCACACCCGCGAGCAACACGTTGACGTGGCGGCGCGCATCAGCCGGGGTGAAACCGTGATTGCAGTGCGTGATTATGGTCCGATTATGGATTTAATTGAGTATCGTCGGCTGGCGTTTTCGCTGGGCAAGCGCGCTTTGCCGATTTCGTCCCGCCCACTGTCCAGCAGTCTGGGTCTGGCGATTGCCGGGCGATTCGCAGCGGCGATGAACGGTCGGCTCAGTGTCAGCCGTCATCATTCCGGCGGCGTGACGGTACGGGCGCATCTGCCGATTTCGGCGCAACTTAGCCTGTTGGAGTCGTCGTGAAGGTTTTGCTGATTGAGCCCGACGCTTGGCTTGCCGAGAGCCTGACGACCGAGATTCGGCGGCTGGACGGGGCGGCGCAATTCGCGTTGGCGGCGGACATTGACGCGGCGCTTGGGCTGATTGACGATTTTCGTCCCACGGTGATTTTGACGGACCTGATTTTGGGGGCACGGAACGCGCTGGCGCTGCTCGGCGAGCTGCAATCGTATCTCGACACACGGCAGATTCCGGTGGTGGTGCTGACGTTGGATGCGGCGCGGCTTGACCCGGCTGATTTTGCCGGTTACGGTGTGCGGCGAATTCTGGACAAAGCCACAGTCACTCCGGAGGAAATCGTTGAAGCTTGCCGTTCGGAATCAGGAGACGAGCATGTCGACTAGCCTGCGCACCGACGCCATCGTCCTGCGCCGGACGAATTACGGCGAGGCCGACCGGATTTTGCAAGTTTTGACGCCCAGCGCCGGCAAGCTGTCCGTGATGGCGCGCGGCGTGCGCCGCGAGAAATCGCGCCTGGCGGGCGGCATTGAGCTGTTTGCGGTCTGTGATATTGTGCTGCACCTGGGCAAGAGCGAAATCACCACCCTGACCGGCGCGCGGCTGAAAACTTTTTTCGACCAAATTATGCTGGATTACGACCGAATGCAGTTCGCCTACGAAGCCATCAAACAGGTCGCCCGCGCCGCCGAAACCATCGACGAGCCGGAGTTTTACGAGCTGCTGCTGGGCGGTTTGAGCGCGCTGAACGATCTGAAAATCGAATTGAAAATCGTTCAGACTTGGTTCTATCTGAGTTTGGCTGGTTTGCTCGGCAACGAACTTAACCTGGCGACCGACAACCACGGTATGAAACTGGTCGAGGACGCGCGCTACGATTTTGACACGACGCACCAGGTTTTCGAGTTCGCCGCCAGCGGGATTTACGGCTCAGATCACATCAAGCTGCTGCGCGTCATCGCCAACAATCCACCCGCCACCACCGCCCGCGTCTCTGGTGTTGGCGAGCTGATTGATGATTGCCTGCGCCTCGCTCAGATTGTGGCGAAAGTGTGATAAAATATTTCCTATGGAAGAAATAATTAGTCTATGCAAACGCCGCGGCTTTATCTATCAGGGGTCGGAGATTTACGGCGGGCTGGCGGGGACTTGGGACTATGGGCCGCTGGGCGTGGCGTTGAAACGCAATATCGCGAACGCGTGGTGGCGGTTTTTTGTGGAGCAGCGAGACGATATTTTTGGGCTGGACGCGGCGATTATAATGAACCCGCGGACTTGGGTGGCGTCGGGTCACGTGGCGACTTTTGCTGACCCGCTGGTCGAAGATTTGGTGACCAAAAAACGCTATCGTGCTGATCATTTATTGAAGGACGCGGGCGAAAATATTGACGGGCTGGACAACCAACAAATGAGCGCGCTGATTTTGACCAAGAAAATCAAATCGCCGGACGGCAACGATTTGAGCGAGGTGCGCGAGTTCAATATGATGTTTGCCACACATGTCGGGCCGGTGGCGGACGAGTCCAGCGTCGCCTATTTGCGCCCCGAGACGGCGCAGGGCATTTTCACGAATTACAAAAACGTGGTTGACAGTTTTTATCCCGATTTGCCGTTCGGTATCGCCCAAATTGGCAAGGCGTTTCGGAACGAAATCAGTCCGCGCGATTTTGTTTTTCGCGCGCGCGAGTTCGAGCAAATGGAAATTGAGTATTTCGTCGCGCCGGAAACTTGGGAAGAGAATTTTGATAAGTTGCTGGCGAGTATTCACGAATTCCTGAACCAAATGGGGCTGCCGAGCGACAAAATTCACGAACTGGAAGTGCCAGAAGCCGACCGCGCGCATTATTCTAAGCGCACGATTGACATCGAATTTGACTTTCCGATTGGGCGCGAGGAGTTGCTGGGGCTGGCGTATCGGACGGATTTTGACCTCGGGAATATCGCCCGCGAATCGGGTAAATCGATGGA
>JAITGI010000043.1 GCA_031280785.1 Candidatus Nomurabacteria bacterium
CCCCTGTGGGTCACGCCGCCGGACGCCAGCCTGATGAACTACCCCAACCAGTGGGTGGCGGGGCAGGAATATGACTTTGGCAACGGGCTGTATGGTAAGAGAATTACGGGGACGATTACGGCAACTGCCAACACGCAGAACAACGTGAACATCGTGCCGGCAGGAGTAACAGGCATTGTAAGTTCCGGCGGGTCGATTGGATTTGGAGATTCAGGTGCTACCGGACAAACCTCGCTTGGTCAGTATTCTGTGTCTTCCGCCGGTAGCACTGCCATCGCAAGCGATGTTAGACGTCTCGACGCAACAGGGGCGCTAAACCTTGTCAGCTCGAGCGCTAGTGCCCGCACCGGCAACGCGAACAGCCAATATGATGTTTGGGTGAAGTATACGAAGTAGGGGTGGGGCTGAACAAAAAAAGAAGTCCCGCGGTAGGTACATCCTGCACCGTGCGGGTCTTCAAGAAAGAACACGGCCTCTGCAATTCCCTCAGTGACCGTGCCCCTTATATTCCTATATTAGCAAAACTATTTTGGAAAATCAAGCCTTTTGGCGCATTTTGTGATAATTATCAGGTGTTTTGCTCTCTTTGACATATTAAACTCTCGTTCAAGCTTGATAATTGCCTTCTTTTCTGGGATTTTTGAACGACGCAGGTCAATGATAATGTTTTCGGACTGTTTGATCGCCGCCCTAAAGGTATGTTCCAGGTTTTCGCGACCTTTACCTTTGGGCGATTTCATTTCCCATCTTCGCCCCGCCATTTTAATATCGGGCATTTTACGAGTGGCTGATGATTTAATAAACTCCACATTTTCCCCCTGATTTGTGAAAAAGTCAGCGGTTTTTATCTCGTGCTGTTCAGGGATAACGCCATTTGGTATGGTTTTTGTGCCTTTTTTCATAAATATGAGTATAACATATTTGACGCACAGACACCGATAACTATGCTATAATTAA
Organism: Candidatus Nomurabacteria bacterium; assembly: GCA_031280785.1. GTDB lineage: Bacteria > Patescibacteriota > Saccharimonadia > Saccharimonadales > Saccharimonadaceae > JAITGI01. The sequence continues at coordinate 958 of JAITGI010000043.1, forward strand.
AAACATAACGATAACCAAGGAGGAATTAAATGGAAAATCAGAGAAAAACGAATAAATCAGGGCGCGCCAAATTGATAATCGCCGCGTTGGCGGTGGTGGTGATGGCGGCGTTGGTCGCGGTGTTGGTGTTTCAACAGATTGAAATTCGGCGGCTGAACGATCCGGCGGCGAGCGCTGAACAGGCCAAAGCCGACGCTAAACGCTTGCGCGACCGTGTCAGCAAGATCCAGCAAGTGCCGGACGAAACGCCGACGCTGGCGACGGTGCAGGACGCGGACAAATTGCGCGAGCAAGAGTTTTTCAAGGACGCGAGTAACGGCGACAAAGTCCTGATTTTCACCGAAGCCAAAAAAGCCATCATCTACCGTGAGAGCGACAACCGCGTCATCAATTCCGGCCCGATCGTGCTTAATTCCAGCGGTAATATCGAGCCGACGAAAACGGAAGAATAGCCCGCGGGAACTCTTGCCACGCCCAAAAATCTGTGCTATGATAGGTAACGTAATAATTTGAACAAATCGTTATAGGCAATCGAGATGGCGCTCGTGACAGAGGCCATAAGACCCCATAACGCGATTTGTTTGTTAAGAGAAGGAGCAAAATGAGTCGAATCGGAAAACTACCAATCGCGGTGCCGAGCGGTGTGACAATCACGGTCGATCCGGACTGGATTACGGTCAAGGGCGCGAAAGGCGAGCTGAAACAATTCACATTACCAGAGGTGGACGTGACAGTGGACGGCGATCAAATTATCGTCACGCGCAAGTCTGACGAAAAACTGGCGCGCGCCCAGCACGGGCTGATGCGAGCGCTGATCAATAATATGGTCATCGGTGTGACCAGCGGTTTCGAGAAAAAGCTCGAAGTCAACGGCGTGGGTTTCCGCGTCAGCGGCGGCGGGCAAAGCTTAGAAATGGCACTGGGCTTTTCGCACCCTGTTAAATATACGGCGCCGGAGGGCGTGACTATCACGGTCGACAAAATGAACATCACCGTCAGCGGCGCGTCCAAACAGCAAGTCGGTCAGGTCGCCGCCGAGATCCGCTCCCTGAAAAAACCCGAACCATACAAAGGCAAAGGCATTAAATACGCCGACGAACAAATCAGGCGCAAAGCCGGAAAGGCAGGTAAATAATGGTTAAAATCAGCAACAAAACCTTACGAAAAAACCGCGTGCGTGCGACCGTCAGCGGCACCAGCGCGCGTCCGCGACTGAGCGTTTTTATTTCGAACACGCACGTCAGCGCGCAGATTATCGATGATGAGAAGGCGAAAACTTTGGCGTCAGCGACCAGCGTCGGCAAAAAATTAACCGGCACGATGAGCGAAAAAGCCGCCATTATCGGCAAAGAAATCGGCGAACGCGCCAAAAAAGCCAAAGTGAAAACCGTGGTTTTTGACCGCAACGGGCGAGCTTATGCAGGACGATTAAAAGCGCTGGCGGACGCCGCTCGCGCACAAGGATTGGAGTTTTAATATGAGCGAAGAAGTTAAAAAAACCACAAATGTCACTGCGAGGAATGTCACTGCGAGCGAAGCGAAGCAGTCCAATAATAATCCTGGATTGCCACGCACCGCCAACGGTGCTCGCAATGACAAGGCCGACAAATCCGTAGCGCCCAAAAAATTCGAGCGCGTCGCCAACACAGCCAAGAACTTTAACAGCGACCGCCCGCGCCGCGACCGGCGGGATCGCAGAGGCGACAAACCAGCCGAGGACAAACAATTTGAGGAGCAAACTATCGCTATCGACCGCGTGGCGCGCGTTGTCAAAGGCGGTCGACGCTTCCGTTTCAAGGCGCTGGTCGTGGTCGGTGATCGCAAAAACAAAGTCGGCGTCGGCGTCGCCAAAGGTCAAGACGTCCAGGCCGCCGTCACCAAAGCCACCGCCAAAGCCAAGAAAAGTATGATCACCGTGCCGATCGTGAACACCACGATCCCGCACGAAGTCGAAGTCAAAGTCACCGGCGCGCGCGTGCTGCTAAAACCTGCCGCGCCCGGCACCGGCATCATCGCCGGCGGCGTGGTGCGCTCGGTCATCGGCACGACGGGGATAACCAACTTGCTGTCCAAATCGTTGGGTTCGAACAACAAGGTCAACATTGCCTATGCCACCATCAAAGCCCTGGAAAGTCTAGTGCCAAAAGATCAATGGATCGGCGCCAAACCTGTCAAAAAATCCGTCAAAAAGGAGGCCGCAAAATGAAATACAATGAGTTAAACATCAGCGCCAGTCGAGGCAAAAAACGCGTCGGACGCGGCACCAAGGGGCAAAAATCCCGCACCGGCAAGAAACTCCGCGCCACCTTCGCCGGCGGTCAACGCGAATTAGTCAAAGCCGTGCCGAAATTGAAAGGCTTCAAATCCTTGCGCGTGCCGGCGCAGGTGGTTTATAGCGACCAACTCGACACCGTAAAGGGCGCAAAAATCGACAACTTCGCGCTGTTCGAGTCCGGACTGATCGCCACGCCATATCACAGCGTCAAAGTCATCGCCCGCGGCGAAACCGCCAGCAAAGCCACCGTCGCCACCCAAGCAATGAGCAAATCCGTCCAAGACGCCCTCACCAAAAACGGCGGCAAATTCGAGAAAACACCCACGCCGCTGTTACCGAGTAGCAAGAAAAAGGACGACTAGCCAGAAAACGAGGTGGGGTTGTGATTGATGTAAATAGTATTATTGCCATGGTAAATTATGCAATAATATTATTTGTTACTTGCTCGTTTATCGGATATATTTGGGAGCAAATTGTGTGCTATTCACATAGTAAAAAGTGGCGCAAGCGAGACTATTTGCACTTGCCTTTGAAATCGATTTACGGTTTCATCGTGCTTGTCGGCGTGCTGGCGCTCGAACTTATACCGATCAAGGAGCCCTGGATGACGTTTATCGTCGGCGTGATTGTGGCGACGATGATCGAGTATGCGTATTCGACGCTCATGGGCAAATATTTTGGCGTCAGCCGCTGGGATTATCGCAAAAATACTTGGTTCAAAACCGTCAAAAAATATAGTTATGACGGCAAGATTTCCTTGCCGGTGTCGATCATGTGGGGCGTGGTTGGGTTGGCGGCGTATTATTTCATCGTGCCCAGCATCGGCGTTCTAGCAGACTGGCTTTTCGGAGCGACTTATATCTGGTCGTCTGCCGCGATTTTCGTTGTATTGATAGTAGATTACGCCCTAGCGTTCGGGAAATTACGGCGAAAACGTTGCAATACCCGCCCGGCTCGTTTATAATGTAACCATGAATGGGAGAAACCAAGACAGATGAATTGGAAAACAATATTTAAGTCATTTTTGAATCACAGCATGCTCAAACGCATCCTGGCAGTGCTGGGCGCGGTCGTGGTGTTTCGGTTTCTGGCACATATTCCGGTGCCGCTGGCGGAACCGACTGAGCTGAAATCCATCATTGAGCAAATCGCCAACAGCGCCACGGATCCGAATAGTCCGTTCGCCGGCTTTATAAATATGTTGTCCGGTGGCGCGCTGGCGTCGTTTTCGATCGTGTTGGTCGGTCTCAGCCCATACATCACAGCGTCAGTTATCACGCAATTATTGACCAAGGCGGTGCCAAAGCTGGAAGAATTGCACCGCGACGGTGAGTCTGGACGGCGCAAAATCAACCAGTGGACGCGCATGATTACGCTGCCGCTGGCGGTGTTGCAGTCGATTGCCTTTATTTTCATCTTGCGTCAAACGATTTTACAGGGCTCGGTGCTGAACGACATGGACACATTCCAGTGGGTCGTGGCGGTCACCGCTATGTCGGCCGGTTCGATAATCCTAATGTGGCTGGGCGAAATTATCACCGAAAAGGGCATCGGCAACGGCATCAGCCTACTGATTTTCGGCGGAATCATCAGCCAGCTGCCGACCACGTTGGGCACGGTTTGGCAGGGTCTGACCACTGTCCAGGAAGGTCAAGCTCTCAACGTTTTCAACTGGTTCACGCTGCCGATTAACGCCGATTTCTTCTATATTATCTCTGTTATCGCGGTGCTTGGTCTGGTGGTTTTGTATTTCCTGGTCAAAATCAACGAGGCGCAGCGCATTGTCACGATTAACTATGCCAAGCGCGTGCGCGGCAACACGGCGTATTCCGGTGTCAAGTCTATCCTGCCGATCAAGATGATCACCGCCGGCGTGATTCCGGTGATTTTCGCGGTGGCGTTCCTGGCGATTCCGGCGTTCGTCGGGCAGCTGATGGTCGCCAACCAGCCCGACAACCAATTTGCCAAGGATCTGATCTACTGGTTCCAGTCGCCCGACGCAGCCACGGCGGTGGCATATGGCACGTTCGGCTGGCAGAACCTGATTTATCCGTTGACATATTTTACCCTGGTGGTGTTGTTTACGTATTTTT
>JAITGI010000036.1 GCA_031280785.1 Candidatus Nomurabacteria bacterium
CTCACTGAGAATATGACCGCTCTGGACGGCCGATTTGATTTCTTTGTTGCTGTAAACTCCCATTACGCCGTCTATTTTAACATAGTTATATGCTAAAATAAAAGCGAAAAGGAGGGTGCATATGAAAGTATTTTGCTACGACGAGTTCACGCCAGAGGACACGGCGATGTTACAGGCGCTGTATTCGCGCAGTGCCGACAGTGTGGAGCGCCACGTCGACAAAGTCCGCCAGAGCGGCTCGGGCAAGTTTATGGAGAGTTTTTATGTCGGCTATGGGCACAATTCGATCGCCGATTGCGGCAGCACGACGTTTTTTATTGAGGACGTGTCGATGTTCGTGACCAAAGCTTTTCAGGCGCACAGCCTCTACTCCGGTCAGGAAACCAGCACGCGCTATATCGATATGGGCGCGCAGGCGTTATCTGACCCTGTCGGCACGCCGGAATCGTGGGCGATTTTGGACGGCTGGATGGATTTTTATCTGTCGGCGATGAAACCTGTGCAGGCTCACATCAGGAAAGTTTTTCCGCGTGGCGACGACGAAAACGAAAAAGTTTACGAAAAAGCCGTGGCGGCGCGGTCTTTTGATATTTTGCGCGGCTTTTTGCCGGCCGGTGTTCATACGCAGTTTTCGTGGCACACCAATTTGCGTCAGGCGCACGACGCGCTGGATGTTTTGGCGCATCATCCGCTGGCGGAAGTCCGCGAGGTAGCGGCGGCGGTTTTGGCGCAGTTAAAAGCCAAATATCCGCATAGTTTTTCGCACAAAATCTATCCCGCCAGCGAAGAATATCGCGAACTGGTCGGAGCGAATTGGACTTATTATGACCCCGAAAAATCACCTGATTTCAAGTTTTCGAACTCTATAAAAAATGCCGAGCTGGAAAAATATGCCGATATTATAAAAAAACGACCGACCAAGACGCTTTTACCACAATTTTTATTGGAATTAGGACTGTGCCAGTTCGAATTTTTGCTAGATTTTGGCAGTTTTCGCGATATCCAGCGCCACCGCAACGGTGTTTGTCGTATGCCACTGCTCACCACGAAATTTGGCTTTAACCAGTGGTATCTCGATCAATTACCGACGAAACTTCGAAGCGAGGCGGAAAAATTAATCGCCACACAAAGCAAGCGTATCGCCAAACTCGATTGTCAGCCCGAAGATCGTCAAAACTATATCGCGATGGGTTTCAACGTCGCCTGCAAAGTTTCCTACGGCTTGCCGGCGGCGGTCTATACGATCGAGCTACGCGCCGGCAACACAGTGCATCCGGCGCTGCGAGCCGTCGCCCATCAGATGAGCCGCGCTGTCGAGTCTGCCTTTCCAGCGCTCAAATTACACTCCGACTATTCGCCGGACAGCTGGGACATCCGCCGCGGCACGCAAGATATTGTGGCGAAATAGCGCTAGATTTTGACTTTAATCCCCGGCCCCATTGTGGTGCTGACATTGACGGACAGAATATAAGCGCCTTTCAGGCTGGCGGGTTTGGCGGCGTTCAAGCTGGTCAGGAAAACATTGGCGTTTTGCTCCAGCTTCGCCGCGCCGAATGAGACTTTGCCGATGCCGAGGTGGACGATGGACTGTTTGTCCACGCGGTATTCGACTTTGCCGGCTTTGGCCTCGCGGACAGCTTGGGTGGGGTTGGTGCTGACCGTGCCGGATTTGGGATTCGGCATCAGTCCGCGCGGCCCGAGCAAGCGAGCGTATTTGCCCAGTTTTGGCATCAAAGTCGGCGTAGCAATCAAAATATCAAACTCAATTTTTTCCTTGTCCAGCAGGCTGGTGATGACCTCCTCGCCGGCAATGTCCGCGCCGGCTTCGTTCACGCTCTTGACGTCAGATTCCGGCACAAACGCCGCCACGCGCACGGTTTTGCCCGTGCCGTTCGGCAAGGTCACGGTCGAGCGAATATTTTGATCGGCGAGTTTCGGATCGACGCCCAGCCGAACGTGCAACTCGACAGTGCTGTCGAATTTCGTATTTGCGGTTTCGACCGCCAACTTCATAGCCTCGGTCAGCGAATAGGTTTCCCCGGCGTCAATTTTCTGAGCCTTGGCGCGGAAGTTTTTGCCTTTTCGCTCCAGTCGCGTGCGAGTTTTCGGCGCTGGACCGCGCTTGTCGGCTGCGACCACATCACCTTGGGGCGCGGTGTCACCGGCGGCTTTGCGGGCTTCCTTTTCGACCTGTTCCTTGACTTCCAGCTCGTGTTTCAGTGATTTTTTGCCGGATTTGGCGTAATGCGTATCGTCAGTTGTTTCCGTATTTTCGTCGACAGTTACCTCTGTTGCCGGCGATTTTGGCGAGTCAGTTGTTTCCGCGCTCGTCCGCGCCTCATCAATTGCCGCCTGAATCTCGGCGATGGTATTCTTTCCCGTTAATTTGGTTTTACGGTCGAGTTTTTTCAACTCCTCGTATAGTTCGGCTTTTTTTGCCATGGTAGTTTCTCCTTGTGGTGCTCGCGAGTCATCATGCGACGACTCTCCCAACGGTTAAATTTTATCATGACGAGCATAACACAGTTTTTCATCACGGTCAACATGGTGTATACTGGTTAGCAAATCGCACCTTGCGCTCATGAACCATGCCATTGGAGGTGATAATATGGTAAAAGAACAGATATTGATAATCATAGTCTGTTTTTTGTTACTATTCGCCATTTCTGATGGCGGTAATAAAAAGTGAGCAAAAAAACTCGACCCCGGAAATTTCGGGGTCAAATTGTTTCGCGAAAGGTAAAACGCAAACTAATCAGCGATTTCCACGCCCATACTACGAGCTGTGCCGGCGACTACCTTTTTCGCGCTCTCGATGTCGTTAGCGTTTAGCTGATCCATCTTGGCGGTGGCGATCTCGGTCAGTTGGGCGTCGGTCAACTTGCCGACTTTGTCGGTGTGCGGCTTGCCCGAGCCTTTTTTGATGCCGACTTTTTCGCGGATCATATCGTCGGTCGGTTGACCCAGCGATTTCCACTCAAAAGTCCGATCGTCAAAAATCTTCATATGCACGATAACGTCCTTGCCCATCAGATCCTTGGTGGCGTCGTTAAACGGATTGATAAAATCCATCATGTTCAGGCCCCACTGCCCCAAAGTCGAACCCACCGGCGGCCCAGCGGTCGCCCGCCCTGCCGGGATGCGTAGTTTGATATTTCCAATTACTGTTTTTGCCATATTTCTCCTAAAATTTGTGTGCGTAACCGCCAGATTATACCTTTTTTACCTGCAAAGCGTCAAGCTCGACGCTGGTGTCGCGACCAAACATGCTGACCAGGGCTTTGATTTTACCCTTGGCGTTGTCGATTTCGCTGATCGAGCCATCGAAGCCCTTGAACGGTCCGTCGATGATGCTGATGACCTCGCCGACACTGTAATCGATATTGTGCGTCGGGTCGGCGGCGCCCATGCGCTTCATGATCTTCTTGATCTCCTTGTCGCTGATCGGCGTGGGCGTTACGCCGCTGCCCACAAAGCCGGTCACGCCCGGCGTGTTGCGAATAATATACCAAGCGTCCTCTGTCAGTTTGAGCTGCACCAGCACGTAGCCTTGGAAGATTTTCTTCTCAACAGTTTTACGTTTGCCATTTTTAATCTCGATAGTTTTTTCCTTTGGCACCAGGACGTCGAAAATTTTGTCAGACATATCGACGCCGCTGATACGCTGGCGAATATTCTCGGCGACCTTTTCCTCGTAACCGGAATAGGTGTGAATCGCATACCATTGTTTGCTGCTGTCATATCGGTTTGTGCTCATTTTATCTCCTTAATTATTACCATTTATTGCGTTAAACAGACCGTGGAACCAGCCGTTCAGATTTTGCACCAGCCATTCGAACAAGAGGTCGAACAACAGGATTAGGGCGGCAAAGAAAATACAGAAAATGATTACCGCCAAGGTCATCGACCAGGTGGCGCGGCGATTCGGCCAGCGAGTTTGGCGCAGTTCCTGCCACGAGCCGCGGACATAGCGTCCGAACGGACCGAACACGACGACAAACGGTCGACCGATGGTTTTTAGCCATGCTGGCGCTGTGAATTTGCGCGTTTTTTTGCCTTTACTCGTGTTTTTCTGCCGATTTTTGACATTTTTCGCCGGTTTGCTCGCCGGCTTTTTCACGATCTCGGCTTCCTTGGCTTTGATGCGTCGAATTTTAGTTGTCTTGTCTGCCATGATTTCTCCTTTACTTGATTGGCGTTTTATCCGTCAATCAAAATAGCCTGCTTAACCAGGCTGTCAAGTATAAGTATAGCGTTTTTGCCGCCCCGCGTCAAGCTTATTTTAGGTATGGCGAATATTTTTTGAGTTCCCGGCGCTGTGCGCGGGCGTTTGGACAGATTTCGATCAATTTTGTCCAAAATCTGGGCGAGTGATTCATCTCGTGCAGATGCGTCAATTCGTGCAAAATCACGTAATCAATCAGATGCGGCGGCAGCAAAACCAGGGCGATATTGAGCGAAATATTGCGGTCGGGCGAGCAGCTGCCCCAGCGCGTTTTCTGATTACGTAAAAACAGGCGATTATAATTAAAATCGTGTTGCGCCGCCAAAAATTCCAGGCGCCGCGTCAGGAATTCGCGAGCTTTTTTGCGAATACGCTTGATCTCGTCATCCGAATAGACCCGAAACGGCGGCAATTTGGCGATTGACTTTCGCAAATAACGACGATTTTTATCGACCAACGCCCGCAGCGAAATCAACGTGGCGTAATACGGAATAGTCGCCGCTACTCGCCCGTCTGGCTCAACTTTCAGCCGTAAATAGCGCGTGGCAGCGCGACGCACGCTGATGGCGCCGAATTCGTTATCAACAATCTCGGTGGTGGATTTTTGTCGATGCCGCC
>JAITGI010000014.1 GCA_031280785.1 Candidatus Nomurabacteria bacterium
TCTGTTACCGTGTTTTCCATTCCGACCATTATAGCAGAAGAACCCGCTGGCGGGAACAGTGTATCAAGTTATTTATAAACATGTTTTTCGTTGTAATATTAACAACAACACACCATATATAGCGTTTTGGGCGCTATATATGGTGTTTTATATGTTTGTAATAATTACAACATTATTCTACGATGTCACCGTAAATCGCCCGCGTCGTGCTGTCGGTTTCGCGCCGCAGTTGCGGGAAAGGCACACCCTCGCGCGCGGTTACGCCCTCGAAAATCCAAAAAACCCGTTCGCTGTGACCCCAGCCGCACGCTGGCGGCATTCCGTATTCCAGCATCTCGACGAAATCAATATCCAGCATCATTGCCTCGTCGTCGCCGGCGTCGCGCATCTGTTGTTGCTCGGTGAAACGCGCCAACTGATCCTGCGGGTCGTTCAGTTCAGAAAAGCCATTCCCCAGTTCCGTGCCGGCGATAATCGGGTGAAAACGCTGCGCGCTGCGCCCGTCGGCGGCGGTTTTGGCGAGGGGCGACAGGAACTTCGGCTCGCCGGTCACCCAAATCGGCCCGCCAATGGTAGCGCGAATACTTTTCCATAGTTTGTCAATGCCGCGCGCCATATTTTCCGTCGCCTCGACCTCTAAACCATTGTCTTTCAATGCTTTTTTCACTTCGTCTAATGTTGTATTATATACATCAATTCCGAACCGCTCCGCCACCAACTCCGCGTAATCTTTGACCTGCCACTCTGCGCCCATATCAATTTCAAACCCGCGCACCTTGAATTTCAGCGTGCCGAACGCCTCGCCCAGCATATAACGATACATTTCCTCCATAAATTTCATACCGTCCCGCCAGTCCCAATAGGCGGCATACCACTCCATCGCCACGTGCTCGGGCAGATGCTCGTCGCTGTAATTTTCGTTGCGAAAACGCGGCCCGATATCGTAAACTTTTTCATAACCCGCGCCAATCAAGCGTTTCAGCGGCAATTCGTGGCTGATCCGCAGGTAAAAGTTCTGATCCAGCGCGTCCATATGCGTTACAAACGGGTTCGCGTCCGCCCCGCCCGTGGTGTGCTCCAACACCGGCGTGTTGATTTCAATAAAACCATTCCGGTTCAGAAAATCGCGATTCGCCTGCCAAAACTTGGCGCGCCGCACAAACCGCTCGCGCACATCGAGGTTGACATTCATATCGATATATCGCCGGCGCATTCGCTCTTCTTTGTTGGTGAAACCGTCCTGTTTGGTCGGCATTGGACGCAGCGCTTTGCTAAGCATTTTCAGCCGTCGCGTCATCACGGAAATCTCGCCGGTTTTAGTTTTGCCGACGTCGCCCGTCGCTTCGATAAAATCGCCGCTGTCGAGGAGATTCAGTTCGCTTAGCCCAAGTTGTTGCGTCGTCGTCGGTTCAGTTTCCGCGAGGCTTCCGAAGGACGGCAAGGATGTCAGCGACGAGCCCTGTGACGACAGGTGCGAGGAGCGTTCGCGGGAACTCGGATCGACGGCGGTGCGCTCTTCAATTTCGCCGTCTTTCAGGAACAATTGCACCTCGCCGGAGTAATCACGCACCACAATAAAGGCGATTTTGCCAAATTTGCGAATACTGACGATACGTCCTGCCACAGTGACGGTTTTGCCGTCCATTGTCGCAAAGTCCGCCGTCACCGCGCCGATTTCGGTATCGCGCGCCGTGGTCGCCGGATACGGGTCAACGCCCATCTCGCGATTCTCATTCAATTTACGCAGCCGCTCGTCGCGGAAATCTTGCAGTGTTGCCATAGTGAATATTTTATCACAATTTCATATATTGTAACATTCGGCGTTGTTTCCTCGTCAATTTCAGCGAACGACAACTAGTGGCCGCCGAACAACTGGCACTCAACGCGCGCCGAACTGTGGCCAATTCAACCACCACCTGATGATTTATATAAACACGATGTCCCAGCACGAACAGCCCGCGCCGCGCTGGCACAATGATATTTTGCCGCGAATTAACAGTCAAAGAAAGTTGCCCGAGCAGCCGCTCGCTACCACGCGCCTGCATGGCCTGCGCCGCCGCTGAATCAACGCAATACAAGAGAAAATCGTCGCCATAACGAACATAAGCTAGCGGCCGGAGCGACTGGCGAACAAAAAAATCCCACTGGCCAAGGTAGATATTCGCAAACAACTGGCTGGTCAGGTTGCCGATCGGCATACCATAAGATTCTTGCCCCCCCTCACTTGACAATTATAACTGTTTATTATTTCGCCACAAAGCCAGAGCGCCCGCGTGTCAGACACTCGCCGCACAAGACATTCGCGCAACACTGTTTGGTCAACGTTATCAAAAAATTTGCGAATATCAGCCCGCCAGACGTAAGAATCCGGATACCGCGCCGACAAATCAGCAATTCGCGCCAAACAGCCGTGCAAACCTTTGCCAACGCGACACGACCAAACGTCATAATCAAATCTGTAATCAAAAATTGGCAGCAGATAATCGTACACCAACCGATGCACCACGCGGTCGCGCACCGAGGCAACATAAATATCGCGCCGTTTCTTTTCATTAACGATTTTGTGCGAATAATCGCCGTGCCGATACCGCCCCGAATTCAAATCGGCGCATAATTGCAATAAATTCTCCTCCAAATTGGCTTCAAATGTGCGAATTGCGCGGCTGGGTTTCTTGTCGCGACGAAATTTGCGCCACGTGCGCCACAAACATGTTAAACTGGTATCCATGGAAGAACTACCCGTCGTCGCCCTTTCTTATGAAGTTTATAAAAAGTTGCTAAGCCTGACCGCCGCTATTGACCGCAAATATCGTTATACGCTGGGCGAGCAGGTCGTCGCCAGTTGCCGCGACGTTTTGCAGCAACTGATACTGGCCAAACACGCGCCGAAACCGCTGAAAATCAACTATCTGGATGCTGCCACAGCGGCAGCGGAATTGACCGCCTTACAACTACGGGCGATCTTGGAACTCAATTTGGCCAACGAAACGAATTGCCTGAAATTGCAGGCCAAAATCACCGAAACCCGTCGCATGCTGGGCGGGTGGCGGAAGAGTTTAATGTAAACCCTATCCCTCGCCACCAACCGCGCGCTGTCATCATTGTCAACGTTTGACCTGTTACGATATGGCTTACCGTTGTTGTTGACATAACTCTTAGCGACGATCCGATCGCCCCAAGGATCGGCAATAATCTTGCTAGACATCACGCTACACGCTGACGTATCGGCGGTTTCTTGTTATTTCAATTCTGACCAGAATTATCTAGCACAGTTCGCGAGGAATTAAGGTTCTAAGCGTAGCAACACCACGTTATGCACATAGAGCATAACTAGGCAAACGTCACTAATCGCAACCGAGACACCGCTGAGGCAGAAACCTCTGGGACTGCATATCTCCTGATACTATTTTACAAAAATTTAAGAATTAAAGGAAGTGGCAAAAGTCAAATTTTTTTCCTCGCCACCAACCGCGCGCGGCCAGCACTGCCAACGCTTGACCCGTCACGACATGGCTCACCGAGATTGCTGACACAACCCTCAGCGACGACCCGACCGCCCCAAGGATCGGCAACCGGCTTGCCTTTCAAATCACGATAGATAGTTGCTTCAGAGACACCGTCGCCTTTAAGCTCTTGGTTTTCCTTACGTTCTGCGTACCAAATGGCTCTCGTCTCCATATCATACGGATTATCTAGTGACGGGGTTGTTGCCTGTTCTTTTTCCATCTCGGCAATTTGTTCGTCTAACGTGCCACAGGCTAAATCAGGCTTATTGGTGTACAGGAAGAATCGTACCAACTCGCCATCTATCATTTTGCCAGAAACCTGTTCTGGTGTATGACCAGCATAAATTTTGTTCTCAGGGTATTCCTTATCGTGATCATAGGTATTGTACGGTTGAGTTTCGCCGAACTTCTCTGCCGCCTGCCGATCTTGCTCTTCGCTGTACTCAGCGTTTGGCCAAGCAGCGATTCTTACTTCGCGTTTTTCGCCCTCTGGTGCAGCATCAATCCATTTTCTGTAACGGGCAAACGTGGTGCCGTCTTTCTCCATCTCGGCAATAAACTCATTGGCTTCGCGCATAAAGGTGTCTTTATCGGCTTTTGGTACGTCTTTACCGTGCATGTCTTTGGGTGCTGCATTTCGTAATTCGCCGTAACCGTAAAATGCTTGCTCTAACTGGTTTTTCAGTTGTTCCTTTATGTCGTGGTAGGAATCGATTTCGGAAGCTGTCATTTGATCATACCCCGCAGCAGTTACCACAACGCCGCCGGTTGTCTGCCGATAACTTTTCGCATTTCCTCTTCCGTTAGCGGGTTCCTTTCCGCACCCGTAGGGTTTTTAATAAATTCAATCTTCTTTTTCTTTTCCATTTTGCCTGCTGTCCTTTCTTGGCTAATGTATGCCTTAGATTGTTCGCTAAACATCTTATCACACATATTATTAAAAGTCAATAGAATGCCCCCCCCCCGTGACTCGTGTTGGGGTGTTGTGGTTTTTACAATGTATTGCAATTCTTCACGAAAGCGCCAGACAATTCCTCGCATTTATTTTTGCTTAACGCGAAAAATTTGCATTAAATATAGCAACTGTGCGATAATTATTGCCACCAGCGAATAAACGCGGGTTAGACTTAATCGAAAGGAGTTTCATGGAGTCGAATTTAATACAAGTAATTTTTTTCTCGCTCGTCGGCGGCGTTTTCTCGCTCGTTGGTGGGGCGCTGCTGCTGACGCGGAAGAAAATAGCCAGTAAATTCGCGAAGTACGCCCTGCCCTTTGCGGCGGGCGCGCTGCTGGCGGCGGCGTTCGTCGATCTGTTGCCGGACGCTTTTCACGAAATCGCTCATCTGTCCGACCACGAGGCGATTGAATCGTATGCGCTCGGCATTGGCGTGGCGGTGATGTGTGGAATTTTGGGCTTTTTCCTGTTGGAGCGCGCGATTCATTGGTTTCATCATCACAAATCTGACGGCGACGTGGCTCACGAGAAGGACGCGCGCATTCCTCTGATAATCCTTGGCGATACGGTGCATAATTTTATTGACGGCGTGGCGATTGCGGCGGCGTTTTTGGTTGACCCGACGACTGGCATTGTGGTGACGCTGGCGGTGGCGGCGCACGAAATTCCGCAGGAAATCGGCGATTTCGGCCTGCTGCTCGCCAAAGGCATGTCACGCGGCAAAGTACTGCTAGCGAACGCGCTGTCGGCGCTGGCGACCACTGTTGCGGCGGTGACCTTTTTCCTTATCGGGTCAAATGTTGATATTCCGCTGGGCGTGGTGTTGGGGCTGACCGCTGGGTTCTTTATCTATATCGCGGTGTCCGACATCATTCCCGCCATTCACGCGCGCGAAAAAAAGCGTTTCGTCGGCGTGCAAACGGCGCTATTGGTCGCTGGTGTCGTCGTGGTCGGGCTGGCCATCACGATTGCGCATGGCTATATTCATACAGAGGACGGCGAACACGGCCACGAGCATTGCTTGATTGAGGGCGTGGAGAAAGAGGGTGACTAGCCATCAATTCCGACAATCTCGTAAGTCTTCTTGCCCTTTGGCGTGTCAATCACGGCGCGTTCGCCGATTTTTTTGCCGATTAGTTGCGCGCCGAGCGGCGACTCGTTGCTGATTTTGCCGTCCATGGGGTCAGCTTCGACTGGCCCGACGATTTTGTAATCTACAGTCTTTTTGCCATTCTGTAGCGTCACAGCCACGCCCAATTTGACAATGCCCTTTTTCGATTTGCTTTCGCGGATGATGTCGGCGTTTTGCAAAATGTGTTCGATTTCGATAACGCGAGTTTCGACGCGACTTTGTTCTTCGCGGGCAGCTGAATATTCAGCGTTTTCGGACAAATCGCCGTAGTCACGCGCTTCGGAAATTTTGCTCGCGATTTCGGCGCGGCTTTCGATCAACTGCGCCAGCTCTTCTTCTAGTTCGCGTCGGCCGTGTATGGTTAAGTGATATTGTTTCTTCATAATTCTTCCTTTCCTGTAACAGTCAGCGGGGGCGCTGTCGATTCAAAACCATCCCTCGCATAATCGTTACATCTAGTTTAGCAGTTTAAGATTTTTTAGCAAGTCTTTTTGGTGTTTTTTTCCTTTTCCAACTTAGCATATAGCGTTTCGGAAGTCAAATTTTCCGCTATATCTAGCGTGCGCGCTTTGTGTTCAAATTGTCCGACCTCTGTTAATTTCGGACTAACTACAATTCGGTGCGGAATTCCTAGCAAATCCGCGTCAGCAAATTTTTCCCCAGGCCGCGCGTCTATGCGATCATCCCACAAAACTTCAACGCCTTTTTCCGTCAACTCATCATACAATTTCGTTGTTTTATTTACAATATCTTCGTTCGTTCCGATGTTTATTAAATAAACCTGAAACGGCGCGATATTCGTTGGCCAAACTAGCCCACGTTCGTCGGCAAAATGTTCAGCGATAAAGCCCATCAACCGACTCGGCCCGATGCCATAACTGCCGCCAAAGATCGGCCGGCGCGTACCCTTTT
>JAITGI010000029.1 GCA_031280785.1 Candidatus Nomurabacteria bacterium
ATTTCATTTTGATGCAAAATCTTATATAATCAACAGAGATGAAATTTGAAATCGAGAAACAAGACGGTTTAACGCGCGCGGGAAAAATCACGACGCCGCACGGCGAGATCTGCACGCCGTGTTTTGTGGCGGCGGCGACCAAGGCGACTGTTAAATCGCTGAGTGTGGCGCAGATCGAGGAGTTGGGCGCGCAGGCGGTGCTGGCGAATACTTACCATCTGCTGTTGCAGCCGGGCGTGGATTTGATTGCCCGTGCGGGCGGGCTGGCGCGGTTTATGGGATACGACCGTCCGACGTTTACCGACAGCGGCGGTTTTCAAACCATGAGCTTGCCAGGCGCGAAAATCAGCCAGGACGGCGTGGTGTTCAAATCGCATATTGACGGCGCGAAAATCACGATGACGCCGGAGGATTCGATGAGCGCCCAGCATCAAATCGGCGCGGATATTCATATGTGTTTTGACTGTCCGATTGGCTATGGCGAGACCGACACCAGCCGCGCCTCGGCGGAAAAGTCGTTGCGGTTGACGCACGATTGGGCGGAACGCTGTTTGACTGAACACGGTAAATTAAACCGCCAGCACGACAAAAATCAGCAGCCTCGCCAGGTGCTCTATGGCGTAGTCCAAGGCGGCGAGTTCACAGATTTGCGGCGCGCCTCGGCGGAGTTTTTCGCGGGGCGCGATTTCGACGGCTACGGCATTGGCGGAATGTATACCGCCGAGCAAGGCAAGGAATTTTTGCCGCTCGTCAACCAGATTTTGCCGAACGAAAAGCCGCGACATTGGCTGGGAATGGGCGCGGAGCCGCGCGATTTGTTTGTCGGCGTGCAGTACGGCATCGATACTTTTGACTGCGTGGCGCCGACGCGTCAAGCGCGTAATGGTTCGCTATACACGCGCGGCGGGCGCATCAACATTTTGAACGCGCGTTATCGCGACGACCTGGCGCCGATCGACGCGGAATGTGCGTGCTATACTTGTCGAAATCATTCACGGGCGTATTTGCGACACTTGTTTAAATCCGGCGAGATTTTGGCGTGCACGCTTGCCAGTATTCACAACGAATATTTCGTTGTGAACTTGGTCGACCAAATCCGCACCGCGATTTTGTCCGACAATTTCGTCGAATTCCGCGACGATTTCCTAGAAAAGTACCACGGCGCAAAATGTGCTAAAATAGATAGCGAGGAGAAATCATGAAATTAGATACCAAAAGTTACAAAGGCACGCGCGACATTTACCCCGAGGAGATGCGCTTGCGTCGTTATATTTTCGACAAGTGGGCGCGGGTCTGCCAGCGCTATGGCTACGAACGCTACGACGCGCCGATCCTGGAACCCTTGGAAATTTACGCTGCCAAAAGCGGTCAGGAAATTGTCAGCGACCAGACCTATGCCTTCACCGATCGCGGCGATCGTCGGGTCACGATTCGCCCCGAAATGACGCCCAGCATCGCTCGCATGGTGGCGGCGCGGCGCCAGGAAATGCCCATGCCGGCGCGGCTGTTTTCGATTGCGAATTTCATGCGTTATGAGCGTCCGCAAAAAGGTCGCGAGCGCGAATTTTGGCAGTTGAACCTCGACCTGTTTGGCGCGGCGGATGTTGAGGCTGACATCGAAATCATCACCGTTTCCGACGCGATTTTGCGCGAATTTGGCGCGCGTCCGGAAATGTATACGATCCTGGTCGGCGACCGGCGGCTGACCGATTACGTCATGCGCGAATATTTGGAGCTGGACGCTGTGCAAGCCGGCGTGATGATAAAATTATTTGATCGACGCGCCAAGATGTCGGTCGAGGAGTTCAATGTCCAGGCAGCGGAGATTTACGGCGGACAAAATTCGTCGGAGTTTTTGGCGAAAGTTGATGAGCTGGTCGGCGCCAACAGTTTGGGCGATTTGCCGAAAACCATCGCTCAAAACGGTCCCGTGGACGAGCTAAGGACCTTGCTCTCGGCGCTTGAACGCCGTGGTATCACCAGTGCTAAATATGATCCGACCCTGATGCGCGGCTTTGATTATTACACCGGAATCGTGTTCGAAGTTTTTGATAACTCGCCCGAAAATAATCGTTCGATGTTTGGCGGCGGGCGCTATGACGGTTTGGTCGGATTGTTTGGCGTCGAGGATCTGCCGGTCTGCGGCGTGGCGCCTGGCGAGGCGACTTTGAATGAATTTTTGAAAGCCTGGAATTTACTGCCGAAACTCGCGCCGGCGACCGATCTTTACATTATTCCGCTCGGTATTGACGTCCATGATATTGCCGACAAATTACGCGCCGGCGGCGTCAAGGTGGCGGTCGACCTGGGCGGGCGCAAGGCTGAAAAAGCCATCAAAACCGCCGTAAAACTCGGCGTGCCCTATGTCATGTTTGTGGGCGAAAATGAATTGAAATCCGGAAAATTTTCGCTCAAAAATCTGGCGACCAAGGAGGAGAAAATGACGACGCTCGATGACGTCGTGGCTATTTTAACTAATGCGCGGAACGTGCTATAATATGAGTATCATGAAAGAATCTCAAATCCACATCAGCACCAAAACCTTAATCCGATTTTGGTTAGTCATCATCGGTTTTGCGGTGGTCATCGCCGCATTGTGGGTCGCACAAACGGCGGTAATTATGATTTTGGTCGCGGCGTTTTTGGCACTGGTTTTGAACCGACCGGTCAACTTTTTCACCAAAGTGCTGCCCGGTCACAGGCGCGGTCTCGGGATACTAATCACGTTCCTGATTTTCGTTTTCGTAATCGGCGGTTCGCTGTTGGCGATCATGCCAGTATTTTTCGAGCAGACGATCAATTTTGTAAAAAATCTGCCCGACACTATCGCCGCCATCGAAGGTCAGTCGAGATTCATGTTTGACGCGGCGCGCGATTCCGGACTCCATGAGCAACTCGGCAACATTGTTGATAACGTTTCGGATACCGCCCGCCATGCCGCATCTTCTCTCGGGTCGGCATCCGTGACGATCGTATCGAATATTGCGGCTTGGTTTGTCAATGCCTGTATCGTGTTGGTGCTGACATTATTTATGTTGCTGGATGGACCGAGAGCCCTCAACAGTTTTTGGCGCATCGCCTATAAGGACGCCAAAAAGCGCGACCACCATCGAGCGGTTGTCGGCAAAATGTATGATGTCGTTTCGAGTTTTGTGACCAGCCAGGTCATTATCGCGGCGGTCTGCGGCTTGTTGGCGGGCGTGGGCGTTTTTGTCCTGTCGATGGTGTTTGGCTTTACGGTTTCGATCGTGTTGCCGATTGCCGCCATAGTTTTCATTACAACCTTTGTGCCACTGTTCGGACCGTATATCGGCGGCGCGATCTCGACGATTTTAGTGGCGCTGTATAATCCGATCGCGGCTCTGATTTTTGTGGTTTATCTGGTCCTGTATCAACAGATCGAATATAACTTGCTGGCGCCAAAAATCCAGAGTAAAAAGATGAATGTCAGTGCGACGCTGATTTTGATTTCGTTGATTATCGGTATGCAAATAGCCGGAATTTTTGGCGCGTTGGTCGCCATTCCGGTGGCGGGCTGTGTTATGGTGTTGGTGCGCGAATATGCTCTGCGGCGCCGCAGCGGCGATGATCAGGACGTCGACATCGATGTGCGCGAAGTTGTTATTCCGAAAAGTAAGCCAGGCAAAACAGCAAAAACCAAGAAATAAATTCCACGTCCGATTTTAATTCCGCGCCCAAATCACGCCGGCGCTAGTATCGCGTAGCTCGATACCGTTTTCACGTAAACTATCACGAATCTCATCGGAACGAGCGTAGTCGCCGCTCGCCCGTTCGGTCTGGCGGATGCTAATCATGTCTTTAATATTATCGTCAATGTCGGGTGTGCTCGACAAAATTGACAGCCCAAGATTCCTGTCCACAAAATCAAAAATCGTGCGCAACGCCTCGTGGCTGATGTTTGACGGATCTTTGGAAATAAAACTAATCGCCTCGTCAATATGTTTTAGCGCTTCCGGCGTGTTCAGATTTTCCATCAGCGCCGCGCCAGCACGAACGAGCAGACCGCGCACAATTTCCTGCTGACCATCGTCGTCAACATCGGTCGTTTGCCAGCGCAGTTCGGCGACGGCTTGCCAAGCTTTTAGGCGTCCACGCGCTGCTGTCAAATTGTCCCAGCTGAAATTGCTTGGACTTTGGAAATGACTTTGCAAAATCAACATCCGAAAATCCAGCGGACTGAAGCCTTTTTTTACTAAGTCGTTTAGGGTATAAAAATTATTTTTACTCTTTGCCATTTTGGCGCCGTCAACCAGCAGGTGTTCATTATGAACGAACCACCGCGCGTAAGTTTCCGGCTGATCGCCCGCCGTGCTTTGGGCGATTTCGTTTTCGTGATGCGGAAAAATCAGGTCAACCGCACCAGTATGAATGTCAAACGGCTGCCCCAGATTTTTGACACTCATAGCCGAACATTCAATATGCCAGCCCGGTCGACCGCGCGTTGTATTCCCCGCAATCTCAAAATCCCAAGCTGGCTCACCGGGTTTTTGCTTTTTCCATAACGCAAAATCCTGAGCGGATTCTTTGTCGTATTCATCATTATCAATGCGCGCCCTCATCTCGCTCGGTAAATCAATTTTGCTGAGCTGACCATATTTGCGCTCCCGACGATACGCTGCGATGTCAAAATAAATGCCATCGTCCGCCACGTAAGCCGCGCCCACGTCAAGCAATTTTCGAATGAGGTTTTGAATATCGTCAATTGACTCAGTCGCGCGCACAAATTTAATATCCGAAATGTCGTTGCCGATACTAACTAAATCATTCCGGAAAACTTGTTCGTAATGACGAGTTAATTTTTGCAAAGCCTCATTCGGTTCGAGCTCGGGATATTGTTCGCGACTACGACGAATCGTTTTATCATCCACGTCAGTAAAATTTATAACGTGTCGAATTTCGAATCCAGCCAATCGCAAAGCGCGACGTAATATGTCGGCATAAATATACGACGACAAATTACCGATATGTGCGTCATTATAAACCGTCGGTCCACAGGTATAGATTCGCGCTGTCTGCCCGTCCAACGGCGCAAACTCATCAACAGTTTTAGTCAGCGTATTATGAATTTTCACGGTCGTGTTCCTCCAGCGCCTTGGTCGTTGCCTTGATCAGTTCCGGGACAAAATCGTCGTATTGCTCGTAAATCCGAAATCCCGCCGCATACGGGTGACCGCCGCCGCCGAAAAATCCAGCTATCGCCTCGGACACCGGAATATTCGAGCGTAATTTGCCGGTCAATTTGCCGTCCGGATAGGTCTTGACGCCGATCGCCACGTCGACGCCGATCACTAGCCGCATCTCGTCCAGCACCAGCATCGTCGGATTGTATTTGTCGCTGTATTTTTCGATCTCGTCAAACGGCACGTGCACCAGCGCCAGCCGACCGTCCAAGTGATATTCGATGCGCTCGATGAGCCGACCTTTATAATCCAGGATCTCGGGCGGTTTTTTCATCAGCTCGCGCCGCGCCGCTTCGATGCGCGCCGGTTGAGCGCCCAGCTTTATTAGCTGGCTGCAAATCTCGTAAGTCTCGGCGGTGACATTTTCCGTGATCAATCCCAAGCTGTCCGATTGAATCGAAATGAACAAATTCGTGACGGCGCGTTCGTTAATTTCCCAATCATTCGCGCGAGCGATTTTATAAATAATTTCGCCGGTCGAGACCGCTTTTTCGTCGATAAAATCCGTGGTCGAAAACGGCAGATCGCCTTCTGTTTTGTGGTGGTCAAAAACTATCACCGAATGATGGTCCATGAAATGTGGCACGCCGTCAATACTCAGGACTTTTTTCAGCAAAATGCTCGACGTCGAATCAACAATAATCGCGATGTCGGCGGAAAAGTCAAATTCGCGCGAAATTCGATCCCAGCCGGCGATATAACGCAAATATTTGGGAATTTCAACCGGGCAAAACAGGCTGACTTCCTTGCCCATATCACCCAGGACTTCTTCTAACGCCAAAGCCGATCCAATGCTGTCGCCGTCGGGATTTTCGGCTTGGATCACCAGGACCTTTTGAGCATTCTGTATGATTGTGCTGGTTTTTTCTTCCATCATTTAATCATTTTACCATATTCCCTCGATACTTGGTAAAACAAAAATAGGCGCCCAAGAATTTGGGCGCCATGTGTGTTGGTGGAGGCGGTTCCCTATCGCCGCGAATTTTTCGGACGTCGCTTTCGGGCTGCGAAAATTGTTAAAACAACAATTGCTCTGAGCGCTAAACCGATTGCGAAGGCAGATATCGTCGGCTGCCGGCTATCCTTTTTAGTAGCGTTATCAATATCCAGTTCTGACTCGTCGTCCGTTGTCGTTGGTTCATTGCTTACCGCCGCAGCTGAAACTGGCGGGTTATTTTCGACAGTATCGAGCAAAACCAATTCTGGCTTATCGGTGTCCGACAAGTGCAGCTTGAAAGTATCGCCTGGCTTGATATCAACTTTTTCTTCGACCAGAATTTCCGGCTCATCGTCGACCGAGCTAGTGAAACTTTGGGCGAGAATATTCATCACGCCGCTGCCGGTGGCAACAATTTCGACGTCATAAACCTCGCTGTCGCCCGGTAACAGGAAATATTTTCCATCACCATAGGTGTCCGCAAAAACGTCGTCGTCAAGCTCAACGACTAGATTTTTTGAAACTTCGGCAACAACAGAGGACTGTCTGGTTATTCGAATATCAACCGGGCACTCAACCGACAGCCGATACCACTTTTTGCCGGTCCAGATGGCTTTGGGCGCGCCGGAATGCAGCCGTGCCAGATAATTCTCTGGGTAGTGCGCCCAAAAAAACTGCTCTGCCACGTTATCAAGCTCAAACTGATCACCGTAAAGCTGTTTAAGGTGAGCAATTGAATCACCGCTGGCATCATAGCCAACCGTCTGACCATATTTCCTGGCACCGGGTGGCACTTGCGTCACCACGTCGTTGCCGTCGACGATATTGAAGATATTGTCATACCCGCCGGCCGGTTGGAGCGTAGTATTTGGACAGGCAAAAGTGTAAACGAACGCTTTTTCGGCGCTCGTGAACCCCTCGTCCTGCATACTTTTTGCCACCAAATTTGCGACCGCCGCACCGCGACTGTGACCAGTCACGAGATAATAATTATCCCGCGAATCAATGCTGTGGTCCTTGACGTATTCCGTCAGATATGAATACGCCACCAACGCCGGCTCGGCGAATCCATGATAATCACCCGACGGATCAAATTGCATTTTCAGATTACTGATCCATTCAGCGACACCGTCGGTGCCGGTGATTATACAAACCACGAGGCTACGTTTTGCACCGTTGATTTTCATGTTTTGTCGCGCAAAAACGAAATTCGTCGTGTCCGTAGTCACGATCTTCGCGACCCTTGGTGAGTAAATCTTGATATCTGTAAAACCAAGTTTTACCAATGAATCACTCAGCAGTGACTCATCGCCGAAGTTTTTCACCAACGCACCGCATGCCCTGGCAAGCCCGTGATTATAGGTTTTCGAATCAGTAAATAGATTCGGACCCCACTTCACTAGCCAATTTTGCATACCCATTTCGGGCGCCATACTCATATAATATGACAAATTTACGTCGCCGATATCACCGCCGGTCGATAGGCGTTTTTTCTGACTAGCATTTTTCAGATTCGAGCTTATCTCCTCCTTGCTGCTAGCGCCGCTAACCGCTTGGTGGACGCCGCCGATGATTTCCAGCATGCTATCCATCGACGGAACGACGAAACAGCCGCTGCTGGCAATGTCATTCATGAAATCGATTCCCAACCTGACATATGTTGAGTTATAGTCAGTGTTGGTTCCGGTTGGCGTAAAACGAACTGGGACGATTTCACCCTTGACCTTTTTTGCCGCAAGATATGCAGCTGACGTGTATCCGCAGTAGCCCGCATCAGGATAATCTTCGGATTTGTAATGGGCTTTGTCGTCATCGACTGACTGTCCCATGGTCGAAACGCCGTCGCTCATAAAAATAACGACCTTTGCTGCGTCGTCATAACCTGAATCGGCAAGTTTGAGCCCGACCATCTTAAACATCTCCGTTAAATCTGTGCCGCCGCCAGCCTCGATCCCGTCGATACAACTCAGTAAAGTTTGCTGGTCGTTCGTAAAATCGCACAGGGCGCCAGTTGCGGGTCCAACCGCAAAAACGGCAACTCTTTGGTTCGGCAATAACTGATCGCAAAAACTTTTCGCGGCTTCTTTTTCGTATTCAAGCGCCGCGCCCTCCATGCTGTTCGTAGCATCGATGACTAGTGCAAAATCAACCGGTAATTTAGTATCGGCTGAAACGCTTGGGATACCACACATCATGGAAAACAGTAGAAAAATTATCAAAGTTATAACTTTGAATTGTTTTGTTAACAAAACAATCACCTCCTTTTTAAGGTTCAAAAATACACCACCTACTTTAACGAGACAATATTAACAGAGTTTATAATTTCTGTCGACCGCTGAGGGCGTGAGTAAGGGTGATTTTGTCGGCATATTCCAGGTCGACGCCAATCGGCAAGCCGCGCGCCAGGCGAGTAATTTTAACGTCCGACAGACCAGCCTCTTCTAGCTGCTTTTGAATATAGAGCGCCGTCGACTCGCCTTCGACACTGGCATTAGTCGCCAGAATAACCTCATCAACAGAATCACTTTTCAGCCGCGCAATTAGCTCCGGAATATGTAATTGCTCGGGTCCCACGCCGTCGATGGGCGAAATCGCGCCGCCCAAAACATGATAAGTCCCCGCGAATTGCCCAGTGTTTTCCAGCGCCACCACATCGAACGGCTCTTCGACCACGGCGACCAACTTTTTATTACGGTTCGCAGCGGAATAAAGCGGCGAAACATCCAAATCGGCGTCGATCAACGCGAACGTTACTGGACACGGCTTGACGCGCCCGTGCAAGTTTTCCAGCGAATGCGCCAATTTGCGGGTCTTGCCCGTGTCGGCGCGCAAGGCAAAATAAGCGTAACGCTCAGCCGTGCGTTCCCCGACGCCCGGCAACGTGCCAAACGCCTCAATCAATTCCGTCAACGCTCTCGGTAAAGCCGCCATATTTTTCGTCTATAACCCGAGTTGTCCGAGCCCGCCCATCATCGGTTTCATTTTTTCGGCCGCCATTTCCTGAGCTTCTTTTAGCCCGTCGCGCATGGCAGCTTTTATCCAACCGGCCAATTCGTCCACGTCATCAAAATTGATTTTGTTCGCATCAAGCTGAACGTCGACGATTTTCATTTCGCCGTTAATCTGCACCACGACTGCCCCGTCGCCGGCTTCGACCTCGACAATTTCCTTGCCCAATTCCTTTTGCAATTTGCGCATTTGATTTAACATTTTCATTTGATCAGCCATTCCCATTTCGTGATTCCTCCTAATTATTTCAACACGATTTTATCACAGGACACTATTTTTGAAAAGGCACTCGGTCAACGGCGGCCGGTTACTTTTTCTCGTAAACCTTGGCGGCGATGTTGTCTTTGGAATTACTGTTTGTGATCACGCTGGTCGGCGCTTGACCACTGCGTAATGAAAAAGTTTGGCGCGTCAAAATAATCGTATCGGCGCGTTTGCCGATGGCTTCGGTAACTTTCAAATTGCCATATTCACGTTCCAGTAATTTATAAAAATCGCGCTCGTCCCGCCCAACCACCAGATCAACTGTATGTCCGCTGTGTTTATTAACGGCTTTTTTGATCAGCTCAAAATCGAGCGACCTGCCATAAACCACATTGCTGTCATATAGATTAGCGTCAATATATCTGTCGTGATTAGTAATTACCAGCCCGCCAATCAAAATCGTCAACGGCACTAGCCCAAATAATCGCGCATAAGGATTGAACGGAAACAGACTATACCAACCCTCGATCAAAGTTTGAATGCCGATAGCTATCAGGAAAATCACTGGCACGAAAAAAATATATGTTTGCGAATTATTCAGGATCGCCAACAGCAGCGTCAGACCGGTGATGCAAAGTATCAAATATGATCGCGCCGAATGGCGATCGCGAATCAGGCGCACAATGCCGATGGTAACGATAGCCAGCTCCGCAAAGCTGATCAGCGGCGTGACCAGTCCGAAAACCGCCGTGCTATGGAATGAGACCAACGCGCCGAGGTTGGTTAGAATCTGCTGAGCCGACAGCGCGAAACCATTCGCGCCGAGCAACGTAAATAAAATCGCCGGGTCGCTGATGATGGCTAGAACCAGGGGCAACAATAATAATCCACCGACCACGCCAGCGATTATAAATTGCAAAACTTTGAAACCGCGAACCGCCAAGCGTGCCCGCGGGTGTAAAACCGCCGCCAAAATGTAGGCAATAAATAGGTAAATTCCCAGCGGCGAATAAACGCCCAGCGTCAGTGCCAATACTAAAATAATCTGCCATAGGGTTTTCGCTTTTTCGCCCGCCATATATTTTGAAATCGCGAAAATCGCCAAAATTCCCAGGAAAATCATCATACTCATCGGCGCACCGGTGCGCGCAATGTCGAGGAAGAAAACGCTCGAAGCCACCACAAAGCCGGTGATAATAGCGACGTTCGTCCGAAACAAACTACGCACTGTGGCAATAATTAGTAGCCCGCTGGCAATCGCAAGAATTATTGACGGCAAACGAATTGCAAAAGTCGACAAGGTAAAAATCTGGATCGACAGCCATTGCAAGGCGTGATATGGCAAATCAACGATCGAGCCCGGGAAACTGAAATTTCCGGACAAGGTAGCGCTGGTTATCTCGAGCTCAGACAACCCAACCGGAATGCGCGCGAAACCGAAAACGATGAAATAATACAGGAAAATTGCCGCCACAAACAAACCGATGACGTGGCGATGACGATAAAAAACCGAGCTCGTAATGAGGTTTTTCACGAGCGTGCCTTTTTGCTTAGTGAAGTAAATTTCAGCCGTTCCGGATGGAAGTAAAGTTCGATTTTACCAGTCGGACCGTTGCGGTGCTTTGCTAGGATCAAGTCAGTAATATGTTGACGCTCGGTTTCGGGATCGTAATAATCTTCGCGATACATAAACATCACGACGTCAGCGTCCTGCTCGATTGAGCCAGATTCGCGCAGGTCGGATAGCATCGGAATCGGCGGCGTGCGCGATTCAACGGCGCGCGACAGCTGGCTGAGGGCGATGACCGGCACATTCAATTCGCGAGCAATCAATTTTAATCCGCGACTAATTTCGCTGACTTCCTGGACGCGATTGCCGTGATCGCGACCGGAGCCTTGCATGAGTTGCAAATAGTCGATGATGATCAAACCCAGATTATGCTCGTGGGCGGCGCGGCGGGCTTTGGTGCGCATTTCCAAAATCGTCATATTCGGCGTGTCATCGATGTAAATCGGCGACTCCGCCAATTCGCCCATCGCCTCGGAAATTTTCGTAAAGTCATCATCGCGCAAATTGCCGGTCTGGATGTTCCAGCTGTCGACGCCGGACGCATCGGTCAACAAACGATTGACCAGCTGTTCCTTGCTCATCTCGTGGCTGAAAATCGCCACCGAAACATCGTTGATCGAGGTGATATTCAGCGCCAAATTCAGCGCCAGCGCGGTCTTGCCCATACTGGGGCGCGCCGCCAGGACAATCAGGTCGGATTTCTGGAAACCGGCAGTCATATTATCGAGATCGTTGAACCCAGTTTTCAGCCCGCGCAGCTTGTCCTTGTTGCGTTGCAATTCCTCCATCTGGTCAAAGGCGTCCGCCAAAATCGATTCCAGTTTGACCAGCTTGTCGCGTTGGGCGTTGGCGTTGACTGTAAACAGCCCGGCTTCGGCTTGTTGCAACAATTCCTGGACAGTTTTGTCGCTGTCAAAACCGAGCTCGGTAATTTCCGAACCGATTTTTATCAGTCGACGACGCACCGCCGCCTGGGCGATAATGTCGGCATAGGACGCGGCGTGCGCGGCGGTCGGCACGTAATTCGTCAGGTCGGTCAAATATTCATCGCCGCCGATTTCGCTGAGTTGCTTTTTCTTGCGCAGCTCATCGCTGAGCGTCAACAAATCGACTTGGGTGCTTTTTTCATAGAGGTGGCGCATCGCTGTAAAAATGACCTTGTGTTTTGAATCGTAGAAATCGTCGGGCTGGACCTTGTCCACCACATCAATCAGAACGTCCTCATCCAGCAAAACCGAACCGAGCAAACTTTTCTCGGCTTCGAGATTCTGGGGCGGGATTTTCCCGGGTGTAGTCGCTTGCGTTTTGGCACTCATAATGGTTCTCCGCCTCCCATTATAGCAGCAACTGCTTCGGCAGCCTGACTTTTCGGCTTTTCACCACTTGCGATAACGATTTCCGGCACGCCGTCATGCGTATTTTTAATCGCCTCGACCAGGACGCCACGATATTTTTGGTCGTCCATTTTCTTGCGATGTAAGCCGTATCGAAAATACAGCGTCAGCACGCCGTCCGCGAAATCGTGACTGGCGTTGGCGATCAAACTGCCGGCGGGACCATTGAGTCTCTTGGCGGTCGCGATGACTTTGTCCCAGTCCAGCTCGGCAAGTTTGACGTCGAGTTTGGGCGTTGGTTTCGCCACAGCTTCCGGCTCGGGCTCGGGCGATTTCGGCTCTGCGGTTTTGGTCGCGGATTTTTTAACGGGCTTCGATTTGGCGCTCGGCTCTTCGACGATCACTCTGGCGTACTGAACGCGTGCAGCGACGGTCGGCGTATTTTTCGTGGCAAAAGTCGCCAAAACCGCCGTCAATTTCAATTCCGGATTAGCTGATCTCGGCACGTCGATCAACTTTTCGATAAGCTCGTATAATTTTGGCTGAGTGGTCGCCAAAACGCTCAGTCGGCGCGACAATTGATCGACGACCATGGGCACCGCAATGCCCTGAGCGCGAAAATCAGCGAGTATCGCCAGCACGCTCGTTGCGTCGTGCTTGACCACGGCGTCAGCCAACTTTTCAATCTGTTGGGTGGGCGCCAGCCCCAGGATATTTTCGACGTGGTCGATGGCAATTTGCCCATCCAAATTCGACAGCTGATCCAGCAGCGAAATCGAGTCGCGGAAACTGCCCTCGCCGCGCGCCGCAATCAATTCCAGGGCGTCATCGTCGATGGCGATCTTTTCCTGGTCGGCGATATGGCGTAGGTGCGCCGCGACCTTTTCGACACTGACCGGGCGAAAATGAAAACGCTGAGTGCGCGACAGAATCGTAGCCGGCAGTTTCTGGACCTCTGTGGTCGCCAGGATGAAAACCACGTGAGCCGGAGGCTCCTCCAAGGTTTTCAGCAACGC
This sequence comes from Candidatus Nomurabacteria bacterium, assembly GCA_031280785.1. Classification (GTDB taxonomy): domain Bacteria; phylum Patescibacteriota; class Saccharimonadia; order Saccharimonadales; family Saccharimonadaceae; genus JAITGI01. Next base: position 13,272 of record JAITGI010000029.1, read on the forward strand.
GTTAAACGCCCCGCTCGACAACATGTGAACTTCGTCGATAATGTAAATTTTATATTTGGCGTGCGCCGGCGCAATATTGGCTTTGTCGCGCAGATCACGAATATTATCGACGCCGGTGTTTGACGCCGCGTCGATTTCGATAATGTCGATATGCTCGGAATCGTCATAGGGCAGCTCGTTGATGAGGCGCGCCACAATGCGCGCCACACTGGTTTTGCCGATACCGCGCGGACCGGTCAGCAAATAAGCGTGCGAAAACTGACCGCGTTTGATGGCGGTCGACAGCACGCTCGTAATGTGATCCTGACCGACCACTTCCCCCAGAGCGCGCGACCGATATTTTCGATACAGCGCAATTTTACCCATTCCACTCCTATTTACCTCTATTTTACACTAAAAATCCGGAAAGTTTGTTGTAATTTTTATCGAATTTGGGTCAGAGGTTTGCTTCGACCGCAGCCCATTCAGCTTCGCGGTTGTCCTCTGGGACAACGATGCTGACCTGGTCGCCGACGTTGATGCGGAAAAACGTCACGCTGGCGAGCAGCACGCGATATTCGCGCCCGCCGGATTCGACATAATAGGCGCCGTCGTGTTGCGTCAAAGTGCCGATGAGCTGTTTGCGCGCCACCGGACCGATTTGTTTGTAAATAAACGAACCGTCGTCGGCAATTGTCAATTTCAGGGTGTCGCCCTCGACCAGCTTGGACTTGCTGGCATAGTTCGCCGGCACCGGATATGATTTACCATCGGCGTCGTGCATGGTTTGACCGTCAAAAATCCCCTCGATGACTTTGCCGGCAAAATCATCATCGGTGGTGCGCGCCGGCGCGTCGTCATCGCCCAGCATGCTAATCAGCAGCTCCTTGGCTGCCGCAATATTGGTTTCTGCTTCATTCAGCAAGCTGCGCAAGCGCTTGACCTGCTTCTCACTTAATCCTTCGGACATCTCTCGCTATTCCTATCTGTTTTTCAACTTACTACTATCTGTCGGCATTCTATCAAATGATTTTAATTTAGTCAAGTACAATATTTCCACAGCCTCGACAGCGGAAATATAGCAAATGTTGTGAAAATAAAGTCAGGAAATTGACGAGTCGGCAAAAATTAGAGATTAACGCTCTGATCAAAGTGGATTTTCGTGCACCACTTTCAATAGTCTCTCAATATCCGCCTGTTCGCGATATAGGTCGCATATCCCGTTCAACACATCATTTTCTTCGATTTCGTTGATTCGTTTTTGAGCGTTTTGTATAGCAATTTTCGCCATAGTTTTTATAAAGTGTTCGAACGTCAATTCGTCGCCCTTGCGCTCCTTGATTATTTTCGAGTTTATGTCATCGATGGGAATAATTCGCGGATATTCCCGGATTATACCGTTATCGTCTTTCTCGTAAAAATACAGATTTTCGGTGTAGTAATCAAGGTGCTGCTTGTCCATTAAAGGCGCTAACATGCTTGGCGGCTGGAAACGAACCGCCAGGGATTGTTTATCAAAATTTGTAAAAAAGTTGGCAATGTCTTGACCTGATTCTGAAAAACTGACAATATGTCCGATTGCCTTCTCGTTCGATTTGGTTTCGATCGTGTCGCTATATAGTAAATTTTTCAGTCCATATTTTTTGACAAGCGCTTTATAAGCTTCCGCGGGGTGCGCAATATCGATCGTCTGTCCCTGGGGGGGGTGTATAATTCTTTTAGCATTCTATAATTGTATCATACATCATGATATAAGTCAATAAAACGTGGTGCTTCAATCGCGTTATAACAAAAATAACCCCAAGATCTCGGGGTTATAATTGCTGATATTCGGTCGATTTTGTGGTTTAGACCAGCTCGACAGTCGCGCCGGCTTCTTCCAAGGTTTTCTTGGCGGCTTCGGCGTCGTCTTTGCTGATTTTTTCCTTGACAGGAGCGGGAGCGCCGTCGACGATAGCTTTCGCTTCGCCCAGGCCCAGGCCCGTGATTTCCTTGACGGCCTTGATGACCGCGACTTTTTGCGCGCCTGCGTCTTTCAACTGCACGGTGTATTCGCTTTTTTCGTCTTCGGCCGCGCCAGCGTCGCCCGCCGCCGGACCAGCCGCCACCGCCACAGCGGCCGCCGCCGGCTCAATGCCGTATTCGTCCTTCAAAATGTTTTTCAATTCGTTGACTTCCAAAACCGTCAACTTGGTTAGTTCTTCTGCTAATTTCTTTACATCAGCCATTTTAATTCTCCTTATTATTGATAGTTGTCTGGATTGCTTCGCTGCGCTCGCAATGACGGGCGAAAATGCTCGCAATGACGAGCGCGGCTCGCGGTGACGGGTGTATGCGCGTCATTGCGAGGCGATTTATCGCCGAAGCAATCCACTATTGATTACATACCAGATGGATTGCTTCGCCTTATGGCTCGCAATGACAGAGTCGTCATTGCGAGCGCAGCGAAGCAATCCACTGTGTCTAATATTTAATTGGTTGCTTTCGCTTCGAGCGTGCTCACGATGCCCGGCAGCCCGTTCAAGCCGCTGGTAACGTCGCCGACCGGCGACAACAAGGTCGCCACCACTTGCGCGATAAGCTCTTCCTTGCTCGGCAAGCCCGCTAGGGCCTTGACCTCGCCGGTGTCCAGGCTAGCGCCTTCGCCAGAAAAAGCTCCGACCAGCTCCAGCGCCGGATGATCCTTGGCAAACTTGTCCAAAACCTGCGCCGGCGCCACTTCGTCGTCGGACGAGATAGCGTATAACAGCTGCCCCGTCAACGCGCCGCGATCGGTGGCTTTGTAGGTCTCGATGTCCTGCATCGCTTTGCCGACCAAGCGGTTTTTGACGACCTTGATCTGCACACCAGCCTCGCGGGCGGCGCGGCGCAAAACCTGAATATCGCTGACGTTGACCCCAGCGTATTTCGCGAACACAGTCATTTTGGCGTTCGTGAGCAGCTCTGTTAGCTCTGCAACCAATTCTTGTTTCTTGCTCTTGCTGATTGCCATACAAAAAACTCCTTTGGTTATATTTAATATTTCGACCGAATTGTCAATGTTCCGTTACCAAAATAGAGATTGTATCTCGGCGGCACGATTAAGGGTTGCCCCAGCCACTGTCTGTGATAACGTTGCGGTCATTATATCAAAGATTATAAATTCTGTAAAGAGAAAGGCGACCCGTGGTGGGTCGCCTTGAAAAAACTACTGCATTTCGAGAATGGCGTCGATGATGACGTCGGCATAGAACCCCGAGAGCGCACGGATGTTTTTCTCCGTCGCAGTATACGGCTCCGGGTCGTCTGCCATGTGCTCAGCGAAGAAAAAGATCCGGTATTGCTTGCCATTTACAACGAACCCCCGCTCCTCATATGGTAGAGCGCACGGCGTCAGGTCACTTCGGGTGCAGTCCGGATATTTTCGAGCTTCGCAGACGACATACTTATCGTCGATCGATTTTTTATCTTCCCGTGTGCCATTACGATCGGCGCGCCTCTCTATTGCGTCGATGGCTTTCTTGATGCTATCGACGCTACCGGCGTCTGTCTCGGAGATAACGGTTTTATCTCCATCGTCCAATATGGCGGCTGCCATACTATATTCACGCTTGTCGATCATCCCAACGCTGTCGGCGAGAAGAATACAGGACTGGCGCAGCAACCCTTCGATCTTCTCAAAATTTTCTTTCCTAATTCCTTTTGTCATTGTTTTTCTCCTCCATGTAATCGGTGGTATTTATATCGAACGATTCGGCTTTGACTGTTTCAAAAACAAATCGTCCGATATATTATCATGACGGAATTGCAGCAGCTGTCAAGGTACTTGGCACACAACCAAAAACCGCCATTGAAAACGGCGCTCCACATTCTAGCTCATTTGCGCCGTAAAGTCAATATTTTTTAGCGCTCTTTTTAGGTTTTATCCCGCCGCGTCGTCCAGGACTCGTATAATCGCTGCCTGTATTTCCTCGATCGTGCCGCTGGCGTCGATGGTTGGCACGCCATACCTCGCGGCGATTTCTATGTAGCCGGCGTTGACTCGCGACTGAAAATCGTCCTTTTGTGATTCAAAAGTATCCTGGGTTTGTTTGCCGTCGCGGCTGGACAGGCGGCGCTGGCGCTCCGCGTCGTCCAGTGTGAAAATCAGCCCCAAGTCGGGCTTGAGATAGCGCTCGGGCAGACTTTGTTCGTGGATTTGCGTGACAACTTCTGCCGGCACGCCAAAACCATAGTGCTCGTATGCCAGCGTCGACCACCAGTTCCTGTCCGAAATCACAGTTTTGCCGAGTTTCAGCGCCGGCTCGATCGTTTTTGCCCACAATTCGCGCCGATTGGCCGCAAAAATCAGCGTGATAGTCACGGGGTCGAGGTCGTATTCCTTGTTCTTCAACAGCTCGCGCATAATCTCCGTCGCAGCCAAGCCGCCACCCGGCTCGCGCAGTGTGATAACGTCGTGACCGTGCTCGCGCAAATATCCCGCCAACAGTTCAACCTGGGTAGTTTTGCCGGTGCCGTCCTGACCTTCGAGAACGATATATAAGCCATTTCGTCCATCAGGCGAAGACGCCCCCCCCCGCGTCATTTCAACCCTTCGCCAAGACCGTCGATCTTTGTCGGCAGAGCGCGCTTGTCCCTATACGCTCGCGGCAGCATTTGCTCGGGCGTCCAATTCCTGATAATTTCGGGCAAATTGTCGCTGACGGCGGACTGATATTTACCGCTGAGTTTTTTGTATTCCGTATCGACTTCGCCGGTGTGATAAAACACGATCTGTGCGATACGCTCACCGACCGGCAAAACTACGCTCTCGTGGCGATTGACATTGAAAATTTCCATCGTCCAGCGGTTGACGTATCCCGGGTCGCCCCAACCGGCGTCCAGGCAAACTGCGATACCGTTCCTCCCCCAGGTGCTGCGGGCTTGCATAGTGCTAGTGCCAGGCGCCTTGATGCCGATAAACTCGTGCGTATGCGCCAAAATCCGCTCGCCCGGACGGATTACAATAATCGGCTGATCCAGCGGAATATTCTTGAACGGCTGGCGACCATTGTCGCGACACCACTGCTGATGTGTGACGGCTTGCATCGGGCCGTTAAAAAAGCGCTCAACCTCCACGGCGTCAAATGGATTATAAACCGTCGCATCGTCGTCCGGTTCCTGGCGATAAAAATAATGTCCCAAAGTTACGTCGACACTGCTGCCGGCGACAAAATCCGCATA
>JAITGI010000046.1 GCA_031280785.1 Candidatus Nomurabacteria bacterium
AACATAAGCGTCAATTTCGGCGTGCTTTCGCGGCGTGTCGATATTGAAAAACCGAGCCAGGATCGGTTCGGCGAACTCGATGAATTTTTCATTTTCATCGACAACGGACAACAACTCATCGGGCAGCAAACCGGCGCGCTTGATATCGGAAATCGCGCGCACAGTGTCCTTTAAATAGATTGGTTGATCGTCGAGGAATTTCGACAGTGGGTTATCGTGCGGTAAATCGCTCAAAATTTTCGACAGCAATTCGTGTTTGGTGATTTCGTCGACCGGCGAAAAATCGGCGCCATCATTAAAATACTCCGGAAAACGATTGATGATATATCCGGCAAAACTATGAAAAGTAAAAACCGCCACATCATATGCTGCCTCGCCAAACAACTCGGACATGCGTTTTGTCATATTGATGCTCGCAGCATTCGTAAAAGTCAAACACAAAATATTACTCGGATTCATATCGGTCCGCTGTAAAATATTCGCCACGCGCATCGACAGCAGCTGAGTTTTGCCCGTGCCCGGCCCAGCCAACACCATCACCGGCCCGTCGATTTGCTCGACAGCCCGCCGCTGATCGGCGTTCAGTCGCGCCAGTTCTGTTTGATATTTTTGCTCAAAAGTCATATATGTAATTATACCACTTTATTCAACACTACCAGATTTTCAATATGCGGCGTACGCGGGAAAAAGTTGAAGCCTTGGGCGTGGCTGACCTTGTATTTGGGCAGGAGTTTGGCGATGTCGCGGGCTTGGGTGACGGGGTTGCAGGACAGGTAAATGATGGTCGGCGGCGCGGCGTCGGCGAGTTTTTGCGTCACCGCGCTGTCCAACCCGGCGCGCGGCGGGTCGACGATGACGCAGGCGTTGTTCGTGATGTATTCCAGCGCCTCCTCGGATTTGGAACATACTGGGGTGATATTGTGTGCGCCAACAGGGATATTTTTGGACATTTCTTGGAAACAACTGGTGTTGGTTTCGACCAAAGTCAAACTCCGCTCACGCGCCACCGACAGCCCGATCGTGCCGACGCCGGCATACATATCGACGACTTTTTCCGCATCGCCGAGGTGCCGCGCGATGTCGCGCAGCGCCATTTCATACAGCGGCAAATTGATCTGGAAAAAACCGTTGGGCGAATAAGTATACGTCCGCCCCAGCAGCTCGTCCGATAATTTTTGCATCAACGGGTGCGGTTTGCCGTTTTCAAAAAGCGCGCTGGAAACTTTGCCGGACTGGTTGCAGCGCACCACCAGCGACTGATACCGGCGCGCCTGTTCGCCACGCGCGTTCAGTTCATCCACGATGCGCCGCGCCTCACGCAAAATCTCCGGACGTTCGATCGACGAGCCGATAATCGGAACTTTTTGATGCGAGCCGCGACGGTGAAAGGCCAGCGAAATTTGCTCGCTGTCATTGTCCCACCACAACGAATACTCCATTTTGTTGCGATAAAAATATTCCGCGCCGTCAGTCACGATCGGCTTGCTTGGCAGATTTTCGATGCCCTGCATCGCGAAAGCTTGCTGAACCAAATCTGCTTTTTGTGCCAGCTCAAAATCGTAATCCATAATCTGCCACGGGCTGGTCGAGAGATAACAATCGTCGCGCGGCGCGATGCGCTGCTCGGCGGACTCGATAACTTTCGTGACGATGCCCTCGGCGTGACGGGATTTGTTTTTGGTGATTTCAATTTTCACCAACTCGACCGGCAGACCGCCCCACACGAAAACTTTTTTACCATCGCCCAGCACGCCCAGCGCTTGCCCGCCGCCGACAATCTTGTCCAAACGCACAGTTTCAAAAATTGGTTTTTTCATCTAATTATCATATCAAAAATTGATGGCTGAGTATACGTTGTAAAAAACTGAAAATCATAGATATTTTGTCGAAAAACTGATATGATTTATGAAAAGGAGATTCAAATGACACTAATTTCGGCTCGCGGGCTCGGCAAAACTTATGGCAAGAAGCACAATGCTCTTGATGCGCTCAAAAATATCAAACTCGACATCGAACAGGGCGAATCGGTGGCGATAATCGGCAAATCCGGCAGTGGTAAATCGACGCTAATGCATCTGCTGGCGCTGCTCGATCGCCCGACGAATGGCACGATAAAAATTAACGGTCGCGAGGCTACGGAGCTGAAAAGTTGGGAAATCAACAATATTCGCAACGAAAAGTTCGGTTTTGTGTTCCAGCAGTTTTTTATGAATCCGCGCGAAACGGTGCTGGGCAATGTGATTTTGCCGCTGAAAATTGCCGGCGAGGATCGCGCTGAACGGCGGCAGCGGGCGTTGGACGCGCTGGCGACAGTGGATCTGCTGGACAAGGCGCGGAGCAAGGCGCGCGACCTTTCCGGCGGTCAGAAACAGCGCGTTTGTATCGCGCGGGCGCTGGTCAACAATCCGCAGGTGATTTTTGCCGACGAGCCGACCGGTAATCTGGACAGTGCTACCGGCAAAAAAATTGAAGATTTACTGATCCAATTGAACAAGGAAAAAGGCATCACGCTGATTATCGTGACGCACGACAGCGATTTGGCGCGGCGTTGCAAACGGCGGATTCATATCAAGGACGGCGAAATCGTTGACTATGCTGGTCGTGGTCGCAAAGCCGCGCGGGCGCGGGCTAAAACCGCCGCAGACAATACTAAAACCGCCCCAAAAACTGTTAAAAAGCCGGTGCGCAGCCGAAAGGAGTCCAAATGAAAATTACTGATATTCTGAAAACTGTCAACGCCAATTTATTGCGCAACAAGGGGCGCTCGTTCCTGACGATTTTGGCGATTTTTATCGGCGCTTTTACGATTATTTTGACGAACGGTATCAATACTGGCGTTAATGGGTATATTGATCGCCAGTTGGAGAGCGCTGGCGGCGAGGGCTATGTCGAGATTTATCCGGGTTCGATGGTGAACGCGATGATGGGCGGCGATCCGGGATTTGGCGGTTTTGGCGGTAGTGTTCAGGAATATAATCCCGACAAAAATGGCACGGCGCTGGAAACTATCGACAGCGACGATTTGGCGAAAATCCGCGCTGTCGCTGGCGTCAAAAACGCCGACACTTATCAGCAAATCAACGCCGAATATATTACCTCGGACAAAACTGACAAGAAATGGACGCTGAGCGTGGGGCGAATGCCGACCGATACCATTAACGTCGATATGGTGGCTGGCAAAATTGTCACGCCCGACGCCGGTCAATACCAGATCAGTTTGCAGCCGGACTATGCCAAGAGTTTGGGTTTTGAATCCGACAAAGCGGCGATCGGCGCCAAGGTCACTATCGGCGTGCGCAACTCGACGACCAATCAAATCAAGGAAACCGAAGCCGTTGTGACCGGTGTGCAGAACAAATCGGTCATCAGTATGGGGCGCAGCTGGATCAACAAATCCCTGGCGACGGAATTATACAAAAACCGCACCGAGGGGCTGCCGGAACAGTATCGCAACCAAGCCAGCGTCGCCACGGCGCAGCTTGACGAGGGTCTGAGCGACGCCGAAATCCAGGCAGTCAAGGACAAACTGAAAGATTTGGGTTATACGGCGATGACGGTCGACGACCAAGTTGGAATGTTAAAATCGTTCTTCGACGCCATCACCACGGTGCTGACGATTTTCGGTGTGATTGCCCTGTTGGCAGCCAGCATCGGCATCGTCAACACGCTGTTTATGGCGGTACAGGAGCGCACGCGCGAAATCGGGCTGATGAAAGCGATGGGGCTGGACAAGTCGGAAATCCGCCTGATGTTCAGCTTGGAAGCGGTAGCGTTGGGATTCTGGGGCTCGGCAATCGGCGTGGGACTGGCGTTCGTGGCGCGCGCCGTGGCAAACTCGGTGGCGACGGATACTTTCCTGTCGAACCTGCCCGGCTTTACTTTGGTCGAGTTCGACCCGGTTAATTTGATTGTTATGGTTTTGGTTGTGATGTTTATCGCTTTCCTTGCCGGTTCGTTGCCTGCTCGGCGTGCGTCTAAACTTGATCCGATCAGCGCGTTGCGATATGAATGAGCCTATTTCCGTCGCAATCTGAATTTTTTCGGTTTTTGCTCGTCGCCCAGCTGTTCGTTTGTAAGTTCGTTATAGGCGACCTTGCCGACCTTGGTCTTTGGCAGGCTGGTGCGGAATTCAATTTTGCGCGGCCATTTGTATTTTGTTAATTCCTTTTTACAAAGTTCCATAATAGAATCCTCGATTTCCTTGGACGGTTTCAGCCCATTGCGCAGAACGATGAAAGCTTTAGCGACCTGCCCGCGGACGCGATCCGGCACACCAACAACCGTTGCCAGCAAGACTTCCGGCGCACGCATAATTGTGCGTTCAATCTCGTCCGGATAAATATTATAGCCCGAGGAAATAATCAATCGCTTGATTCGCCCCGTAAAGAAAATATAGCCGTCCTGATCCATTTTGCCGATATCGCCGGTGTGCAACCAAACGCGTCCATCGGGATGTTTGTGCAGTGTCTGGTTAGTTTCGACGTCGTTATTAATATAACCCTCCATCAAAATCGGGCCAGAAATCACAATTTCGCCGATCTCGCCAACCGGTTTCGTGGTATAAGTTTTGGGCTCGACGATTTTGAAATATGTGTCCGCCAAGGGAATGCCGATCGAGCCGTCCTTTTCACGATTGACCGGATTGACGCAGGCAACGGTCAGGCACTCAGTCAGGCCGTAACCCTCCAGCAGACGCGCCTTGGAACCCTGGCGGCTGAACATATCATTGATATCGCGTCGCAAGTTTGCCGACACAGTGTCGCCGCCCGAAAACGCGGCGTCGATAAATGACAGATCCATCTTGCCAACCTTTTTATTATTCAGCATCGCCTGGTAAAGCGCCGGCACGCCAATGATGAAATTCGGACGCGCCGAAGCTAAGATCTTGTCAAATTTATTGACGTCAAATTTCGGAAATAACGCCACGCCCGCGCCATTCGCCAACGCCGTGTGAATTCCCACACCCAAGCCGAATCCATGAAAGACTGGCATAATTCCCAACATCACCTTGCCCTGGATCTTTACGATACCGTCGATGAAATCGCGGAGCTCATAGGCAAGCGCATTAAAATTGCGATTCGACAACGCGATGCCTTTGCTTTTGCCGGTCGTGCCGCCGCTGTATAGCACGATAGCAGTTTGTTCGGCAGCGGTTTTCTCGTAGGCCTCGCCCACAACGTATTTGCCGCGCGCCACAAACTCGTCCCAGCTCATAGTTTTTTTGTTGCGCGTGATAATTTGATGCAGGGTTTTGCGCAGCTCGTTGACTTTCAAGATTTTGTAACCCAAATACGAAAATAACGGTAATGAATCCGCAGGCGAGATGACGATGGTCTGCTCGACGTTAGTTTCATGTAAAATCGGTTCAGTATTTTTCCATGACACATCAGCCACGATAAAAATTGTGCTGCCGACCAGATTGAGGTTGTCACGAATTTCGTTGGGCGCCGACAAGGGATGAAAAATATTTGCCACCGCGCCGAGCTTGTTGATGGCGTATAATGCGATAATTGCCTCCGGAATATTTGGCGAGCACAGCGAAATGACGTCGCCTTTTTTAACGCCGAGCGACAACAGACTGTGCGCAGCGCGATCAATTTGCGCCAGAAAAACAGTAAAATTAACCTTGTTGCCAAAATAGTCATAGGCGATGTTTTCCGGGCATTTTTCTGCCGCATTTCGCACTTCGTCATACATCGAACCGTTCGGGTATTTAATGGTTTTGCGCCGCCGACCGTAAAACCTATACCAGGGCGCGGGAATCTTTTTTGTCATTTTTGCTTGTCCTTTCCGGATTTATTTCGCATTTTGCTGGGTGTGTTTTCGTTCAATAATGTTTCGATAGCCTCACGTAATTTTCTATTAGCAGTTTCCAAATCGCCAGTCACCTTCATCGGCAGACCGAAAACGATTTTATGTTTGAATATTGCGGTGGGGATAATCGGCACGCCGGCTTTTTTTGCCATCGATACGGCGCCGAATTTAAAGGGCAACATTTCGGAGGCGCGATTGATCGTGCCTTCCGGATAAATATTGATGAGCTCGCCACGTCTTAATAGTTCGACAACGTAATTGCGGGCGTTTTTATTGCGTTTTGAGCGATCGATGGGAATGACGCCAATGTTGCGATAAAACCAAGCCGTCGGTTTGCGAAATAATTGCGATTTCCCAATCAGGAATATTTTGCGCTCGATCAGCAAAATGCAGGTAAACGTGCCGGTATAATATCTGTGATTACAGGCGACGATCGCACCGCCTTGTTTCGGAATGTTTTCGATGCTATACGCGGTCGGGTGCCAGGTGAATTTCGCGACAATTTTTATCAATTTTTTAATAAATGAATACAAAAAACTGTGGCGCGCCCAAACGTCATAGTGACTTTCCTCCTCGGTTATGGGCAGCTTGGTCCTGGGGTTGATTTTGCTGATATTGTCCATAAATTTTGCACTTATGCGATTTTATTTTACACCATGACATCGTAAAAACAAAACTGGCTATGGCTTTAATAAAAATGGAGCTGAATTAACAGCTCTATCAATAAATGTTCGGACCTCCTCTGACCTCTGTAAAAAGGGCGAAAATGAACCCTTATTTACGAAATGGTGCTGGGAGTAGGATTCGAACCTACGAAGGCATAAGCCAACAGATTTACAGTCTGTCGTGTTTGACCGCTTCACTATCCCAGCATGGGACGAGTGACATTATATCACGAACTAGTTTGATTGAAAATACGTTAAATTACAGCTTTGCGTGGCTGACGGATGCGTTTCGGCACGGTTTTTGAGCCATCCAGTTTTGTGGCACGCGAGCGCAGGCTGCGGGCAAGTTGCTTGCGATCATCTTCGTCATACGCCTGCGCCAAAATTCGCAAAACTTGCGGTGTCGGCTCCAACTCCACGGCTTTTTCCAGCTCATCAATCATGGACTTTTTATTACCCAACTTTTCCAAGATCTGGGCATAGGAAATATGTCGAAACGCCACGTTTTCCTCGAGTTTCATGGCTTGCTCCATCGCCAGCGCCGCCTTTTCCAAATCACCAACTTCCATGTGAACCAATCCGACGTTATGAAAACTCGATGCGCTCGGCGCCAAGCTCTGAGCGATTTCGAAACATTCGATGGCGTCATTGTAATCGCCCTGTTTTGCGAACAGCATGCCGAGCCGATTATACGCCACCGCGTTGCGCTCATCGACGCGCAAAATCATCAGTAGGGCCTTTTCGGCACGCAGATATTTTTTCGTGCGAATGGCGTCCTGCTGGATGCGCCACAATTTGTCCAGCTGGGAGGCGAATTTAGTTTTAACTTCAACTATGCGATCAGTCGGTGGGTTGTAATACAAAATCAAAAAACCGATGGCGATGATTACGAAAATTGCTAGTGTGCCAAGCATGACTCAATTATATCATATTCGTGACCAAAAATGTCAACTGGGCTTTGATATTACCATTGGCGGCTAAGTTTTCGGCAACGTCACTGATAGTTTGTAGGTTATTGATGAAATTCGGTTGTTTTCCGGATAATAATGTATTCAGGCGACCGATCGTTTCGACAAGTTTAATTGCCGAGTCGCGATCCTTGACGCCAGAAATGATTTTTAGACGCTCATAAACGCTGGCTGCCATGATTTTTTTTGCCAGCTCGAACATATTTGACATCGTCTGAAAATAATCATCATCGGTGCTCAGGCGCACGGTTTCCGCCGGTAAGCCTTCGGCGATAAACTCAATCTGGGCACGTTTGGCGGAATCATCGACTGGCGATAACAACGATTGGCAATCAGCTTTTTTGACCGGCAGAATCTCGATTTGCTGGACACGCGACAGAATAGTTGCGGGCAAATTATGTGAATTATGACTGGTTAAAATATAATGAATATTCGAGTTCGGCTCCTCGAGTTGTTTCAGGAACGCTTCCGGCGCCATGGCGACCATGCGCTCGCACTCATCAATTATAACAGCCAGGTTTTCGGCGCGTTTAGTTCGCGTCAAGCTGGCGATTAATTTTATATCATCGACGTTGATATTGCGCGTCGTTTGGTTTTTGTGGATTTGCGGAGTCACCGTCACCACGTCTGCGCCAGCGATAATTCGCGCCAGGTATTTCGCGGTCGTGCCCAGCCCGACGCCGACCTTTCCGGTCAGGAGTAAAGCATGACTTGGCACACGTAAATAACTTTCCAACATCAAGCGTGATTTCGGATTGAGGATTGGTTCAGGCATTGATCTTTTCCTCGAACTGCGCCGGCGCGGTGGCGTTAAAAATTTTTCTGTCGCCACCGGGAATTGTGATTTCCAGCTGGCTAGCGTGCAGCATCATATGATATTGCGAAAAATCACGTCCTGTTTGTTCGCCGTAAATTGGATCGCCGACAATCGGCAGACCAACATGCGCCAAGTGCACGCGCAATTGGTGTGTCCGCCCGGTTAGGGGGCTGAGCTCTAAGACCGTTTGTCCGCCGATTAGCTTATTGATGACCTTGACATCGGTAATAGCCGATTTACCGCGCGGGTCAACACGGAACTGCGACGGCGTCCGCGGGTTGCGCGCAATCGGCAAATCAATGCGAAATTCTGGATTTTTTGGAACGCCTTTTACGACCGCCAGGTAAGTTTTCTTTGTTTTTCGTTCAGAAAATTGACGTTGCAATTGTTTTAGTGTCGCAGCATTTTTTGCACCTATCATCACGCCGCTGGTTTGTCGATCGAGGCGATGGACGATCCCGAATCGATTATTGTTCGGCAAATCGGAATGCGATGCGCGCAATTTTATGAAATCCGAAACAGTGAATTCGTCGTTCAGCGCGCCTTTGCTGTGGGTTAAAATACCGGCTGGTTTGTTGATGACGATCACGTTTTCGTCTTCGTAAATCACTGGCAAATCCAACGGCTCTCCGATCGTTTCATCGCGTTTAATATCAAATTTCGAATTATCATCGAAATTTGTAAACGACGGGTTGGTTACGGGCTTACCATTGACTGACACGTCGCCGTTTTTAATGCGTTTCGCCCAAATCGAACGCGAAAACTCCGGATATTTTTCAGCTAAATAAGCGTCCAAGCGCACGTTTCAGCCCTTTCGCAGACCAAGCGCCGTTTGGACTTTGTTGAGCTTGCGGTTTGCAACCTGGTTCATGGCGTTTTCGGAGCGGGTCAAAACCTCCAATACTTCCTGGTCGGAAATGGCGGCGACTTTGACTTGGAAATCGGTCAGGAAATTTCGCACAGCGTCGGCGACCGTTCGTTTGAAATCGCCGTAGCTGGTCTGCCCAACCCATTCAGCATTGACGTCGGCTTGCGTTCGACCGGACAAAATTGCCAAAATCTGCAACAGACTGCTGATACCGGGCTGAGT
>JAITGI010000012.1 GCA_031280785.1 Candidatus Nomurabacteria bacterium
CGATTGCACGATCTCTCGGCGCGAATACTTCCTGATGGAAGTTTCCTTTGACAAGGAATATTTCTGGAACATGAACAACGCCAGTAAGGTTAAAAACGAAATCGACAACGTCGGCACGATGTTAAACCAATCGGTTTTACCGCTGTTCAAACAAAACTTATCGACGGGGGACATCGCCAAAACCGCCGACGATTCCTATGGCATTTTTGGCGATCTGTGGCAGGAGGACCATACCTATTCCGAGGAATTGTTCAAATCAAGACCGGTGCTGTTGGCGGAAACTGTAACAGTTGACGCCGAGGGCTATTTCAACGAGACCCGCGATGCCGAATATCCCGGCATGCCAGCGCTGGATTCGCTCGACAGCGCCAATAAAAAACTTGCCGAGTTGCAAAATGTCGGCGACTACACCGAGCCGTTTTACAGCAAAACCGACCTGTATATGATCGGGCGGCTGGAAAAGGTCAAGGGCGGTGAATACCAAACCTGGGACGATTTCCTGGAGCAATATAAACAAAAATACGCCTATCACGAGGCATCCGAGATTACCTATGTCATCAAAAATGTTGCCGTAACAGCGTTTAATTGGCTGAATCACAATGTGTTTGGGGAGGTTTTTGCAGCAGCGAATTGCGGCTCGAACGCCTCACATAATTATGCGGTTAAAATATATACCATTGATAAGGAATCAAAAAATTCAATCCAAGCCGGCAAGGTTAAATTAGCTTGGGCATCAAACAAAGATAATGCCACATGCGGCGATGGCACTACCCCCAACGACACAAAATGGAAGCAGGGCGGTAGTATCGGTAGTCTTACCAACGACATAAACGGCATCACGGGCAGTAAAGGTCAAACAGCGGAAAATACGGGGCTGAATGAACATACTTCCAACGGAACATACGGCAGCACCGCGGACGAGACGTCTGTGTCCGGTATATACAGCGGGATAAGTAGTACTGACAAGCAAACAACTGGCGTGGCGGTTGGTCATAACTGTAACGTATACGCACCACTGATCGCCATCGACGAAAAAGATACTGTTAATGCAGGTATCACATTCAAGGGCACAAAAATATTACAGGACAAAGATAATAAAAAAATAAAGTTTATTACCTCTGGGTCCAGGGATGATGCATGGTATAGAAAGCATAAAGTCGGCAGCAAAGGCACGGTGCGACTGCAATGGGAACAAATTGCCGGCGCCGCCAACAGCGCCCAGGAAGCCCGAATCGTGTTTTATTTCCTAACAACACTTCATGAATTCCAACCGGTCGCAACATCCGAGGCGCTACCCAAATCCTCCGACGGAACCGCCAAGGACAAGGTTACAATATTTGATTCCAATACGGACAAGGATAAACCAAACCCCGGGCAAATCAACTCAACGAACACGTCAGACTGGCCGTCGGTCACCGGTGATAATGTCGAATGGACACATATGGAACTCAAATACGATAACGGCACACCACTCGATCCGAGTGACGATGTAATGAGGTATATACCGACCTGTTGGGATTATTCCACGCGGCTGACTATTGGAGCATATGGAACGCTACACACGAACGATGATCGAACTGAGTTTTCGGAGACGGCTTTTACCGGTTCTCATGCAGTTCCTAATACGACCACGGGCGAAGTCTCGCTGCAGCAGTGTAAATTCCAAGAGGAAGTTACCGTTTACTCATCGGTCACTGCATGTGTGCAAGCATATGGACCGTTCGCGTCACCAGAAACGCGTGCTCCTGCCGCTACTGGGTTACCTCCTGATAAAATATTCTGGAAACCGGATAGCAGCGTGACCCCTAATTTCGGTAGTCATACTAATCCTGTACCGGTGGCGGGACTCTCTAAACTCAAGGGCACCGTTTGCGGCATGACGGCGCCCAGCAAGACTTTACCAGGATCTGAGGGCTATGATGTCTACTTTGATTCAAACTTATTCGATGAGGATGACGATGATACTTTCATTGTGCCCGCAGCAGAGTTTCCGGGTAGTGAAAACTGGGCACCGGGCCACTATTATTACGTGGTAAATATCAGCCGTGACGGACACGGGACAGTCCCAAATAAAGTTTCGGAACAAATGGATGACAGCACCCAGGAAGCACTAATCCTGGATGAATGGTACTCACCCTTCGCCGAGGAAACCGAAACCCTGATCATCCCATTCCAGCCGTTTGCGACGTCAAAGGTGAAAGAAGAATATATCGGTGGCAGCACAAAGGCGACAGACACGATCACACCCCTGGCGGCGAGCAATATGGGCGAAGTTGAAAAATATGAAAACGGTCTGCCCGCTGACATCGACACTGACGGAACCAAGGGCTATTGGTTTAAAGATACCTCCGGCAATTTTGTCAAAGTCACCTATTGCGTCACGGCATATGGTAAATCACAGGGTCCGGTCACAAGCCCAGCACCCAACGCCGAATGGCCGGCTGGCAACGCCGGGTTACCACAAGTCGGTAAGGTCTGCCAACAATTCGGCGGCGGAGACTCATTCCCGACCGCCCAGGATTTTGAATTTCCAAACAGCGACACCTGGGTACCGGGTTATTACTATTTTAAAACGACCGTCGAGGACTATGATGGAGCAATGGCTGACGGCGGTCAGGACACGGGTATCAGCGATTTAATCGCCAGTGATTGGACCTCACGCTTTAATCCAGGCACCCACGGGCAGGACGAGAAGGTTATCAGGCAATTCCAGCCCGTGGCGAAATCAGTAGCCATCGGTAACCGGCTCAAAGAGGACGGCACGACAGCATGGGATGATAATAATATCGACGATCCGCAGGACAAACCTACCGATACGCCAAACAGTGACCGCCTCAGTAATCAATATAAAGGTGTGGTATTTGATTGTAAGGAGAATAAGGAGCAAACGACTTACACCGACCCAAATATGGATAATCTACCTCCGGAAAAAATGCATTGTGATAAAGTGACCGATATAATTTACGTTGGCGCGGTCGATCCAGCAGCGGCTGGTGTTATTGCGGCGGATGGCGTGGTGCGGGACCAGGCGAACGACGTCAAAGAAGATTATTGGTTGAAAAATGATTCGGGTGGTTATGTGCCTATTACCTATAAGGTTGACCTGTATGGACCACTCGCCAAGGCCGATACTAATGGCGCGGGCACAAACGGCAGGATACCAGTGACCGGCTTGGGTAAAACGACATCGACAACTCCGTCCGCCTTACCGACGACAGGTCAACCAGTTGCATGTGCTATATTCACAACCAACGGTCCAAAATGGGATACCGCGCAAGCCGGATATAAAGTTGTATTCGAAAAATCCTGTATCGGCGATAATCATTCCGACACGGAATTAGAGTTAGCACCAGGGTTTTATACCACAGTTATTTCGGAGATAAAAACAAAGCAGACGATTGGTGGCGCTTATATCCATAATAACTTCTTTTCCGCCTGGGGTGATCCGTGGGAAAGCTACTCGATCCCATTGCCGGTATATGTTTGGACGCAGCGGGGCGATAGCGACAATCCGAACTACAAGATCGGCGACACGATTACCGATTCTGTTTGGGTGGTTGGCTATAATGCTACTACACCTAAATATGTTAGCGGAAAAACTGAACATATCAAACGCAATGACATATTTTATAACCCGTATACAGTCCATGGATGGAATAATAGTGGTTATAGCTTTACGGCGCCTGGCGTTAGTGGTGAAGATGGGCTTGGAATACAAACCGGGATTCATCCTGCCGATGACAAAACCTCGCCCGTCAATATATATTTATTCGGTCCCTATACTGATACCGACAAGATTACTGATGCGAACGCGTCTGGATACTGTGATGCGACAAATGAGTCGTTAATTCTACAAAAATGGACTCTGCCGCCAACAGATTTCTTGGAGCCGTGGGTGACGAAGCCTCCTGCGACCATACCGAGTGCTGGTCTATATGTTTTCTATGTCGAATACCTTCCCACCCCCGGAGACAGTAGGGTCCGTCCGTTCACATCAAAATGCAGTGACGTCAACGAGCAAATCAGAGTCCCAAGCGGTGATAGTCCTGAGGTATCAACCGAAATTCAAACCAACTCACCCAAGGAAGTGCCAACAGTAATTTGGGACAAGGTTACGGTCAAAAATGCTAACAAAGCCAAAGACAGCACTATCAGGTTGTCGCTATACAAGGGTGATGATACCAACAAACATAGTTCAAACGGCGATCCGCTCTGTGTGGTTGATATAAAAGTTAAAGGTCAAGCCTCAACTGAAACTTATAACACTGAAAACTATTATGTCACAATGACCGGTCCCGATGCCGGCAAGGTCAAGCCGGGTAACGGCAGTGGTCGATGTTTTGCGGAAACACCGGGTCATTATTACTGGTATGAAGAGTTCTATAAACCCGGTAATCCGGATGGCGAGACGCCTCCGGAGAAATGGCATCCACCCATACCGGGCGGTCCAGGCGAAGAGGTAGACCTCGACTGGCCGGACGGTAAAATCGAAACCTCTGCCCAAGCCATCGGCATCTTGGGCGAGGGTATCCGCGACAAAGCCAGGGTATATAATGTAGCACCCCTGGATCCGCGGAAATATCGAATTCGAATTTACGCCTATGGACCGCAGATAGCCGACGGAGCGCTGCCGATTTGCCCAGCCGGTGCTGAAACCTATTCCTTTACCAAGGAGACCAGCGACGGCTCCACACCACTGACCGGAGCGAATATTAATGGCGAGCACTATACCGAAACCTTTGTGCCAGGCGGCGTTGGGAATATCTATTGGGTGGAATACCTGGATGTCGAGGATGGGGATGAGCTCGACGGATGGAAAAATATTGACAAAGGCGAATGTGGCAGTGGAAACGAAACAACGCGGGTTATTACCACACCGCCGCCGCCCGGGACACCGCCACCGCCGCCGGTCCTGGTTCCAGATTCCGGCATCATCATCCGCAGTAGCTTATCACTGATCGCAATTACCGCCATGGGAATCGGAGCATATGACCTACTCCGGCATCGTAGCCCGTTCAGCCGATATAGTATGATTGCAAACAGAATCAGAGGGAGGTTTAAAAGCTAAAATTACCGTTGGGTTCAAGAGATAGGTAGACCTATTGCTCTCTTCATACAAAACGGGCACCAGTCACAAACCTATCTCTTGACCCCCACAGTAATATCCTCTGCTACCAATTAAAGCACAAGTTAAATCGCAAAACAAGGGCTTTTATTATACATTTTGGATTTTAACTTCCTTGAATTTGTGGTTTTTTATTGCTTTTACGCTCGTTATAATAACCTGATTATCAAAAAAACTTTTCATTAAATTCCGTTGGTGTTTTTCGTCAAATTCACTCAGGATATCGTCGAGCAAAATCAGCGGGCGGGTGGATTTTTTCATTTCGTATTCGATTTTTTTGAGAGCCAGGATAATTGTTCGATTCTCGCCGCGCGACACAGTTAATTCGGCGGGTTTGGAATTAAAAACGAAACTTATATCATGTTGGTGTGGTCCGATGCTAGTGTGGCCACAGGCAACTTCGCGACTAAAATTTCGGGTCAACTCGTCCAAAATCGTTTGTCGATTGACAGCAAAACTATCGGAATAATAATCATACGCCAGTTGAATTTTGTCGTTTTTAAAGGCGATTTTTTGATATTCATCGCTGATAGTTTGGTTGATTTTATCGATGGTTTGACGCCGCGCCGCAACAATTTCCGCTGCTAAATTCGTAAATTGAATATCCCATGTAAATAACTGGTCACGCGGCGCGGCGTTTTTCAACAGGGTATTGCGCTGTTTCAAGACCCGATCAAATTGTCGCAGGGTTTTCTGGTAACTATAGTTTTGATCGGCAATCAGTTTATCGAAAAAATCGCGGCGGCGACTGGGTGAGCCGGATAATAGGTTTAGGTGATTCGGCTCAAATAAAACCGTCTGGCGGCGTTTAGTTTTTGGCAAGATTTTCGATTCATCACCGTCGATTTTGAATTGTTTTTGCTGGTTTTGGAATTTTATAACGCGTTTTTCGTGACCAAGCTCCACATCAGCTCGCCACCATTTTGCGCCGCGGCGGGTAATTTCCGAAAAATTTGACCGCCAAGATTTTCCAGCCAGCGCAATATAAATCGCCTCAATCAAACTTGTCTTGCCGCTGCCATTTTCACCCGTGATAATAGTATTTTTATTATCTAAATCTAGTGAGAAATCCTGGTGTCGGCGAAAATTTTGCACCCGAAGGCTTTTTATTAAAATCTGGCTGGGCTGCGCCTCGACCGACATTGACGCCTCGCTAACTTTTTACCGGCATAATTATATGTTTGTAGTTTTCGTTTTTTCCCATCACCAGCGATGGCGCGAGCTTTCCGGAAAAGTCAAATTTTACCTCGTCGCCATCAATCACATTCAGTGCCGCCAATAAGTATTTAGCATTCAAGGTAATCGCTCCGTCACCTTTAATCTTAGCCTCGATTTCACTGTTATTTTCGCCGATTTCGTTCGCGATCGAACTAACCGACAAAGTTTGATTCGCCGAGTTAGTTTTCAAAATAATTGATTCAGCGCTTTCGCGGGCAAATAACTCGGCAATTTTGACAGCTTGAATAAATTCCGATTTATCGAGCGTCACACGGTTTTCACTCTTGGATGGAATCAGCTGGCGATAATTTATATATTTCCCATCAATCAGCCGCGAAATAATATTCACCGAACCAACCGAAAAACTTACTTGTTCATCACTGATTTCAAGTTTAATATTTTTTATATCATCACTGATGACGCGCACCACTTCGGAAACCGTGGTGGTGGGAATAATGGTATTTATTTCACCATCATGCGATATAATCTGCCGTTCCGCCAACCGGTAACCATCGGTCGCCGTCATATATAAACCACCCTCAAAAATATGTAAATAAACCCCTGTTAAAACCGGTCGAGTGGTGTCATTTGAGGCAGTTATAGCAACCTGGGCAACAGCTGATTTCATGGTCTTGCTATCAATTTCTAGTTTGGTTTTAGTTTTTCCATTCGGAATATTGGGAAAATCGTCATTCGGAGTGGTATTAATAACTGATTTATAATTTCCGGCACTGATTTTTAGTTTATTCTCAATGTTTTCGATCGTAATATTAGTTTTTGGTAAATTTGTAATAAATTCAGTCAACAGGTTCGCCGGCACCGTAACAACACCATCTGTTTTAATCTGGCAATTTATGGAATTAATTATAAAAATTTCCAAATTCGTGGCAGTTAATTGTAATTGTCCGTTTTCGGCGCGCAGTAAAATATTATTTAAAATCGGCAGGGTAGTGCGCGAACTTGCGACCCGTGACACGATATTTAAAGCCTTTGCTAAACTTTCCTGTGGAACTGTGAGTTTCATTTTTTTCCTTCCTTATAATAATTAATAGTAATAATAGGCTGTGTGGAAAATGTGGAAAATCCGCGGCTTAACAGTGAAAAAACACCACGATTTGCTTGTTGAAAAGGTTTTGGAAAAAGCTTTGGAAAAGTCGATTTTTTACACAAGTTGATAAAAGCCCAAAAATTTTCGCGCCAAATGTGGAAAAAATTACACATTTTTTCCATAACTTTTACACAGTTTTTAAACATATAATTTCTCCCGGATTGCCGAAATATAATCACGAATAGCTGCGTCGAACTTGATGGCCTTTTCGATTTTTTCGACGCCATACATGATCGTGGTGTGGTCTTTGCGATTTACCTCGCGGGCAATTTGCGGAAACGACAAGCGTAATTCACTGCGGATTAAATACATGGCGATTTGGCGTTCACGCGAATTTTTATGCGACGAGCTGATGATGTCCTCGTGTTTTAGTTCAAAAAAATCGGCGGTTTTTTTAATAATTTGCCGCGGCGAAATATGTTTTGGAATTGAGGCGCGAATATCATCCAGAATACCCTCGGCGACATCGCTGGTCGGCTCCAATTCCTGCATCTCGCAAAACGCCAGTAATTTATTTATAGCGCCCTCGAGCTCGCGAATATTAGTTTTGATTTTATCCGCCAAATATTCGGTGGTGGCGCGCGGAATTTCAATGTCGAAACCGGCGGCTTTGGATTCAATAATGGCGCAGCGCGTTTCAAAATCGGGCAGGTTAATATCAACCATCATTCCCATCTGGAAACGACTTTTCAGGCGATCAGTCAACGTCGGAATATTCGCCGGCTGGCGATCGGAGCTGAGCACGATTTGCTTGTTTTGCTGATGTAGGGCATTGAAAGTGTGAAAAAATGCGTCCTGGGTTTTTTCCTTGCCGGCGATAAATTGAATGTCGTCCACAATCAGCGCGTCGATGTTGCGATATTTATCTTCGAATCCGCCCTTTTTGTTTTTAATATGATCGAGGAAATCGTTCACGAAATCCTCAGCGGTTAAGTATTTAACTTTGGCGCTGGGTGTGACGTTGATAATTTCGTTGCCGATCGCCTGGATCAGGTGGGTTTTACCCAAACCCACGCCGCCGTAAACGAAAATCGGATTATAGCGCTCGCCGGGATGAGCCGCCGCCGCTTGCGCCGCCGCATATGCCAGGTCATTACAGTCACCGACGATGAAATTCGCGAACTGGTAGCGCGGATTTAGCCCGGAAATATTCTTGGCGCTGCGGACGGTGACGGTCGGCTCGGATGGCGCGGTAACTTCGACGCGGTCCTTTTTCTTTTTTACTTTCGAAACACATTCGATAATCGGTGTGTTGAAGCCGTTCTTTTTTAAAATATCAACGATGTCCTTGTTGAAGCGTTTTTCAAATTGGTTTTTTGCAAAGGGATTAGGGTGAGCGATGATGATTTTCTCACCGTCAATTTCCACCAACTTTGCCGGCTCGAACCAAGTTTTATAATTCCCCTCGGACTGCGTCAATTGCGCCTCACCCAGGATGGTTTGCCATAAAACTTGCTCTTGACTGGTTTCCTGCATCTTTCCCCTCGCCATTAAATTTATGTGAACATAATAGCAGATTTTTATACTTTTCCACAACCAGATTTTTCTTTGTTGAAAAAATGTCAAGCCCGGGTGATTTTTTCCACAGGCAGGCGTCAACAGCGGTAAATCTGTGGAAAAAAAATCAAAAATAGTGGAAAAGTTGCTGGACTAGCGCGAAAAATCCTTTTTTGCTATGATAGTTTACGTAAATTATTTAATTTGCCAGGTAGGTGAAGGATATTTGTTTGGGCGCGCCCCAGCCGAATACCCGTTACTTACCTCGCAAGGTCAAGGAGGACACTATGTCAATTATAAATCCCAGTGGTCAGAAACTGGTCAAAGTCGAGACCGATTTTTTCGGCAAAAAGCTGTCGCTGGAATACGGGCTGGTCGGTTTTCGCACCAGCGCCAGTGTGATTGTGCGCTACGGCGAAACAGTGGTGCTGGGCACGGCGATGGCGGGCGGTGTTAATCCGAATCTGGATTATTTCCCGCTGAGCATTGATTACGAAGAAAAGTTCTACGCCACCGGCAAAATCAGCGGCTCGCGTTTTATCAAGCGTGAAGGTCGCCCTAGCGACGAGGCGATTTTGATCGGGCGGCTGATCGACCGGCCGATTCGTCCGCTGTTCCCGAAAGGCTACCGCAACGAATGCCAGGTTGTCGCCACGGTTCTGTCCAGCGACCCGACTTTTCGTCCGGATTCTATCGCGATGATTGCCGCCAGCGCGGCGCTGATGTTGACCGGCACGCCTTTCGACGGACCGGTGGCGGGCTTGCGGGTTGGGCTTGACGAGCAGGGCGGTTTCGCGGCGTTCCAGTCGCGCGAAGAGTTGCAAAACAGCAAACTTGACTTGGTTGTGGCCGGCACAGAGAACGGCGTGATGATGGTCGAAGCCGGCGCCAGCGAAGTCAGCGAGGAAACCGTCGCCGACGCCATCGCTTGGGCGCACCAGCAAATCCAGCCGTTGATTAAATTACAACAGGAATTAGTCGAGCAAATCGGCGTGACGAAGCAGGAATACGAGCTGATCAAGCCAGACGAGACGATTCAAGCCAGTGTTGATAAGTGGTTGACGGGTAAACTCGGCGAAAATCTGCGGCGGGCTTATCCGGAGCGTAACGACTTGATCGCGACTTTGCGCGCTGATTTTCACGACGCTTTTGCCGAGCAAATTGGCGAAAATTACGACGAGCTGCGCGGCGAATATGACGAAGCTTTCACCTTGGCGCTGCACAGCGACGTGCGCGCCGGCATTGTCGAGCAGGGCATTCGCCCCGACGGTCGCAAATTGACCGAAATCCGGCAATTGTCCAGCGAGGTCGGGCTGTTGCCACGGGCTCACGGTTCGAGCCTGTTCTCGCGCGGCGTCACCCAGGCGCTGAACGTCGTCACCCTGGCACCGTTGTCGTATGCCCAGGTCGTCGACACGATGGAGAGCACCGACGGCGAGCGGCGTTATATGCATCACTATAACGCGCCCGGCTATACTGTCGGCGAAGTGCGTCGTCTCGGCTCGCCCGGTCGGCGTGAAATTGGGCACGGTTATCTGGCGGAGCGGGCGCTTACGGCAGTTTTGCCCAGCGAGGAGGATTTTCCCTATGCCATCCGCTCGGTCACGGAAATTATGAGCCAAAACGGCTCGACATCAATGGCGGCGACCTGTTCGTCGTGCTTGGCGCTGATGGACGCCGGCGTGCCGATCGCGCGGCCGGTCAGCGGTGTGGCGATGGGTCTGATGATGAACGGCGACCAGCCGATTGTGCTGACCGACATTGCCGACGCCGAAGATTTTGCTGGCGATATGGATTTCAAAGTTACCGGCACGGAAAAGGGAATTACGGCGCTGCAAATGGATATGAAAGTTCACGGGCTGCCGGTCGAGGTGCTGCAAACGGCGCTGACTCAGGCCAAGGACGGCCGCGCGGCGATCTTGCAACATATGCTGACTATCATCGAGCAGCCGCGAGCGGATATCAGCGCCTATGCGCCGCGCATCGAGAAGTTAATGATCAACCCCGACAAAATCGGCGCTGTCATCGGCAAGGGCGGCGAAACCATCAACGCCATCACCAAGGAAACCGGCGCGGAAATTGATATCAAAGAGGACGGGTTAATCACTTTTGCCTCTAATAACCCGGAAAATATGGCGCGCGCTATCGAGTGGGTCAAGGGCTTAGTCGAAGAGCCGGAAGTCGGCAAAATCTACGACGGCACGGTCGTGACAATCAAAGATTTCGGCGCGTTTGTCAATATTATGCCCAGCATCGACGGCATGCTACACATCAGTCAAATCAGCGAGCGGCGTCTCGACAAAGTCACAGATGTTTTGCACGAAGGCGACAAAATCCGCGTCAAACTGCAAGCCATCGACG
>JAITGI010000027.1 GCA_031280785.1 Candidatus Nomurabacteria bacterium
TCAGAATATTCGTAAAATCCGCGCCGCGCCAGCTGTAAATCGACTGCCAATCGTCGCCCACTGCACAAATATTTTGTTCAGCGTTTGTCAGGAGTTTGATCATTTTATATTGCGCCTTGTTGGTGTCCTGGTACTCGTCGATCAAGATGTGTTTCAGCGATTTCTGGAAATATTCCCGCACCGTCGGCGCGTTTTCCAGCAGCCGCACCGTGTCGAGCAACAGGTCGTCGAAGTCCAGCGCCTTGCCGGCGCGGCGCAATTTTTCGTAGCGCGGGTAAATCTCGGCGGCGATTCGCTGCGCATCCGTGCTGGCGATACGTGCGAAATCGCTCGGCGACAGGCACTCGTTTTTGGCGCTGGAAATATAATTTGCCATCGAACTGACCGAATATTGCTTGTCGGTGATGCCGAGATTTTTCATCACTTGCTTGATCAGGCTCTGTTTGTCGCTCTCGTCCAGGATCACGAAGTTTTTGGGAATCTCGATATTCTCGCCGTGCGCCCGCAAAATCCGCACCGCGATGGAGTGAAAAGTCCCCATATAGAACATAAAATGGCGCGGGGGAGCATCGTCGGGAAGGGGTTGGGCGGATCTTCCCTCGTCAAGCAATTTCCACAACCGCTCGCGCATTTCCTTGGCGGCCTTGTTGGTAAAAGTCACCGCCATAATCTCGCTCTGGCTGACGCCGCGCTCGGCGATCAAATAAGCAATCCGATGCGTCAAAGTTTTAGTCTTGCCGCTGCCCGCGCCCGCCAAAATCAACAGCGGTCCACGCTCGTGTAAGACCGCCTGTGCCTGCGATTCGTTTAGACCCTCCAAAATGTTTTTGCTTTGCATACGGGAACTATCATACCAGAACCGCGCTGATTTTTGAACAAAATGATATTCAAAATTTGACCTCAAACAGCTAAAATTATATCATTAAACTATGTCAAAACTCAGAATTATCAGCGGCGAGTTCGGTGGGCGGTGGATCGCGGCGCCGGATGGGCGGACGACGCACCCGATGGGCGACCGGGTGCGCTCGGGGCTGTTTAATATAATAGATGTCAGTGGCGCGCTGGTGCTGGACGCCTATGCCGGGTCGGGCGCGGTCGGGTTGGAGGCGCTGAGTCGCGGCGCGACCACTGTTGATTTTGTAGAGCGCGACAAAAAAGCTCAGCGGATTATCGCCGAAAATATCGCCGGGCTGGGCGTGGAGGCGCGAGCGAAGTTATATAAAATGAGCGTGCACGGCTTTATCGACGACCGCGTGGCGAAAATGACCGCGGCGAACGGCACGCGAATCGCCTATGACGTCGTGTTCGCCGATCCGCCGTATCATTTTTTCGACAAACCGGACTACTTTTCCACAGCTTTCGAACTAAAAAAGCTTGTAAAGCCCAAAGGACTTATGGTATTATCATATCCAGGAAGACTGTGTGCCCCGACCGTTAATGGAGTTGTTGTGGTGGACAAACGTAGTTACGGAGATGCGGGACTAGCAGTCTTCCGTTTTGAATAGGATATTTTTTTCGGAGCGTCGCCGAATTTTTACAAGGTCCGTCCTTGAAAAACTAGATAATATGTTGTTGAGTTTGACTTTTATGAAATTATTTATTGAACTTTTCCACAACTTTTAATGATAAAAGTGTTGACATACATGTATAACTTGTATAACATGTCATACATTATGCATGACATACATCACAAATTTAGACTCTATGGCGTCGGCACGATCGGACCGAAAGGTCAAATCGTCATCCCTGTCGAAGCGCGCCGCGAGATGAACCTGAACCCTGGCGACAAGGTCGTGCTGGCGGGTTTGCCGCACGAAAAAGCCATCACTGTCGTGGACGAGCATACATTTGAGCGTCACATGGGCATGATGCGCCAAAAATATCACATGATGGGCGAAATGCTGGACGACCTGGACACGAGGAAAAAGCCAAATGCATAGGTTTTTCCGCTATCTCGGCCGCTATTGGTGGCAAGTGATTTTGCTACTGGCGGGGCTGGCGTTGCAAGTTTGGTGTAGCCTGGAATTGCCGTCGATGATGAGCCAAATCGTCGATCAGGGGATCGTGGGCGGCGACCAGGACCTTATCGTCGGCAAGGGCGTGGAGATGCTTGGCGTGACTTTTGTTGGCGGCGTCGGCACAGTAGTGGCGGGTTTTTTGGCGTCGCGGATCGGCGCCGGTTTGGCGCTGCGGGTGCGCCAGGATCTCTTTGCTAAAATTATGAGTTTTTCGATGACGGAAATGAGCAAATTTTCGACATCGTCGCTGGTGACGCGTTCGACCAACGACATCAATCAGGTCCAAATGGTGACCACGATGGCGCTGCGCATGAGCTTGCAGGCGCCGATTATGGGCGTCGGCGCGATCATGATGGCGTTTGGCACGGCGCCCGATATGACCTGGATTATCGCCCTGGCGGTGGGCGTTTTATTAGCGTTAATCGCGGTGGTTTTTGTCTTTGCCTTGCCAAAATTCAGCAAATTGCAAAAATTAGTCGACAAGCTGAACCAAGTCACGCGCGAAAATTTAACCGGTTTGCGAGTGGTGCGAGCGTTCAATAACGAGGCACGCGAAGAGCAGAAATTCGACGCCGCCAACGAGGACTTGACGCGCGTAAACCTGTTCGTCAACCGCCTGATGGTTTTGGTTTTCCCGGTGGTCGGGCTGACTTTGAATGTGGCAACGCTGTTGGTGATTTGGGTGGGCGCCGGCTATATCGACGGCGGCGTGGTGGAGATCGGCGACCTGATGGCGTTCATGCAATATGCCATGCAGGTTATGATGGCGTTTATGTTCCTGGCGATGACGTTTATCATGGTGCCGCGCGGCGCGGTTTCATGGAAACGTATCAACGAAGTGCTGAACACGACGAATTCGATTCAGTTTCCTGGCAGTGCGAAAAAGCCCGCCCGGAATTTGCGCGGCGTGGTCGAGTTTCGCGACGTCAGTTTTGCCTATCCTGGCGCCGAGGACGCCGTTTTGAAAAATATTTCGTTCAGCACGCGCCCGGGTAAAACTACGGCGTTCATCGGCAGCACTGGCAGCGGCAAGTCGACATTGGTTAATCTGGTGCCGCGTTTTTTCGACACCACCAGCGGCGAAGTTTTGGTCGACGGCGTCAACGTGCGCCAGATGAGCCAACGTGATCTGATGAGCCGAATCGGTTATGTGCCGCAAAAAGGCGTCCTGTTCAGCGGCACCGTGCAGTCGAATGTGGCGTTCGGCAGCAGCAAGAACGACGGCAAAAACATCAAGCGCGCCCTGGACGTGGCGCAGGCAAAAAGCTTTGTTAGCAAATTGTCCGGCAAGCTGAAAGCGCCGATCGCCCAAGGCGGCAACAACGTCAGCGGTGGTCAAAAACAGCGTCTGTCGATTGCGCGGGCGATTGCTCGCCGACCGGAAATCTATATATTTGATGACAGTTTTTCGGCACTGGATTATCGCACGGACAAGAATTTGCGTGCGGCGCTGAGCAAAAATACCAGCGATGCCACGGTGATGATTGTGGCACAGCGTATCGGCACGATTAAAAAAGCCGACCAAATCGTGGTGCTGGATCGGGGAAAAATCGCGGGTATCGGTCGCCACTATGAGCTACTGAAAAATTGTGCCGTGTATCGCGAAATCGCCGCCAGTCAGCTGTCGGATGATGAGATGACAGCGGAAATGAAATTGGCGGACAAGGAGCAACATGGCTAATAAACGCCGACACGACAACAGGCGCGGCGGCATGCCGGGCGGACCAATGATGATGGGCGACGCCAAGCCGAAGAATTTCAGCCGCGCCATGAAAAGCCTGTGGAGCGTGCTGCGACCGCATCGAATCGCCATTTCCATCACGGTGTTGCTGACAATTATCTCGACGATTTTTTCCATCGTCAGCCCGAAAATCCTGGGCAATATGACGAACCAAATTGTGGACGATTTCATTTCGATAAAATCATACGAAGCGGTGCGGGGTAGTTTGCCGGCGGAGCTGGAATTGCCGGCGGGCACGACGGTCAAGAATTTGCCGGAGACCTTGCAAAACCTGGCGCAGACCGGGCAATTGCCGCCGCAGGTTTTGTCGGGCTTGGCGGAAAGTCAAAAAAATCTGGGCGAGGCGTCCGACTTGGACAAGATCCCCTCCGCCCAGCGTGAATTGATCGAAAACCTGGATCTGGGCGCCGCCAAACCGGCTTTTCATTACGAAAAATTGGCGGAAATCGCGCTGGTTTTGATCACGCTCTATGTGTTGTCGTGCCTGGCGAATTATGTCAGCGGTTGGGTGCTGAGCGGTCTGGTGCAGCGCGCCATGCGTGATTTGCGGGCGCGGCTGAGTCGGAAAATCAATCGATTGCCGATTGGTTATTTTGATCGCGTGCAATACGGCGATACGCTGAGTCGCGTGACGAACGACGTGGACACCATCGGTCAGACGCTGAATCAGGCGTTCAGCCAGGCAATTTCGTCTGTGGTGCTGATTGTCGGCGTGTTGGCGATGATGATTTCGATCAGTTGGCTGATGACGTTGGTGGCGCTGGGCGTGCTGGTGATCAGTTTTGTTTTCGTAGGCACGATAACCAAGAAAACTCAAAAACATTTCAAATCACAGCAGGATAGCATTGCCGATATCAACGGGCACGTCGAGGAAAACTATGCCGGACAGCTGATCGTCAAGGCTTATTCGGCGGAGGCTGGGGCGATGCGGCGGTTCAATACTATCAACCAGCGACTCTATGCCAGCAGTTGGAAGTCGCAATTTTTGTCAGGTTTGATGATGCCGCTGATGCAATTTATCGGCAATCTGGGCTATGTGGCGACGGCGGTGTTGGGCGGTTGGCTGGCGCTGAACGGGCGGCTGAGCATCGGCGACATCCAGGCGTTTATTCAATACGTCAGCCAAATGCAGCAGCCGATTACCCAGGTTGCGCAGATTATGAATCTGTTGCAGTCGACGGCGGCGGCGAGCGAGCGCGTTTTTGATTTCTTGGCGGAGCCGGACGAGGCGCCTGACCCGACGAATCCGCAAATCATCGAATCTGTGCGCGGCGAAGTCGAATTTAACGGCGTCAATTTTGGCTATGAAAAAGGCAAAAAAGTCATCCGGAACTTCAACGCCCACATTCGTCCCGGGCAAAAAGTCGCCATCGTCGGCCCGACCGGCGCTGGCAAAACCACCATCGTGAACTTGCTGATGCGGTTTTACGACGTCGATTCCGGCACCATCAAGGTCGACGGCGTGGACACGCGCGCCATGCGCCGCGCCGATGTGCGTGAGCTGTTCGGCATGGTGTTGCAGGACACTTGGCTGACGAACGGCACGATTTACGAAAATCTGGCGTATGGCGATCTGAACGCTGATCGTGAGCAAATTAAGCACGCCGCTGTTTCGGCGCACGTCGATCATTTCGTGCGCTCGCTGCCGGACGGCTATGACACGCGCATCGACGAAGACAGCGAAAATATCAGCGTGGGCGAAAAGCAGTTGCTGACGATCGCCCGTGCCATGTTGGCGGACGCGCCGATGCTGATCCTGGACGAGGCGACCAGCAGCGTCGACACCCGCACCGAAGTGTTGATCCAGCGCGCCATGGAAAAATTGACCGCCGGTCGCACCAGTTTCGTCATCGCCCATCGCCTGTCGACAATTAAAAACGCCGACTTGATCCTGGTCATGCAAAACGGCAACATCATCGAACAGGGCACGCACCGCGAGTTGTTGCGCGCCGATGGTTTTTACGCCAAACTTTATAATTCGCAGTTTGCGGAGTAGACACAACAGCGTTGCGCTATCCGGTAAAAAATGGTAGAATCATGGCGCTGTAACTATTTCGCGCGAGTGGTGAAATTGGTATACACGCATGCCTTAGGAGCATGTGCCTTCGGGCGTGGAGGTTCGATCCCTCTCTCGCGCACCAATTTGGAAAAATACGACGAATTTCGGCTCCCCCGAGCCGTTTTTTGTTTCATTTTTTATAGATAACACCAACCAAGCCTTTTGTGATAAAATTTATTCATATGTACTATGATTTGCAAAACGGCGTCAAGCCTCACGGCGGTCTCTTTTCGAGGCGAGCCGTGGCAGCAATGACCATCTCGCTCGGTTTGATCGGTATATATATGGTCATAAATTATTTTGCCCCAGACATTTTTGTCCGGAACCCAGGTGAAAAATACGCCATCGAACAAGCCGCGACAAAAGGGACGCCTGAAAAAAACCTAAATATCATGCGCATTCCGTCGGTCGGTATCAACGTCATGATTAGTGAAAAAGTTACGGAGGGCGGCGCTGTCTATAAATGGACGGGCAAAACCCTAAATCTGTCGGCGAAACAGCGTGTGCTCGGCGCAACGCCATGGGAAACGTTGCGATTGTCCTCCGTTTATCAATCGTGGAGGATAAAAAACCAGGACAAAATTTACATCGACATCGACGGTAACAGAACAGTTTACGTGGTCAAGGAAGTGAAATTTAACGTGCCGCTGTCAAAACCGCAACAAGCTGACTTGACTATTTATGTCACGACCGACGATGATCCGGAGCGAGCCGTGGTGTTGGTTGAGGCTGGGCGCCAGGAGACCGAATTATGATAGCCGTTTCAACCCTCACCGGAATACGAACGTTCCACTACGAAAAGGGGTAAAACGTTCGTATAGGAAAACCAAAGTTAACACCAGAAGCGCGAGATGTTATTGAAAAAATGCAGAATTAGCTATACAATTTAGACATAATATGAAAATTGTGACCATACGCAGCGGCGGACAAACTGGGGTTGATCGGGCGGCACTGGACGTTGCTCGTGAATTTGGTATGGCGATTGCTGGCTGGTGCCCGCGGGGGGGGGTCGCCGAGGACCATGATGAGGCGCCAGGTTTACTGGTGAAGTATCCCGAACTTCGCGAAACGAATTACTCCGGTTACAGCCAGCGCACCGTTCTGAATGTATGGGACGCGGACGCCACGTTGATTTTTTACCCGGTGGACGGAGAACTGTCGCCCGGAACTGAATTGACGGTGACGGCTGCGAAAAAACTTAAAAAACCGTATTTTATCATGCGGCACGAAAAAGAGATGACAAAGTTAGTCGACTGGCTGAACGAAAAATTTGCCGACCGCGAAATAGAGCTGAACATTGCCGGTCCTCGTGCCAGCTCGATCCCCGATATATACGATCGGACGCGAAAATTGTTGGGCGATTTGTTTGGGCGTCTGCGCTGAATGGTGAATCTTGGCAGGCGACCTAATCATAAAAACAATAATGTGATATAATTACGCACAAGTAATGAACAAGTTTTTTATGCGAGAACTGCGATTTTTCGGTTGGCGTTTACCGCTGTGGCTGGTTGTTGTGGCGAGCGTGATTTTGTTGGGGTCGCTGATTAGTTTGATCACGGTTTTGTCGGTTCGTCCGCGCACGGTTGACGAAAATGGTCGGCTTGTCACGTTTTATGACGACGGCACTTCGAAAACGATTTTGACCAGTGCCGGAACTGTCGCCGGCGCCCTGAAACAGGCGGAAATCGAGGTCGACAAAGCCGACATCATCGAACCGACCGTCGGCACCGAGCTCATAGCCAGCAGTTACAGTGTCAATATTTACCGCGCCCGACCGGTGGTGGTCATCGACGGCGGGCGGCAAACTCGCGTAGTGACAGCGGCGCAGACCGGCAAAACTATCGCTCAGGCGGCGGATGTCAGCCTCTATGCCGAGGACGTCGCTGACATTCGGCGCGAGGGCGACATTTTGGAAGCCGACGGCGCCATTATGCGCGTGCAAATTCGCCGCGCCGTGCCGGTTCGTCTCAGCCTGTATGGTCAGACGACGAGCCAGCGCACCCAGGCGGCGACAGTGGCGGAATTTCTGGACGAGAAAGGCCTGAAACTGGACGAGCACGACAGTATCACGCCGTCGCTCAGCGCGCCGATCGCGCGCGATATGGAGATCAAGGTTTGGCGCGAGGGTAAAAATGTCATCACCGTTGACGAGGATGTGCCGTTTGAAATCGAAACTATCCAGAGCAACGACCATGACATCGGCTATCACGAGGTGCAAACGGTGGGCGAGAACGGTCGTAAATCCGTGACTTATGAAATCGAAATTCGTGGCGGCGTCGAAGTCGGTCGCACCGAAATCCAGAGCTTGGTCACGCTGTCGCCGAAATCACAGATCGAGATCGTCGGCATCAAGCGCAAGGGCAGCTATACCACGCCGTCCGAGAACGAAAATATCACCTGGAATTACCTGCGCGCCCAGGGTTTCAGCCGCGAGCAGACCGCGGGCATCATGGGCAATTTGCAACAGGAACACGGCTTCCAGACATCTGGCGACGGTCTGGCGCAATGGACGGGCGGTCGGCGGGCGGCGCTGATGGCGATGGACGATCCATACAGCATTTACACACAATTAGATTTTCTGATGATTGAATTAAATGGCGGTTATCGTGCGGTTAAAAATAGTTTATTGGCGGCGACCACTGTCGAGGAAGCCGTGATTATTTTCCAGGATCGTTTCGAGCGCTGTGGCGTTTGCATGCAGACGCGGCGGATCGAATACGCCTATAATATTTTGGCGAGTCATTAAAATGTCCGTTCGCGCCCAAACATCGCCCGGCAAAACGACGCCGAAACCCGACAAATCGCTGGGGCAGCATTGGCTAAGGGACGAGGCGGTTTTGAGCGCGATCGCCGATTGCGCCGAGGTTGTGTCCGGCGACACGGTATTGGAAATTGGTCCGGGGCTGGGCACCTTGACGCGAGTTTTAGCGGCGCGCGCTGGGCGAGTGTTGGCGGTGGAGTTTGACCCGGATTTGGCGGCGAGGTTGAGCCGGGAGTTTGCGGAGTCCAAAAGTGTCGAAATCATCCCCGGGGATTTTTTGCGATTTGATTTGAGTCGTTTGCCGGCGGGGTATAAAGTCGCGGCTAATATCCCCTATTATATCACAAATCCCATAATTATGCAACTATTGAGCGCTCGGAACAAGCCGTGCGTGGCGGCGCTGCTCGTCCAGCGCGAAGTCGCCGAACGTTTGGCGGCAAAGCCCGGCGCGATGTCGATTCTGGCGGTAGCGGCGCAGTTCCACGCCGAAGTCAGCCTGGGACCGGTGGTGCCGGCGCGGCTGTTTACGCCGCCGCCAAAGGTCGACAGTCAGGTCGTGATTTTACGCCCCCGTCCGAGCGGTCGCGATTTATCGCCAGACCAGGAAAAACTATTTTTCCGCATCGTCAAAGCCGGCTTTTCAGCGCGCCGCAAAAAGTTACGCACTGCGCTGTCCGGCGGACTAAACACCCCTGTTGCGGAAGCTGAAATACTGTTACATACTGCCGGCATTAACCCAAATCTACGCGCCCAGGACTTGACGATTGAGGATTGGTGTGAGATAATGCAGTCATTCGACAATATCGTTGGATAAACACGGCGCAGGTCGGCAAAAGCAATTGCTTTTGTTTCACTCATCAGAGTGAAACGGGTTTAATTCATTGTCGCCGCCCGCGCACATTTACAGTTCACATGGAGGTAAAAAAAATGGACATATTATCTTTTCAAAACGTAGCTTTAGCCGTAGTTTTAGTTTTAACAATCGTCCAATTTGTCGTTAGTGACAAATGCGACAATATTATTGATAGCGTCCGATATATAAAATCGTTCAAGATGATACCTGCTGACGAGGGTCATGTGGTGGGAGAAAAAAAATATATCAATGGCGAAGAAGTATCGAAAGAGCTCTTTCATGAAGTATCTTTTTTGCGAAGGACGACATTAAAAGCCGCCAACAAATTAGAGGTTTTTCTATTAAGATTTAGACTGGTCGTGTGCGCCATATATTCAGGCGTAATTATCACCTTTGTGATAAAATTTTTAATCGATTCTATACTTATCGGCGCAGTTATTTTTTTAGTGTTATTAGTTATGAACTTTATGTTTAATACTAAAAGTGAAATCTTAAAATATGTTAATCTCCTAAAAGAGCAACAACCCGACAACGCCGGAAAACCCGACTAAGTCGGGTTTTTTCTATCTATACACACAGGGAAAGGCGCATTATTGACTTATCGGCTCAGGCGTGACACAATGTTAGTGTTAGATATTCATTTCGAATATCACGAAGAGTTTGACCGGGCAAAAGGAATTTCTTTTGCATCACTCGCTTGAAGTCATGCAATCTAGATTCATCGTCGTTGGTCATGGCACATTTACAGTTTTTTTAGGAGGTGCAAAAAAATGGATACCATTATAATAGTTATAGGCATAATGTTTCTTATTGCTTTATCACCACAAAAGGAGCATTTTATTAATTTTTGGCTGATGGGTATGGCTGAAACTAGGGAAGAAGAAAAGTATGCATGGAAGGAGTTTGAGAAATTACGAAACCTGCGATCCAGATTGATTTTTGCGGCTGCAGCTTGCGCCATGGCTATATTTTTCGTGAGAAGTTTTAACATAGGGAATACTGTGACCATTTTTAGTATAGACTATAATGTGGTCATTACTATTTTTCTATATGTTGCTACAATGATATTGTTATTAGCTGTAATAATAAATAAAATAAAAACATATTTATTCTACGGTCGCCGGGCAAGAAGAAGAAAAAAGCTGAGTAATATAAAACCCGACTAAGTCGGGTTTTCTTCTACTCGCACGCACAGCGACAAAAAACAATATGCTAAAATAGTAAACATGACCAACATCACCGAATATTATTTATTGCATCACCTCGAATCGGTGCTGATCTTGTTGCTGATTTTTGTGGTGGCGTATACGATTGCCAAGACTTCGATTTTGCGCCGGCTGTATTTGCCGGTGGCGTTGGTGGCGGGGATTATTATTCTGGCGGTGGGACCGCAAGTGCTGGGGCGGTGGCACCCGGAGCTCGCGCTGCCGGCGGATTTTTACACGACATGGGCGCCGCTGCCGGGGGTGCTCATCAATATCGTTTTTGCCTGTCTGTTCCTGGGGCATCCGGCGCTGAAACTGCGCCAGATGTGGAGCTTGTCGGGGCGGCAAATTGCCTTTGGGCAGATGGTGGCGTGGGGGCAGTATCTGGTCGGCGGGCTGGTGGCGCTGTTGCTGCTGATACCGCTGTTCGGCGACACGCCGCTGGTTGCCAGCCTGTTGGAAATCAGTTTCGAAGGCGGTCACGGCACGGTGGCGGGGCTGACGCCGGTTTTCAACGACCTGGGTTTTCATGACGGCGCAGCGATGGCGAATGGGCTGGCGACGCTCAGCCTGGTTTCGGCGCTGATCATCGGCATTATCCTGATCAACTGGGGTCATCGTCGCGGTCACGCCGAGAAAACTCAGCCGCTGATTCATCGCGAAAAGCAGCGTTTTTATCACTATACGATTATCCATCGGATTCATTTACAGTATAAGGAAATGCATGATCGGCGCCTGACGGTGCGCAAGCTGGTGCGCCATGCGTTTTTGGTGATGTTGTCGCTGGGGCTGGGTTTTGGCATTCGGGCGATTTTGATCGCCATC
Source organism: Candidatus Nomurabacteria bacterium (assembly GCA_031280785.1). GTDB lineage: Bacteria > Patescibacteriota > Saccharimonadia > Saccharimonadales > Saccharimonadaceae > JAITGI01. Next base: position 11,463 of record JAITGI010000027.1, read on the forward strand.
GAGGACGCCACCTGGGGTCAAGCCGGGGTAAAGGTTTTTGGTTACGTGCCGGCGTTCAGTATTTGTCTGTTCGGCGGGCTGATCGTGAACAAGCTATGTTATCGGCTGGGTGTGCGGATTTCCATGACGGCAAATTCGCTGATTTCGACGCTGTCGCTGGGGATTTTGATTATGACGGCGGTTGGCACGATGTCGCTGGAATTTTTCCGCCAGCCGAACCTGGCGGCGTCGTTCTGGATTTTGTTCGTGGCGGGTGCGATTTGGATTTTGGCGGCGGTGCTGATCCTGGCGCGGCGGATTTTTACGCGTTATTGGTTTCATAATGCCATGATTAGCTTCGGTCAGGCGATGGGTATGACGGCGACGGGGCTACTGTTCGCCCAAATGCTCGACCCGAAAAATCGCACGGGTGCCGTCGAGGCGTTTGGCTATAAACAAATGCTGTTCGAGCCGCTGATGGGCGGCGGCTTGGTGACGGCGATGTCGATGCCGCTGATTCTGTTGCTGGGGCTGCCGCTATTCACGCTGATTTGCGGCGTGATTGCGGTCGGCTGGTTTTTGGCGGGAATTTTCTATTTCCGGCGGCTGTCGTTTGAATGAGGTGTGATAAAATAGGTGTTATGAAAAAATACATCACGACGGCTATTCCGTATCTGAACGCGCGACCGCATATCGGGCACGCCATGGATTATTTGTTGGCGGACGTTTGGGCGCGCCATGAAACCATAGGCGGGCACGAGGTTCGCATGTCCGCCGGTGCCGACGAGCATGGCACCAAGGTCGAGCAAAAAGCTCGCGAAGCCGGCGTCAGCCCCCAGCAATTCGTCGACGATTTGGCGCCGACTTTTCGCGTCATGATCGCCAAATTGAACGTCGGCGTGACCGATTATGTCCGCACGTCCGACCCCGAACACGCGCGCCGCTGCCAGGAAATTTGGCGTCGGCTGGACGCGGCGGGCGTGATTTATAAATCCAAATACCAGGGTTGGTATTGCAGCGGCTGCGAAAGTTTCGTGACCGAAACTGAGGCGCGCGCTATGGATTATCAATGCCCGGATCATCAAAAACCACTGGAAAAAGTTTCCGAGGAAAACTATTATTTGCGCGTCAGTAAATTCACCGACCAAATTCGCGAATTTGTGCGCACGGCGGTCGTGCCGGAATTTCGCGGTCGGGAAATCCTGGAACTGATCAAGGACGGCGCCCAGGACGTCAGTATCAGCCGTCCGCTCGAAAAGCTGGCGTGGGGCGTGCCGGTGCCGGACGACGACGCCCAAGTCATGTATGTCTGGGTGGATGCGCTTTCCAATTACATCACGGCGCTGAGCTATCCGGACGACGATTTCGCCGCTGATTTTTGGCCGGCGCACGTCCAGGTTGTCGGCAAAGACATTTTGCGTTTTCACGCTATCATCTGGCCGGCGATGTTGTTGGCGCTGGGGCTGAAATTGCCGCGCACGCTGCTGGCGCACGGTTTTATAAATGTTGATAATACTAAAATGAGTAAATCCCTGGGCAACGTGGTTGATCCGATCGAGCTGGTCGAGCAATACGGCGTCGACGCCGTGCGGTATTTTTTCCTGCGGCATATTCCGACATTCGAGGACGGCGATTACACGACGGAGAAATTCATCGCGGCGTATAACGGCGAGCTGGCGAATGATCTCGGCAATTTGGTCAGTCGTCTGGCGAATATGATCGACAAATACGACGTGCCCAGCGCTTGGCGGGACAGTCAATCGCGCATCGCCGCCGAGGTGGCAGAGTTTCACAAATTTATGAAAAAGTTTGAATATCACCGCGCTTTGGAAACGATTTGGACGGCGGTGCAGTCGTGTAATCGCTATATCGACGAAACCAAACCGTGGGCGCTGGCGAAAACCGACTCCGCCGAGATGGCGCAAGTTCTGAACGTCCTGTGGGGCGACATCATGATAATTCAGGCACTGCTCACACCGTTCCTGCCCGACGCTGCCGCTAAAATTCGTGCGGTTTTCGATGGCGATACTGTCCAGCCGGCGCCGATTCTATTCCCGAAAGTTGACATATAGTGTTGGCTATGATACAATGATAGTGACGCAATGTGAATCGCGTCGGTTTGTGGCATAAACACTAGTGTTTAGTATTAGCCTTTATGGCTAATACCTATTCATTTTGTTGTTTATCGTCGCTGACCGCAATTATTTCCGGAGTTTGACAGGAGGTGTCATAATGAAAAGCCGGGACGAACTTTTGATTAAAACCAGGGAAGACGCAGAGAAGTTGATTGCGCAAGTTTTACTAGCGCTTAATATCCCAAAGAATGGGCTTGAGGAGGAAGTGCTTAAATCATCTATGGAGTTCTGGGACCACGAGTATCATGAAATTACGTCCAAAGAGGATATGGCGCCTGAACTTGCGGCGCGGAGCACTACGGTTCTTGTCATGATAGTGATATTCGGCGGGAGTTACGGCTCAACTACGATCGACGCATCGATGTACGTGCTGAACAAACTTCTTTAACTAGTCTTTACCACTACCCCGTCAACCATGGCGGGGTTTTAAAATTTGTCACCGACATTTGCAAAAAGTAAAAAATAGTTATATAATGCCAACAATTCACGGGGCAATCCGGCTTTTTGTGAACGAAACTTGAAAAGTTATTGTTTTTCCGAAGGAGGTGGAAAAATGTTTTCTATAATCAGAGTGCTCGAAATACCGAGCACCATCGGCAATATCCTATTTGCCGTTGCCGCAGTAAGCGTTGTCACTGAAATTATCGTGACGAGGCTTGCGAAAAAAAGGAGGACAAAAAATGGGTAGCGTCTATGCCTGCGCAATTACTATTGCGTTTTTTGCAGTTATAGCGTTCACTGCGCTCGGCATCGTTGCTCATACTATGATCGCGCGGTGGAAGAAAAAAGGAGGCGACCACGATGTTTCATAATTTTGATTGGCAACTAGCCGCTCAAATTATAGGAGCGGCTTTTTTCGTCGGCGCAATGTTTGCGGTGGTATCAATATTACTGATGTATTGTGCATTTTTCCGCACAAATACTCGGCAGAAATTCGCGCCATATTTGCGGGCGTATGACTTGATACCGGTATTCACATTTCTCTTCGGATTCGGATTTGGAATAATCGTGATATTCCGGGAGAGATTTCCCATGTCTGACGATTGGGCAGGAGGATTAAAGCCCGTAGTGTTTTTTGTGATTGCCATCGCAATCACGTTTTTGGGCATGTTTATTCGAGATTACTCGAGTGACATGCGTCGCTTGGCAAATGATGCCAAACGGGCTGCTGAGAGAAGGGAGGAGCCAACATAACAATAACTTCACAAAACCCGCCATTTGATAATTTCAAACGGCGGGTTTTTCACGTATAATGGGCGTATGAATTTAATTGATACACATTGCCACATCCATGACACGGATTTTGGTTTGGCGGTCGAGCCGGTTTTGGCGGCGGCGCGCGCGGCTGGCGTGGGGCGCGTCATCACGGTCGGGACCGACGTGGCGAACTCGCGCGCTGCGGTGGAATTTGCGGCGGTGCACGACGGCGTTTTTGCCGTCATCGGCATTCATCCGGGCGAGGCGCCGCGTGGCACGCTGGACGAGCTGGACGAGATTGTCAAGAATAACCAGTCGGAGGCGAGCAAATTACTTGGGCTGGGTGATATCGGACTTGATTATCATCGGGGGCGCGACGATCGCAGCGCGCAGATAAAATTGTTCGAAGCGCAGCTGGATTTGGCGACGAGATATGATTTGCCGGTGAGTTTTCATGTCCGCGAGGCATTTGATGATTTCTGGGCTATTTTCGACAGTTTTCCGTGTCGGGGGACTTTGCACAGCTTTACCGACAACGTGACAAATATGGAAAAGGCGTTATCGCGCGGGCTACTGATCAGCCTGAACGGGATTTTGACGTTTAATCGGCAGGCGGATTTGGACGTGGTTTTCGACGCTGTGCCCATGGGTCGAATCTTACTGGAAACCGACGCGCCGTTCCTGGCGCCGCACCCGCATCGCGGCAAAATCAATCAGCCAGCGTATGTCGCTGACATCGCGGCGTGCCTGGCGCAGCGCCGCAAAATGGCCGTCGCCGACATCGCCGAGATCACCACCCGAAACGCCGAAAAACTATTTAGCAAAAAACTCTTGTCGAATGTTTGAGCGGCTGGTATAATTAGCATAACTGTAAAATAGGGGGAAGATGAAAGATCTCGACGGCATAAAATTAGATAATCTGTGGCGCGAACGAGAAGGGCTAGGTCCAGGGTCGGGTGACGAAAGGAAACCTGCTGAGCCGCCTCGCGAGAGCGAAAATCAGTCTAACGACGGATTGACCGCGAAAAGTGAGCCAGCTATGGTTGATGTCGGTAAAAAAAATGAAACTCCGCGAAAATCTGAGTCGGGCGAGGCGCCAAAAGCTCCAAAAAAGCGCAATGTATCGAAGCCGTTGCTTGTGGCTCTGGTCGTCCTGGTCATCTGCGGTCTGGCGACGCTCGTCGTGTTGCAATACCAGGAAAACCAGCGTCTGCGCGACCCGCAACAGGTAGCGGCTGAAGCCGAGAAAGCTAACAGCGACCTGTTGGGTAAGGTTTCGAGGCTGATCCAGCTGCCCAGCTCGACGCCGATAATCTATGCCGTGTCCGACAAGGAAGCGGATGATTCCAAACAGATGGCGACTTCGTTAGGCGTGACGCTGGAAAACGAGGATAAAATTATTATTTACTCCGAGGATAAAATGTTCATAGTCTATCGTCCGAACGAGGATCGCGTCATCAAATCCGGTCCGATCGCCATCACCGCAGCAGATGAAGGGGCTACTACCAAAGAGCCGTGAACGCGACGGTCGAGTAGTTGGCTTCTGTGTCAAATTTGCTAAAATCATAAAAGTCTGCTAAAATTGCAAAGTTAAATTATAAGTTTCACGCGGGCGTTGGCGATAGGTTCGCCGCGCGGCAAAAACGCGTGTGAAAGGAAAATATGAAAGCAGTAATCGTGAGCGGCGGTAAGCAATACTTGGTCGCCGAAGGGGAAAAAGTCCAAGTCGATTTGATCGACGGGGCGAAGGCGGGCGACAAACTGGACTTCGCGCCACTGATGTTGGTGGACGGCGACAAATCAAAGGTTGGCACACCAGAGGTCGCGGGCGCGAAAGTCAGCGCCAAAATCGTCGAGCCGGAAATCAAGGGCGACAAAGTCCGCTATATCCGCTACAAGAGCAAAAAACGCGTCCACACCGAAGGTGGTCACCGGCAGCGGTATTCGGTGATTGAAATCACAGCGATAAAATAATCTAATGAGACCAGCGACGGAATAACAAAACCCGCAAAATTTGGTCGGCTATTCCGTTAATGCTACAATATTAGCCATGGACAGCTTTTTCACGGCGCAGATTCTCGGGGCGGTGGCGGCGCTGATTTTTATTTGCAGCGTCCAGTTCAAGGACAAGCGTCACATGGTCTATTTCCTGGTCGCCAACACTTTGGTCGCGGGCGCGGCGCTGGCTCTGTTGGGGGCGTGGGGCGGGTTCATGACGAACATGCTGACGCTCCTGCCAGCCCTGTATATTTACTATAAAAGTGATAAACGCCACGGCAAGGTGAGACCGGGGCTGATGTGGTTGTTCCTGGCGATCATGTTCGTGGGGTGGCTGCTGATTGCGCCGACGGTTATCGACATATTCGCGCTGGTCGGGAGCTCTGTTTATATCTGCTCACTTTTCCAGAGGAAGGAAAACAGCATTCGTGTTCTGTTGCTGATAAACCAGGTTATGTGGTTGGTTTATTACTCTGTGGTTGGGCAATATCCGGGCTTAATATTCGGCGTCGGATTCGTGGTTTCCGACATCATCGCCCTCCACAGATTTTCAAAGGGTCACAAAAAAGCCCGCCGTTCGGTTAGCCATTGGTGGCGGACCAACTGATTGGGGTAAAAATATTACCACTTTTCACAAACTTTTGATATAATATTTGCACCATGAGGGTAAAACAATGAGCGCGACGGTGATCGCGGTAACGAATCAGAAGGGCGGTGTGGGCAAGACTACCACAGCGGTGAATCTGTCATTTTATCTGGCGAAGTCGGGGCGGCGAGTGTTGCTAGTCGACTTTGACCCGCAGGGCAACGCCACCAGTGGTCTGGGTGTGGAAAAGTCCAAATTGACCGCCAGTATTCTCGACGTGATGGAAAAAAACGCCACGCTCGCCGCGGTCAAGATTGATTTGCCGTTCAAAAACCTGTCGATCGTGCCTGCCACGCCGGAGCTTGCCAATGCCGAGCCTGGCTTGGCGACCCTCAGCGACCGTTTCGCGCGGCTCAAGAGCGCCATCGCGACCATCGCCGGCGATTGCGATTTTGTCATCATCGACGCGCCGCCCAGTCTGGGGTTGCTGACCGTCAACGCGCTGACAGCGGCGAAATACGTGCTGCTGCCGGTGCAGGCGGAGTTTTACGCGCTCGAAGGGCTCAGCCAACTGCTCGAAACGATGCAGCTAGTGCGCAAATCGCTCAATCCGACGCTGGAACTCGCCGGTGTTTTGGTCACGATGTATGACGCCCGCACCACTCTGTCGGCGCAGGTTTACGCCGAAATCGAAAAGCATTTCCCGGGCAAAGTTTTCGCCACCAAAATTCCGCGCAATGTCCGCCTGGCGGAGGCGCCCAGCAACGGCCTGCCGGTCGGCGCGTATGACAGTTTGAGCAAGGGCGCGCGCGCCTACAAAGCGGCGGCGCGTGAATTAACGGAAAGGATTGGAAAATAAATGGCAATAAAACGGGGTTTAGGCAAGAGTTTCGCGGCGCTGATTCCGACCGACGTCATCGAGTCCGAATTCGACATCACCGCCAGCACGGACGAGCAAGTTTCCGAGCTGCGCCAGATAAAGGTCGACGACATCGTGCGCGACGACGATCAACCGCGCAAGGATTTTGACGAGGCGGCGCTCGGCGAGCTGGCGGATTCGATTCGCGAACACGGCGTCATCACGCCGATTATCGTGGTGGCGAGTGGCGACAAATTCCAGATCGTGGCGGGCGAGCGGCGCTGGCGGGCGTCGAAAATGGCGGGGCGGGAAACCGTGCCGGCGTTGGTGCGCACTCTGTCGGGTCAGCATAAATTGGAATTATCGCTGATCGAAAATGCGCAGCGCGAGGATCTGAAACCGCTGGAATTTTCCACGGCGCTGCTGAAAATGCGTGAGCAATTCAATATGAGCCAGGAGGAAATCAGCAAAAAAATCGGCAAAAGCGTCAGCGTAATCAGTAATTATCTGCGGCTGATGAGCCTGCCGGATTTCGCCAAACAGGCGGTGGCGGACGGTTATTTGACGGAAGGGCACGCCAGGCAGGTTTTGGCGCTGAATGGTGACGCGGCGGCGCAAAAAACGCTGGTCGATGGCATTGTCGAGCACGGTTGGAGCGTGCGCAAAAGCGAGGAATTTGTGATTGGTTACAAACGCGGCAAACGCGAGGGCAAAACCGACGGCGGCGCGCGCGCTGTGCAGGCAAAGACCGATTTAACAGAGGCGCTGGGCAAGCGAATTGGCTTGTCGGTGCGGCAAAAAATGCTGGGGCACGGCGCTGGACAGATTATAATTACCTTCAAATCCGAGCGCGAATTGGCTGAGTTGAAGAAATTGCTTGATTGTTGAAAACCATATTGACTTTTAAACCCCCATGTGCTATAATAGGGGTGTAGGGTGATATATAAACATCATCCTCGCAACCAAGACAATTCCAACTCAATAACAGTAATCACAGAGCAGATTCGCCCTGTAATTACAGGGTTTTCTCTTTAAACCAAGAGAAAACCCTATGAGCTTAATTGTCAGCACCTTAACAAAGTGCAAGCTACTTATACCTCAATCCCATTTCATCTCTCCATCTCCACTTGTGTGGACGGCGTAAAGAGCGCTAACCCAGTGCCCTTTACGCTGTCCGCACGGGGACAGTAATTGTTTTTAATTGCTAACCGTAAAAGGATGTGGTTGGCGTTGGAAGGAGAAGAATAATGAATAAGAAGATTTTTTCACTGGTCGAAATGCTGGAACATTTTCCAGAGAGGAACTACCGTCAATTGGATGACGGGCGGTTCTTCTATGAAGACGATGATTATGGGGTCACCTTTGTCCACGCGGCGGAACTTGTCGTAGACGAGCATGGCGATCCTACGGCCAACCCCGTGTCGTTCGTGAAGGACGTGGAGACGACAAGCCCCATGAACATTGACTGGGGAAGCGACAGTCAAGGAGTTCTTTTTGGTTGTTTCGGCGGCAACGAGGATTCAAAATTTTTTGAAATCGCCGATGAGTCGAGACCACCGACCCATATAATGGTGGTCTCCTGGTGGGAGGAGTGGCTGGACCAGGACGATAACTGGTCCGGCACAAGCGGAAGGCTCTGGGAAGATCCCGAGCCCTCCGCGGCGGAGCATTTTCGCACGGCTGTAACAAGCGATGACAACGACTGGCGCTATACCGCCGGTTATGATACATACGTGTTCCCAATAGGAACACGTATGAAAATCACCCTCGACCGATCTACTGCTAAGATCGGTGTTGTCGCTGAGGTCGACTCCGCGTGGGGAGAGGAGTGCTACCAGAGATATAGATCTCTGACGGCAGAACGTCATAGCCCAGAAGCCTCTGCGGAAGAACCCGCAGAATCAATAGGGTCAAAAATAAGAAGGACCCTTGCGGAGGCGCAAGCGGAAAAGGAGGAAAAGGAGGAAAAGGAGGAAAAGGAGTAGCAAGCGCTTACCCCCGACCATACACCAATTGTGTTATGGCCGGGGGTTTCTCGTAAATACAAAGCGCACTTTGCGACATCTTGCGATATCGCGGCATATAGTGTATATTAAATACGCGCCACGCATGGAGCCATAGCTCAGTTGGTAGAGCACGGGCCTTTTAAGCCTGGTGTCGCGGGTTCGAGCCCCGCTGGCTCCTCCAAAATCAGGTAATTGCACCTGGTTTTTATTTATGTAAATTTGTATACTTGGGTTTATGATATTTCGGGTGTTCAGACGGAGGATTCATATTTCATGGCATATTGCGCTGCTGGCGGCGGGGTTTTTGCTGGGGGTTGGGCTGTCGTTGGTGCCGGCGACGGCGGTGTTTGCGCAGGGGTGGTGGCTGGTTTTGGCGGTTGCTTTGGCGGCGATGGGGCTGGCGCGGCGACGAGTTTGGACGCTCAGCCTGTTGCTGTTGGCGGGGATGTTGGTTGGGCTGTGGCGCGGCACGATTGAGCGGGTTGATTTGACGGGTTATCAGGCTTTTCTGGGCCAAAATCTGACACTCACGGGCAAAGTTTTTGAAGATCCGAGCGTGGAGGACAATCTGGTCAAGCTGCGCCTGGTCGAGGTGGAGATCGACGGCGTGCAGTTGCCGGGGCAAGTTTGGGCGAGCGCGCTGGGGCGGATTAGCGAGGTGCGGCGCAGCGACCGCGTGGAGATTTCGGGCAAGTTGAAAAATGGTTTTGGCACTTTTCCGGCGACGATGAGTTATGCGCGGTTGCTGGGCGTGCAGCCGGGGCAGGACGATCCGGCGCGCGATTTGCGCGACGCTTTTGGCGAGAAATTATCAAACGCGCTCGGCGGTGCGGCGCAAAACTTGGGGATGGGGATTTTGGCGGGGCAAAAAACCGCCTTACCGCCAGAGGTGAGCGAGGCTTTTCGGATCGCCGGGCTGACGCATATTGTGGTCGCCAGCGGTTATAATTTGACGATTTTGATTCGTTTTGCACGGCGTAGTTTTGCGCGGATTAGTCGGCTGGCGGCGCTGTTTGGCGGAGGTAGTTTGGCGCTGGGTTTTGCCTGTGTGACCGGGTTTTCGCCCAGTATGACGCGCGCCGCGCTGGTCGCCGGGCTGAGTTTGCTGGCGTGGTATTTTGGGCGCAAGTTTCATCCGATTATTCTGTTGCTAGTCGTGGCGGCCGCCACCGTAGTCGTCAACCCGATGTATGTTTGGGGCGACGCCGGCTGGTATATGTCGTTTTTTGCTTTTGCCGGCGTGCTGATTTTTGCGCCGCTGGTGCAGGATTATTTTTGGGGCGGGGAACGCGCGAAACCAGCACGAAAGCTTTCTCGGCTTAAACAACTCGGCACCGATATTCGGCAAATTTTCATCGAAACCACCAGCGCGCAGCTGTTGACGATGCCGATTATCGCGCTGATGTTGGGGCAGTTTTCGCCCTATGGCTTGCTGGCGAATTTGCTGGTTTTGCCGATTGTGCCAATCACTATGTTGCTGACTTTTGTGGCTGGAATTGTTGGCTGGCTTGTGCCTGTGGCGGCTCCGATTGTTGGTATGCCGGCGCAGAGTTTGCTGGATTATATTATCTGGGTGTCGGGCGCGGTGGCGCAATTACCCGGCGCTAATCACGAGGTGACGTTTGGCCTGGCGCCGTTCGCCGGTGTCATCGCGCTGATTCTCACAGCCATAATTTATATGCGCCGCCGCACGCGGCACCAGTTTCGCGACAATAACGTTGTCGCCTGAACCTATTTTCAGGCGCGCGTAAACGCCGCCACACCCTGGTTGGTGATACGGTGAATGAAATTGCCCAGCTCCTCGGCATCGGCTTGGATGGTGCCGTCGGTTCGGCGGCTGACGATCCCGATAACGCCATTCATGACGAAAAAGTAAATCATCTCCAAGGTTTTCGGGTCATTGCAATTCAGGCTGTTGCGCCAATATTCAATAAACTGATCGTGAAAAATCCCGAAAATTTGTCGCGCCAATTCGTATTTACCGGACGCGAAAATTGCCTGCGCCATATCGTTGTTCTTGTAAACCAATTCCAAACAGATATGAATAAAACTATCCGGATTTTTGGTTACCGGCAAATGTTGAGCGATATAGCGAAAATCGTCCAAAATACTGGTTTCGATATGTTCCAGCAAATCGTCAACGTTTTTGTAATATTTATAAAAAGTCGTGCGATTGACCTGCGCCTCGGAGCACAGCTCCTGGACGGTTATGCGACTAATGGCTCGAGATTTCAGCAGCTCCAATAGGCTTTTGCGCAATTTTAATTTGCTGCGTAACACTTTCGTGTTCTCTGGTTTTGATTGTGGTAAAGTATTCATAATAAACTAATCATATCACAAACTATTATTGAAAACAACACTTTGTTGATATTATTAAACAGGGTTGGTTTCAAAAATACCTTCAACATGATAAAATACAGGGTAAATAAGTCATAAGTCACGAGGAGTAAATTCATGAGCGGACACAGTAAATGGTCAACAATCAAGCGTCAAAAAGGCGTGGCGGATGCCAAGCGCGGCGCGATTTTTACCAAAATCGGCAATCAAATCGCCATCGCGGCGCGGGGCGGCACTGATCCGGCGCTGAATTCGGCATTGGCGCTGGCGATCGAAAAAGCCAAGAGCGCCAATATGCCCAGCGCCAATATCGACCGCGCCATCGCGCGCGTGGCGGACAAATCGGCGGCGCAACTCGAGGAAGTGACTTACGAGGCTTACGGCCCGGGCGGCGTCGGCATCATCATCGAGACGGCGACGGACAATCGCAATCGGACTTTCCCGGAGGTGCGCACGGCGCTGACCAAAAACGGCGGCACTATCGCCGAGCCGGGCAGCGTGGCTTTTCAATTCACGCGCCAGGGTGTTATCCGCGTGGCGGCGACGGGTGAGGAGGCGCTGCTGGCGGTGCTAGACGCCGGGGCAGAGGACGCCGCCGAGGAGGAAGGCGAAATCGTGGTCTATACCGACGCCAAAAATCTGAGCGCCGTGCGCCAGGCGATCCTTGATGCCGGGCTGAACGTGACCGACGCCGGGCTGGAATATATCGCCAATACGCCGGTCGAGATCGCCGACCAGTCGGTGGCGGATAAAATTATCAAAGTGCTTGATGCGTTGGACGACCTGGACGACGTCACGGCGGTGCATAGCAACGCCGATATCGTAATCTAGGTAAAAACCACAAAAACTCTTGCATTTATGGGCAGGGGGCAGGTATAATGTGTTTATGGTTGTGGAGGCTGTATATGTTTATGAGTAGGGAAAAGATGCTATCTGGTTTGGGTTGCGGGCTTGGCGTGGTTTTGCTGGGCTTGGTCGGGGTTTTATTTTTCGCGTCGCCGACCGCAACTCGGGCGAGTCAAACTGATACTACCGTGAATATCAACACTGTGGTTTCGCTGGGCGTGACCAATTGCACGGTCGGCAGCACCCTGGACATTCCCGTGACGATGCACAGCGCCGGAACCTTTTCCTCGAATTGCCAGGAATTGAGCGTTGCTACGAATGGCGTGGGCTATCAACTGTCGGCGCAGGCGAATGACAGCGGTTCTTGCACGGGACAGAAACCATGTCTGTATTGGACAGGGGCGACTCCGCCGGTGCCGTTGCCGTTTATTCCGTCAACAACTGATCTGCCGTCGGCTCCTGGTATTTTAACCACCAACACCGGTGTTAGCCCCGCGACTGGCACGTGGGGATTTGCCGTGCCGTCGGGTTATGCGGACAACAGTTATCGCCAGGGAGGCTTTACTTTTCCGGACGTTGCAAATTATACAACATCTATTTCGCCGCTGACGTCAATTTCGGATATCAACCTTAGCACGGTTTCGGCAAATACTAAATTTGCGCGGCTGCCGCACGATGCGTCGACACTGTTGGCGGAGGCGGACGGTTTGGCGGCGCCGAATCACACCATCGCGATTTTCTATGGCGCGGCGGTGCCGCAATTGCAAGCCCCCGGGACTTATCAGGCTACCGTGACATACACGGCGGTCGGCGTGGATCCTCCGCCACCGCCGCTATGCGCCAGCGGTGCCGAGAATGTCAACCTCTGCCAAGTCGATATCGACGACAACATGGTGCCGATAGCCTATGACGGCAGCAAGTGGAAAGCGGTTTCGACGACCGAGGCTGGCGGTGGTTGGTATAACTATGACAACAAACAGTGGGCGAACGCCGTGACGGTCGTCGACCCGACGAAATATATCGACGGCAGCGGTCCGATCGTCGGCACCGAGATCGACGAGGACGACGTGCTGGGCTACTGGGTTTACGTGCCGCGCTATGCCTATGAAGTGATGCGCCACAGCGCCATCGACGCGCCGATTGCCACGCCGGAAAACTTTGATATTAAATTTGAAAAAGCCACCGATGTCAAGAAGGCGCCCGCCGACAGCTGCTCGTCCGGAACGCCAGGCGACGGTGTGCCCGCCAACCACAAAGATTACCGCACGGCGTGCGGGCATTCGCGGGACTACGGCGCCGCCACCGGCACGACATGGACGACGCATCCGGCGTTCAGTTTTGGCGCGGTTGAATTGAACGGTATTTGGATCGGCAAATTCAACGCTACCGGCACCAACACCGCGCCGACCGTCAAGCCCAACCAACACGCCAATATTTATGAAACCGGCGGCCGGCAATATGATCTCGCCAAGTCGATCGGTGTGGAAAATGTCGTTAATAACGGTGGTGCTGGGACGGCTCTGACTCGCAACCAGCATCACTTGACCAGTTTTGAATCGAGCATGTTGAAAAACCGCGATTACGGCGCCGCCGCGTATTTGTCGGCGTCAGAATTCGGCGCCGGCGTCGGTAATGTCAAGCCGAACACCGCCTATCCGTCAACCAGCGCCGATGCCGACGGCAGAACTAGTCGCTTTGGCATCACTGGTTGCGGACCAACTTCCGCCGGATCAAACGGCGTTTACACCGACGGCACCGCACTCAGCGTCGGCACCATTGCCAGTCCGACGGCGTGCTCGGGCGACACTAGCCGCGCCTATAACGGTGCGGTCGGGCAGTTGGCGTCCACGACTAATAACATTTACGGCATTTACGATCTGTCGGGCGGCGCCAATATCATGACCGTGGCGGCGCGCGGCGGGTTGGCGAATTTCGGCACTATGCCGCCGGCAGCGTATTATGATAATTACCCAACCGCCATTTTCAACACTCCGCCCGCTGGTTCGGACAGCAGAGTCTGGGCGTATGGCTATGACGTTTGCACATTCCAATATTGTGGCGGTCACAGCCTGCACGAGGTGCTATCCGTCCAGGCTGTCACCGGCGATCGGCAATCGTGGACGTCAAATTATTCACATTTTGGCGCCTGGTTCGCACGTGGCGGGCATGTCAACGACGGACCGACGGGCGGCGCCGGCGTGTTCTACTCGTATGAAGGCAACGGCTCCGCCCAGAACGCCAACGGTTATTTCGTGGTATTGTTCAAAAATCAATGATTTCGGTCCAGGAATTTCAGCGCGTCGTCGGGCAGGTAAGGTTTCTGATGTTTGAACCCCGCCACCCACTGTTGCCCCTCGCCGAAACCGAGATCGCGCATCAGTTTGGTCGGCGCGTTGCGGACGTGCAGCGGCACCGGGGAATCGGGGAACTGGCTGGCGAGTTTGGTCGAATCAAACCACAAGTCGGTGGACTCGCGCGATTTCTTGCCGCGGGCAAGCGCCACCACGACGTGCGCCAAAATCAGTCCGCTTTCCGGCATACCGATTCGCTCCACCGCCTGAAAAGCGTTCAACGCCAGTCCCAGCGCGCCGTTGCCCGCCAGCCCGATGTCTTCGCTGGCGAAAATCACCATTCGCCGCGCGATAAACTTGGGGTCTTCGCCGGCCGCCACCATTCGCGCCAGATAATACAGCGCGGCGCGTTCGTCGCCCCCGCGCATTGACTTGATGAAAGCGCTGATGACGTCGTAGTGCATATCGCCTTTTTTGTCGTAGCCGGGCAGTTTTTTGCCGGCGGCGGCTTCGATTTTGGCTTTGGTGACTTTGCCGCCGAGACCCAGCGCCACCTCCAGCGTGCCGAGCGCCACCCGCGCGTCGCCGGCGCTGATTTCGGCTAGGAAGTCGATGGTTGCGGGGTCGATTTTTTTGCTGGTTTTTAATTTCGCGACGCCGCGCTCAATAATCTTCACGATATCATCGCGGCTGAGGCGCTCCAGCACCACCACGCGCGTGCGCGAAATCAGCGGCGTGATGACTTCAAAGCTGGGATTTTCGGTGGTGGCGCCGATGAGAGTGATCAGCCCGCTCTCGACGTGCGGCAAAAAAGCGTCCTGTTGAGCCTTGTTGAAACGGTGAATTTCGTCCACGAACAAAATCGTCCTGAGCCCCAGATTCCAATTTTGACGAGCGTGCTCGACGATGCGTTCGATGTCTTTTTTACCACTGGTAACAGCGGACAGCTCGACAAAATCCGCCTCCATTTCGCGCGCCATAATCCGCGCCAAAGTCGTTTTGCCCGTGCCCGGCGGCCCCCAAAAAATCATCGACACCGGCTCGCCTTTTTTCACAATATTTTTCAACATCGGCAAAACTTTAGCTTGCCCGACCACCTCATCCAGAGTCTGCGGGCGCATTCGCTCGGCCAGCGGGATTTTTCGTTCACTTTTCATAACAATATTATACCATATAGTTAAAACCTACTCCGTAAAAGGTGACCAGCGTATTTTGCCAAGCGACGGCTCGTATGAGTATATAAATAATCGTTATATGATCTTGAAATCACCAACCAAAATTGCTACACTGGAATGGACCATGGAAGACAAAATCAAAAGCCCGTCCAGGGGCGCCGGCGCTGATAGTAGTCGCTTGGTGATATCGACGCTGGTGACGACGAATTTGTTGATTTTTATTCCGGTTCTGGGTTCGTTGGGGCTGGGTGCGGCGTTGGGTTGGTGGCTCGGGGTCGTCAATACGGGAATGCTGGTCGGCGTTGGCGTCGGCATAGTCATCGCCGCCATTCTGGTCGCCAGGCAGATCCACGCTATCCGAAAGGGCAGAAAATGACCGGTGGTTTCCTGGCGGAGGCGATGCATATCAGCATCAAAGCTGAGCCGATTTTGGAGTTCGCCGGCGTCAAAATCACCAACTCGATGTTGATGAGCGTCGCCGGATTTTTGCTAGTCATCGTATGGCTGAGTTTTATCGCGCATAAAAGCCGCCAGCCGGAAAGCGCCAAAAAAGGTTTCTTTACCCGCCTGGGAATTTGGTGTTTTACGGGGCTGTATAATACGGTGCGCGAAATTATTCCGAATCCGAAAATTTGCCGTATCGTGGCGCCGTTCGCGATTTCGCTGTTTTTCTATATCGCGCTGCAATATTACGTGGGGATTTTGCCGTTTGTGGGCGAGGCGATTACCTGGAACGGCACGCCGCTGCTGCGCGGTCCGAACGCCGATCTGAATATGACGTTTGGACTGGCAATTCTGACGATTATCGTGATCCAAATCATGGCGACGATCAAGCACGGTTTTCGCGGAAATGTCGGACGTTATTTGCGCAATCCACTGCGTGATCCGATGGGATTTTTCGAAGGATTGCTCGAATTGATCGCCGAATTTTCGCGTTTGGTGGCGCTCAGCATGCGCCTGTTCGGCAACGTTTTTGCCGGCGAAGTTCTGCTGATGATTGTGACTTGGCTGACTTCGTTCGCCAGCCCGCTGCTCCTGCCTTTCCTCTATATTTTCGAGATGTTCGTCGGCGGCATCCAGGCTTATGTCTTTTTCTCTCTGACCGTAGTTTTTGCCGGTCTGGCCGTGTCCGATCACGGCGCTGAGTCCAGTCATCACAAGGGTTTAACGCGCAAGGAATTGCTCAGTGATGAGAATATAAAATTAAGTAAAGGTCAACGAGTCCCCGCGACTTCCGCGACCGGACAGGAGTAAAAATGGAACTGCTAAGTTTTGGTTTGACTTATGCGATTTCGGCGGCGGGCGCAGCGATGGCGGTAGGCATGATTGGGCACGCGGCGCTGACCGCGGCGGGGCGCAACCCGGAGAAAATCAACGATTATCGGACACTTATGGTGTTGGCGATTGCCTTTGCGGACGCCCTGGCAATCATCGGTTTGGTGGCGGCAATCGTCGGTAATTCGATGGTCGGCTAGGAGCCCCAAATGTTGGGATTTTTGAGGCAATTTGCCACGGCGACCGAAACCGCCACGGACGGTGACATTTTTGGCAGCCTGGGCATCGATTGGCAAATGCTGATTTTACAGATGATAGCCTTTATGATTTTGGTTTTCATTTTGGGTAAGTTTATTTATCCGCAAATTGCGGCAATGCTGGATCGACGTGAAAAATTGATCGCCGACAGCGTTTTGGCGGCGCGCGAAGCCGAGGAAAAAGCCGCGGCGAGCGAAGCGGAAACGGCAAAGATGCTCCGCGAAGCCAGGGCGGAAGCCGGCGAAATTGTCGCCACCGCCAGGAAGGAATCGGCTGACATTATCGCCGACGCCGAAGCTAACGCCGGCAAAAAAGCCGCCTCCATCGTGGCGGGCGCTCGGGCGGAAATCGAGCGCGATGTCCAGGGCGCGCGCCAAGCTCTGCGCGACGAAGTCGTCGAGTTGGTGGCGCTGGCGACCGAGAAAGTCGTCGGCGATAAAATCAACCACCGCGACGCCAAAATCATCGTCGATACGCTAAAACGGGAGAATAAATAATGCCCGCCAAAGTCAGTCGCCGCCGCGAGGTCGCCGTCATCGTGGACCTGTTGGAGCGCGGCAAAAGCGCCAAGCAAATCGCCGTCGCTCTGGCGACGTATCTGCGCGAAAAGCGCCAGACGCGTCTGGCGGAACTGTATCTGCGCGATATTCGGGCGGAAATCCAGCGGCGGTTTGGCTTGGTGTCGGCAGAGGTGACTTCGGCGAGCAAGCTCAGCGACGAGCTGGAGCGCGAGATTAAAACTTTTATCAAAAACCAGACGGACGCGCAAAAAGTTGAAATTATCAAAACTGTCGATCCTGATCTGATCGGTGGTGTTGTAATTTCAACAACAGATGCTGAAATGGACGCATCGGTGCGCACTAAATTACAGAAATTAAGGAGTATATAATATGGCAAATATTTCAGTCAAAGAGTTGAGCGCGGAGCTGCGCCAGGCGATTTCCCAGCTCGAAACCAGCGAGGGCTTGACGCGCGCCGGTATTGTGACGCGTGTGGGCGACGGCGTGGCGTGGATTTATGGGCTGTCTGGCGCTGGCTACAACGAGGTTCTGAAAATCGAAACCACCAGTGGTGGCACGGCGGAGGCGTTCGCGCTGAACCTGATGGAGGACGAAATCGGCGCGGTGCTGCTGGGCAGCGAAAACGAAGTCGCCGCCGGCGCCAAAGTTACGCTGTCCGGCGAGGTAGTCAAAGTCCCGGTCGGCGAGGAATTATTGGGGCGCGTGGTCGATCCATTGGGGCGACCATTGGATGGTTTGGGCGAGATCAAAGCCAAAAATCGCGGCTTGGTCGAGCAGCCGGCGCCTGGCGTGATGGCGCGCCAGTCGGTCAGCGAGCCGCTGATGACCGGCGTGGTGGCGATCGACACGATGGTGCCGATCGGTCGCGGTCAGCGCGAACTTATCATCGGTGACCGCCAGACCGGCAAAACCGCTATCACCATCGACACGATGATCAACCAAGCCCGCCAAAAAACCGGCGTCAAAAATATTTACGTAGCGATCGGTCAGAAACGCAGCAAAATCGCGCGGCTGGTCGAAAAGCTGAAAAGCGAGGGCGTGATGGAGCAGACGATTATCGTTGCCACCAGTCCGGCCGATCCGGCGCCGCTGCTGTATCTTGCGCCCTATGCTGGCGCGGCGATGGGTGAATATTTCCGTGACAACTCCGGTCACGCGCTGATTATTTACGACGATTTGTCCAAGCACGCCAACGCTTATCGCCAAATGTCGCTGTTGCTGCGTCGTCCGCCCGGCCGCGAGGCTTACCCTGGCGACGTGTTTTATCTGCACTCGCGCCTGTTGGAGCGTGCCGCTAAACTCAGCGACGAATTGGGCGGCGGCTCGCTGACGGCGCTGCCGATTATTGAAACTCAGGCCGGCGACATCAGCGCGTATATTCCGACCAACGTGATTTCCATCACCGACGGGCAGATTTTTCTGGAAACTGATTTGTTTTATCAGGGTATTCGGCCGGCAATTAGCGTCGGTCTGAGCGTGTCGCGCGTCGGCGGCGCGGCGCAGACCAAGGCCGTCAAATCGGTCAGCGGTGGCATGAAACTTGCCTTGGCGCAGTTTCGCGAACTCGCCAGTTTCGCCCAGTTCGGCTCTGACTTGGACGAGGAAACGAAATCAACGATTGAACGCGGCCAACGCCTAACCGAGATGCTGAAACAGCCGCAATATCAGCCGTATAGCGTCTGGCAGCAAGTCGTCAGCGTTTTGGCTTTGACAGAGGGCGCGTTTGACAAAGTGCCGGTCGCGAAAATCAACGACGCCAAAGCCGCGCTGCTCGCCGCGCTAAAAGACAAGCCGGAAATCCGCACCATCGACACCGGCAACAAGCCCGACGACAAACTGCTCGAGCTCATCAAAAAATCCGCCGCGAGCGTCGCGAAAGGATTCGAGGTTTAGAATATGCCCTCTGTCTCGCAGCTAAAAGGCAGGATCCGCTCGGTCAACTCGACCAAGCAAATCACCGGTGCGATGGAGCTGGTCAGCGCCAGCAAAATGCGCCGCGCGGCCGATGCCAGTTTGGCGACGCATGAATACCACGCGCATGCGACCGAGCTGATCGAGCGTTTGATGGCGGACGGCATCGCCGATGGTCACCCGCTGTTTGTGCATCGACCGATGCGCAGCCGCCTGCTCGTCGTCATCACCAGCGACACCGGTTTGGCGGGAGCCTATAATTCCAACGTTTTGAAACGTTATGTGGCGTCGCTGAAAATGGACAAGGAGCGCGGCGTGCGAACTTTGACCATCGCGGTCGGGCGCAAAATCGCCAATTTCGCGGCGCGGCTGGACGAAGCCGAGGTCATCGGCGTTTACAAGGGTATTTCCGGCGCCCTGACGCCCAGCGATTATCGTGCCATCGTCGACACCGCCGTGGAAAAATACGCCCGCGCCGAAATCGACGCCGTGGATATCATTTATACCAAATATTGTTCCAGCCTGTCCCAGGAAGCGCGGCTGTGGCACCTGCTACCGGCCGGTCATACGCCGGGCAAGGAAGACGATTTCGACGCGCGCTCAGCGATCTTCGAGCCGTCGCGCGCCGAAGTTTTTAACGTGGTCGTCGAGCGAATTATCGAAATCCAGGTCGTTCAGGCGATCCTGGACAGCGTGGCGAGCGAACATTCCATGCGCATGATGGCGATGAAAAACGCCACCGACAACGCCACTGAATTGTCGGACGACCTGACGCTGGAAATGAACAAAGCCCGCCAAGCCGCCATCACCCAGGAAATCAGCGAAATATCAAACGGCGCGGAGGCGGTGAAATGAATAATGTAAAGGAGGAAAAATGAGTAAGCAAAATGGAAAAATTATACAAATCGTCGGTGTGGTGGTTGATGCCGAGTTCGCCAAGGGCGCTTTGCCCGCCATCAACGACGCGTTGACGGTCAAAAACGCCGATACGGAAATCGTGTTGGAAGTGGCGCAGCACCTCAGCGAGACCACGGTGCGCGCTATCGCCCTGTCCAGCACCGACGGGCTAAAACGCGGCGCCGAGGTGTCCGCCACCAGCGCGCCCATCAGTGTGCCGACCGGCGAAGCCACGATGGGGCGAATGTTCAACGTCATCGGGCGACCGATCGACGGCGGCGACGAGCTGAAAAATGCCAAGCAAATGCCGATCCACCGCGAGGCGCCGGCGCTCGACCAGCAGAGCAACAAAACCGAGATTTTGGAAACCGGCATCAAAGTTATCGACCTGATCGCGCCGATCACCAAGGGCGGCAAAGTCGGTCTGTTCGGCGGCGCGGGCGTGGGTAAAACCGTGCTGATTCAGGAACTCATTAACAACATTGCGAAGTTTCACAGCGGCAACTCGGTGTTCGCCGGCGTGGGCGAACGCACGCGCGAGGGCAACGACCTTTATCACGAGATGAAAGATAGCGGTGTGCTGGACAAAACCAGTCTCGTCTTCGGGCAGATGAACGAGCCGCCGGGCGCGCGCCTGCGCGTGGCGCTGACGGGGCTGACTATTGCCGAAAGTTTCCGCGACGAGGGCAAAGACGTGCTGCTGTTCATTGACAACATTTTCCGTTTCACACAGGCTGGTTCGGAAGTTTCGGCGCTCCTCGGGCGAATGCCGTCAGCGGTCGGTTATCAGCCGAACCTGCAACAGGAAATGGGCGCGCTGCAAGAGCGCATCACCAGCACCAAAAAAGGCTCAGTCACCTCTGTTCAGGCGGTTTATGTGCCGGCGGACGACCTGACTGACCCAGCGCCGGCGGCGACTTTCAGCCACTTGGACTCGACAATCGTGCTGAACCGCGCCCTGACCGAAATCGGCATTTATCCGGCAGTTGACCCCTTGGAAAGCTCGTCAACCATCCTCGACCCGGAAATCGTGGGCGAAAAACATTACGCCGCGGCGCGCGAGGCGCAGCGCGTGTTGCAGGAATACAAAGATTTGCAAGACATCATCGCCATCCTCGGTATGGAGGAGCTGTCCGACAGCCAAAAACAGACCGTCAACCGCGCTCGGCGTTTGCAGCGATATTTCAGCCAGCCGTTCCACGTTGCCGAGGTTTTCTCTGGTATTCCGGGCACTTATGTCAAGCTCGACGACGCGGTTCAGGACGTAACTGACGTCTTGGCGGGCACATACGATGACAAACCGGAAGACTGGTTCTATATGACAGGCGCGCTGAAAGGTAAATCGTGAAAATCGAATTGGTAACTTTGCTGGGCAGTAAGCTCAGCGTCGAGGGTTACGAAGTGATTTTGCCAACCGCGTATGGCGAGATCTCGATTTTCCCGGGACACGAACCGTTGGTAACGCTGCTGGCGCCGGGCAGCATGGCGGTGCGCATGCAGCCGAACGACCCCGACGAAGCGCTGGAATATTACGCCACCACCGGCGGCATCGTCGAAGCCGGCGGTAATTTGGTGCGAGTTTTGGCGGACGAAGCCGAATCCGGCGACGAAATCGCTGAGGACGAAGCCCGCGCCGCCTATGAACGCGCCGTCAAAATGCGCGCCGAAGCCCGCGACCACATCGAGCTGGAAAAAGCCAAGGAACTCATCGACCGCCACGCCGTGCGGCTGAAAGTTGCTGATTTGCATCGTCGGAGGCGACGCATGCGGCTGAACTAGTATGTAGAACGCCAATTTCGGATATTATTATGTGCCTATTGACTTATTTACGAATCTTTGATATAATGGTTGTATAGGGTATGAAGATATCCTATGCAGCGGATAAGTAGTCTGTGTTGCGGGGTGATTTTCGCTCCGTATATACGGAGCTTTCTATGAAATAGAAAGCTTAACTCTTTCCCGAGAACCTTACCAGAGTGTTGCTGGCGGAACCGGCAGAAAGGAAAATAAAAATGAAAAGTATAGAGCATAGAATAAGGCGATACGAGGATGCCCTTGCTAATCTCGGTAGAGATATAAAGATTGCCTCGAAAGGGATCGAGGAAATGGCAGTAAAATCGAAATCAATGAGTGATACGCATGTGCTATATGGCAAAGACGGGGCATGGTGCGAACTCATTCGCAGAGAAAGGTTCCTCCGTGAACAGTACAAAGAAATGTTGAATGAGCTCTGTGGATTATACGCAGAGCGAGGAGACTGGCCGTTTGCCCCAGGCTCCAGTCGGCAAAGAAAAAGGAGCGTAAAAAAAGGACGATAGAAGAGCCAGCAAGCAACGCTTTTCAAGCCTCACGGAATTACTCGCGGGGCTTGATATTTTTATATTCAGGACGTGTTATAATAACAACATGTTCATCGACACAGCAAAAGTCACAGTCACAGCAGGTCGCGGCGGTAATGGCGCCGTGTCATTTCGGCATGAAAAGTTTGTCGATCGCGGCGGCCCGGACGGTGGCGATGGTGGTCGGGGTGGCGACGTGGTTTTTGTGGCGGACTCGAATTTGAATACTTTGGTGGATTTTCGATACCAGCCGAACCTGACAGCAGAGAACGGCGGCAACGGCGCGCGGCGCGATAGGCACGGCAAAAACGGCGCAAATTTGACCATCAAAGTTCCGGTGGGAACAGTGGTGCGGAGCACCGACGACGAATCGGCTAGCATGATCGCTGATTTAGTCACATCGGGTCAGACCGCCACCATCGCGCACGGCGGCGACGGTGGCTATGGCAACGCGCATTTCAAATCGTCGACCCGTCAGGCGCCGCGCGTAGCGGAAAAGGGCGAACCGGGCGAGCAGTTGGAGCTACGATTGGAACTGAAATTATTGGCGGACGTCGGGCTGGTCGGTTTTCCAAATGCCGGCAAGTCAACGTTTTTATCAGTGGTGACGGCGGCGCGCCCGGAAATTGCCGACTATCCATTCACGACCCTGACGCCAAACTTGGGCGTGGCGGACGTTGACAGCGACAGTCTGCTGATCGCTGACATCCCGGGACTGATTGAGGGTGCTGCTGAGGGCAAGGGTTTGGGTGATGCGTTTTTGCGTCACGTCGAGCGCACGTCGGTAATTTTACAGCTAATAGACGTTCTGTCCGATAACGTCGCTGATGATTATCAAAAAATTCGTTCCGAGCTTGGCAAATACAGCCCGGAGCTAGCGGACAAGCCGGAAATCGTGGCGCTCAGCAAAATCGACGCCGCGGACGACGAAATTGTGGCGATGCAACGCACGGCATTAGCAGCCGTGACGGACAGCCCAATTTTAGCCATCAGTTCCAGCGCTCATCAAGGTTTGACAGAGGCGCTGCGCGCGCTCTTGGCGACCGTAAAGACTCACGAAAATCAGGTATCGGCTGATGCCATCGAGCCAGAAAACCCAGAAATTCCCGTCATCTCACTATCCAAGGCTGATCAAGACAAATCCTGGCAGGTCGAGCGCAGCGGCGAGATTTTCCTGGTCACCGGCGCCAAGATAGAGAAATTCGCCCGACGCACCGATTTTAGCAACCCGCACGGCGTGAACCGCCTGCGCGACATAATGCGCAAAATGGGTATTATGCACGAGCTGGACCGCGCCGGCGCGACTGGTAAATCGCTTGTCCGTATCGCTGGGAATGAATTTACAGTGTTGGAACAGTAGAAAAAGCACATTACACAATAAAAACGCTATTTACAAGGACGGACCTTGTAAATTATTATTTACATTGTCGTAAATGAGCTACTCGTCGACCGGCAAAATCGACTCAACCCAGAGTTGGATTTCCTCCAACACGAACGGGTCAGCGTCGGCGGCGGCGAGCTGCGCCAAACGATTAAAATAACCCGGTAACTCGCGTTCCAACTTGGTGCGGCGATAGCTTTCCCAGGTCGATTGCTCATCCTCAGACAGGGCGGTCGGGAAATTGCGCGCCTTGTATCGCAACAGCAATTCCGGTAAACGCTCGTCGTCGAATTTCGGATGCAGGTCGGCCAGCGCGTCGGCGTCGCTCTCGCGCACGGTTTTGACGCGCGGTTTGTCGCTGTCGGTGGTAAAGCTGTCATATAGGCGACCCTCGACGTCGGGCGCGGGCGGAAAATCAGGGCGAGCCCGCCATATATCAATTACTTTGTCGATGACGCCACGATTTTTTTGTAATTTATCCAAGTTTCCCTGAATTGTTTTCAGAGACAGGCTGAGACGTTTTTGCGACGTTTTGTCTAATACGCCCAAAGGCGCCACGGCTGGGCAGCGGTTATATTGCAATTCCTTGACCGGCAAGCCCAACCATGGTCGCTCGGCTTTGTCGTCGAATTTGACGGCGTCCGGATCGAAACGCAAATTGTAAACCAATACCGAGCCGGGTTTGGAGCCGGGCGCAATCGGCAGCGCCACGGTGGCTTTTTCGAATTCGGCGTTATAGCGTCCGCTGGCATAGACGAACGGCGTGGGATCGTCGAGATTAACCAGCTTTGCGACCTCTTTTTTATCACGCATATTCAACAGATAGTCGTATAATTTTAGCTGGCGTTCGTGAATTAACTTGGTGATGGCGATCAGCGCCGTTACGTCGGACAGCGCGTCGTGAGCTTTTTCATGATTGAGTTTATTGTCATGCGCCAGCGACTCCAATTTATTAACCGATTTGCCGTTTTTATCGGTCGACCATTTGATTCCGTCCGGTCGGAGCGCCCGCGTCAGGCGCACCACGTCGAGCAAATCCCAGCGTGAACGCTCCTCGCTCCAACTCCATTCGTATGGGTCATAGAAATTTCGCCACAGGGTATGGCGAATGAATTCGTCGTCAAATCGAATATTGTTAAAGCCCACTGCGATGGTGCCAGGCGTGAAGATCTCATCCATCAACAGGCGACACAGCTCAGGCTCCTGCACGCCGTCGCGGGCAGTTTGCTGCGGTGTGATGCCAGTGACTAGCAGCGCTTCGGGCGAGGGCAAAATGTCCTCGGGTAATTTGACCAACAAATTATAAGGCTCGCCGAGCGGCCGCAAATCCATATCGGTGCGCTGACCGGCAAATTGCATAATGCGATCATATCGCGGATTCAAACCGCTGGTTTCGAGGTCGTAAAAAAAGAAACTAGCCATGGACCCATGATAGCATATATGATAATATATCCTCAACAGGTGGGCACAATGAGTGTCCACCGTCGTAATTTTACAGTTTAGTAGTCTCAAAGGAGGAGAAAGAAATGAGAGCTTTTCGTAAGAAGGATAAAGAAATCCTTGGACTGTTATCGGAGTTTGTAGAAAAAGTTAACGGGATAAATAAAGCCATACGGGAGTACCCTTTTAAAATGTATATTGGGTATTTTGCAGATGAAATATCTTTTTTAGACCCAAAATATATTATTTTTGGCAAAAAAGATATAACCGTGGAAATGACATTGGATTCAAAATGGTCTCTCGATGGTTTATATAAAAGGGCGCAAGTAGGCAGCGCTCCTAAAATATTGTCGGCATATTACGGTGGAAAAAAATCATTTTCGTCGGAGGACTGCGAAAATATAAAAAAAGTTTCCATCGACAGCGCGAAAAAATGTTGTGAGTTTATCGAGAAGATGTTTAATCATTACAAAAAGGTATATTCAGCGAGTGATATAAACCTTGCACGTGCATGTAGCGCTGTGTTGGATATAGAACAAGGAGGCGACCGCCAAAAATGGAATAAACTCGAAAACATAGTCGAGTTTTTAAATAAGGAGTTTTTCGTCTGCGAACAATTCAGATGTATCGAGGCGAGGACAAAATGTAAAATCCCGGAGGAATCAATATCCTTATTAGCTAAATATCTCAAAAAACCTATTCGCCTTGAAGACTCCTGGGTGAGATATCATGATTACCCCTCGGGGGACCAGGTTGCAAGCGTTAATTTTAAAACCCTCTTTTTCTGCAAAGATGGTGGAAAAATCGAACGTCTAGGCGTCGATGAGAAAAGCGTCAAGCAGTCACTATGGGAGATGGGTAAGAGCCAACTCATCGAGTGGGAAAAAACTTATGGTCCCATAACGCAACGGCTGCTGTCTCTAAGGCAGGAATTCGCAGAAATATGCGAAAAGGTTAATAAACTTTGAGGGCTAAAATCTAAAAACACAGGTATTCTTGACCTGTGTTTTTAAAAAGATGAACAATCATCATCAAAACTCCCCGCTAAACGGCGGGGAGTTTATCTTTACCTCGATTTCCTACTCGTGACAACCGCAATCGCACTTATCGCCACAATCGTCACAGTCGCAAGCATTCTTGCGAATGAAACGATAGGCGGTCAAGCCGACCAGGACGCCAGCGACGGTCGCGACAACGTAAATCACGATCGACCACATAAAGCTGCTGATCTCGAATGCGCCGAGGTTAAAGGCGCCGATCGCTGCTGCGATGGCAGGGTTCAAAACCACGCCCGCGCCGCCGATGGTCAAGCCAACGAACATGGCGAAGCCCAACACGACGCCGCGCACCAACGGTTTTTTATGCTTGGCGAGATAGGCGAAACCAGCGCCGAATCCGAACACGATCGCTGCCATCAACTCGCTGAAAAACGTTACCAACCCGTTCGCTTCCAGGCTGGCGAAAGGCTTGACATTCAAAAAGTCCGCCATCGCCGCGATGCTGGCGAAATTATTAGCCTTGGCAAATTCCAGCAAACCGCCGGCTTGGTCGATGGCTTCCTGGGTGACATTGCGCTCGCTCAGCGCCGCGATAATCATGCTGTCGTTTGAATCGACCAACCCGATACCGGCATTAGCGGCGAAAAACGCGCGAAACACCAGCCACGCCACAGCCGCGCCGAAACACTGCACCACGATATACAAAATGGTTTTGATGCCGCCAAATTTGCGATTCGCCCACAACGCCAACGTCACCGCTGGGTTGAAATGCGCGCGGCTGATGATGGCGAAAATCACCACCAACGCGATCAACGTCAACGCGATGCCGATGTGACCCTCGACGCCGCCCGCGAACAGCGTAATAAAGGCGCCGGTCAACACGAACGCGCCGACGAACTCAGCAATTAGCGCGCCGATGCGCGGCATTTTATTCTCGTTTTTTTCGGTTTTTTTGATCTCTGCAACGGCCGAGACGGATTTTCCGCTGTTTCGGCTGGTCGCAGGCTTCTTTTTGGCGGGCGCCTTTTTGCGCGCTGCCGTCGATTTAGCCTTTGTTGTGGCCATATCTGCTCCTCCTTATCTATTATGAAATTGATTGTAGCACAGATCGGTCGATAGTGCTATACTTTTCCATATGGGATTATTTATTCAAAATCAGGGCAAACGCAGCGATTTGCAGGAACGCGTCGCCGCCGAATTGCGCGAAAAATTGGCGAGGGACGACGCGCCCGCGCCGCCAGAGGCGCCGGACGGCGTTGACGACAGCAATTACGTTCGGGACTACGAAAAATCCAGTCCGTTGCCGCGCGGCGTGATTGTCGGAATTGTGGCTGGCGTGATCGTGGCGATCGCCATTGTTGTAATTTCGACAACGTCGTAAAAAACACCGAAATAGTGTATAATTTTCGACAGATGAATGAGATTGATAAAATCGGTAAAGTTTTATTGGCGCGCGTGAGTGATGTGCCCGAACCGCGCTCGGTTTTACGCGCGCCGGAGTTGCGCGGGTTGTATGCCGAGATTCCGAAGTTGCCGGCGGAAGAGCGTGCGGCGTTCGGGCAGCAGATAAATGAGTTGAAAAACGCGTTGGAAACCGCCGTCGCGGAACGCGAAAACGCCGCCGCCGACGCGGAAGTTGAACCGTTGGACGTGACCGCGCCGTGCGGGCTGAACCAGCCTTTGCCGACGCTGATGACCGCCGATCACGGCAGCCGCCACCCGCTGATGCGCGAGATGGAACGCGTGGTGCAAATCTATAATTTGATGGGTTTTAACGCCGTTGAGTCGCGCCAACTGGACGACGATTTTCATATGTTCGGCGCGCTGAATTTTCCGGTCGGGCATCCGGCGCGCGACGGTTTTGACACCTTTCACACCGAGGA
>JAITGI010000048.1 GCA_031280785.1 Candidatus Nomurabacteria bacterium
TCCTGCTCCGACCAATAGACCCTATACCCAAGAATACTCTCTCTCTCTCTCTCTGTAATTGTCAAGCATTTTGCACAAGGGTCCGACCCTTATCAACACGGTTTCATGTTATAACACAAAACTTTTGCCATTCGAACAAGGTGTGCTACAATATCGCGTGTAAATAATATTAACTAATTGGAGGAAAAATCTATGGATTTCTCAATCCTGGTTTACTTGGCTCC
Organism: Candidatus Nomurabacteria bacterium; assembly: GCA_031280785.1. Lineage (GTDB taxonomy): Bacteria > Patescibacteriota > Saccharimonadia > Saccharimonadales > Saccharimonadaceae > JAITGI01. The sequence goes on from JAITGI010000048.1 coordinate 225, forward strand.
TGTGGCGGGATTTGTCAGCCTGATAGCAGCGGGGCTGTTGGCGTGGCGCGTCCTGAGCGTGCAGCCGAGTGATAAAAAAATGATAGACATTGCCAAGGCGATACAGGAAGGCGCCATGGCTTATCTGTCGCGCCAGTATCGCACCATCGCAGTGGTCGCGGTTGTTTTGGCGTTAGTCATCGGGTTCGCACTGGGCTGGAACCTGGCTCTCAGCTTTGCCATCGGCGCGGTTGCGTCCGGCGTGGCTGGTTTCATCGGCATGAACGTCAGTGTGCGCGCCAATGTGCGCACGGCGGCAATGGCGAAAAAGTCGCTGGGCGACGCCCTGAATTTGGCGTTCCGCGGCGGCGCTGTGACGGGTCTGGCGGTGGTCGGCTTGTCCATGTTGGGCGTCAGCTTGATGTATATCATGTTCCGCGACGTCAATTTGGTCATCGGATTTGGTTTCGGTGCCAGCTTGATCAGCCTGTTCGCCCGTGTCGGCGGCGGTATTTATACCAAGGCAGCTGATGTCGGCGCCGATATCGTCGGCAAAGTCGAAGCCGGCATCCCCGAGGATGACCCCCGCAACCCCGCCGTCATCGCAGACAATGTGGGCGACAACGTCGGCGACTGCGCCGGCATGGGCGCGGACTTGTTCGAAACTTACGCCGTGACGTTGTTGGCGGCGATGTTGATCGGCTCGGTGGTTTCGGGCGGCGCGTTCGACGCCAAGGAAATCGTTTACCCCTTGGCAATCGGCAGTGTGGCGATTATTGCCAGCATCATCGCCATCTTTTTCGTCCGCCTGGGCAAGAGCAAGAAAATCATGAACGCTCTGTATAAGGGAGTCGGCGCAGCAGCCGTCATCACGACCGCCGCCAGTTTCGGTATCACCCAGTGGATTTTTGGCGATTTGACCTATTTCTGGGTCAGCTTGGTCGGCATCGTCATCACGGTGCTGATGTTCGTGTTCACGGAATATTACACTTCGACCAAACATCGTCCAGTCAAAGCCATCAGCAAGGCTTCGGAGACAGGCGCCGGCACCAACGTCATCAGTGGTCTGAGCTTCGGCATGGAGAGCACGATTTTGCCGGTCATCACGATTATCGTCGGCATTTTGGTGGCGTTCTTTGCCGCCGGTGGATTTGACGGCAATGGTCTGTATGGCATCGCCATCGCCGCCGTCGCCATGTTGTCGACCGCCGGTATGATCGTGGCGCTGGACAGTTACGGTCCGATCACGGACAACGCTGGCGGCATCGCCGAGATGAGCGAACAGCCCGCCCGCGTGCGCGAAATTACCGACGAGCTGGACGCCGTCGGCAACACCACCAAAGCCGTCACCAAAGGCTACGCCATCGGCTCGGCGGCGTTGGGCGCTTTGGCGCTGTTCGCTGACTATTACGACAAAATGTTGCATAACGCCGACGGCGCGAATATCGATCTCGCCATCAATAATCCGGTCATTTTGGTCGGCTTGCTGATCGGCGGTCTGTTGCCGTTCGCCTTTACCAGCGTCACCATGCGCGCTGTTTCCAAGGCCGCCATGGGCGTGGTCGGCGAAGTCCGGCGCCAGTTCAAGGAAATCCCAGGCATTTTGAAAGGCAAAGCCAAACCCGATTACGCCAAGTGTGTCGATATCGTCACCAGCGCGGCGCTGCGCGAGATGATCGTGCCCGGCGCGATGGCAATCGTGGTGCCGATTTTGGTCGGCTGGTTGCTGGGAACAGCGGCGCTGGCTGGCTTGCTGATCGGGATTATTGTGGTCGGTTTGATGTTGGCTATGGCCCTGAACAACGCCGGCGGTGCGTGGGATAACGCCAAAAAGTTGATCGAATCCGACGGTTTGTATGGCGGCAAGGGCAGTGAAGCCCACAAAGCCGCCGTGGTCGGCGATACGGTCGGCGATCCAACCAAGGACACTTCGGGCCCCGGTCTGAACGCCCTGATCAAGGTCGTCAACATGGTGGCAATCCTGTTCATTACTATTTTCACGGTCGGTGGAGTGCTGGGGCTCTAAAAAATCTCAGCCAAAGTTAAAAGAGCGGATTCATCCGCTCTTTTTGGTCTCATTTATCCTTTCCGAGCACATTTATCATGAGGAACACTATAACGGCGCCTGTGATAAAACAAAATGCTCTGCCCATGAAGTCTACGAAGGTCCAACCCGGTTCGCCACAGATGAGAGTATCGATGACTAACCAGATTCCGGCTGGCGCGAGACCCCATAATCCGAGGCGGATTAAGAGGACAAAACCACTTTCATCATATGTCTTTTCATTTTTCACCTCTTTGCCACTCTATCGACGACCAGGCCATAAAACCATCCGCCGAATCTTCTCTGAAACTCCGCGCGCCCAATCTTTTCCAGCAGCTTTTCAAGCACTGTCCTAAGGTCATCCACGTTGATGTTTTCAGTTTCAAATCCTTTATCGATATGATGCGTCAAGAACAAGTCAAGCATACAGCAATAGCCTATGCGATAACTTTCAATATTTATATTGTCATCAACATAAACAATGGTTGCCAGACCGTTTTCATCTGCTGGGTCTTCGACTTCTGGGACGATGATAGCCCAGGTTTTAATTGTTTTTTCCTGGCACAGCACAACAAGTTCGCCGGCATATAACTTTTCCTTTACTTCTTTCGTCAACAACTTATCATGTCTATTTGCAAACAACATAAACATAGCTTGCCTACTTTGCATCCGAGTTCACCTCCTTTTCTCCTGAGACTGTAAAAGAGCGGGGCTAGATGCTCCCACTCGAACATTTACCGATGCTCAAATCATATCACACTAATACCCCCCCCCGTCAAGTGTTGTGATAAACACAACACTACACCACATATATAGCGTCCGACCCCCTATATATATAGCGTTTTCATATAAATGTGGTTTTTACAACATTATTCAACGATTTTGACGATTTCCACGATAAACCGCAGTGGCGAATTGGGCGGAATGCTGGTGCCGCTGCCCTGTTCGCCATACGCTTGCGCCGCCGGAATCGTCAGGCGATACAACCCGCCGACCTTTCGCCCGGTCAAGCCGGTCGTCCAGCCCTCGATGACACCCGACAGAGGAAAGTCGATCGGCACCGCGCCGCCGTCGACGGTTTTGCGCGTCGTGTCAAAAAGCTTGCCGTCCGGTGTCCATCCGGTGTAATTCGCCGTGATGGTGTCGCTCGCGGTCACTTCGGCGCCGTCGCCCTCGCGCAGAGTTTCCACGTTCAGCGCCATCACCGCCGCGGCGTCGAACGGCTCGGCGTCATAACCCTCGACAAATACCTGATAACCGGCGGTCAGGGCAGCCTGAGCCTCCTGCTCCTTTTTCTGCTTTTCCAGCGCCTTTTCATACGAGATCTGGTTCGGATTGGCGCTCGGATTGTTCATGCTGATGACCATGATGAAAAAGCCGGCGACGAAACCCACCGTCATCACAATACAAATCACCCAAATCGCCATCCGCTGCCCGCGGTTGGTGGTGATATCTGGATATTTTTCTTTGACACTCATTAAATCATTTCTCCTTTCAAGTTTTGCTTCACATTTTTCGCGATGGTTTCTATTATAGCGGCGATTTCCTTGCCCGACAAGGTTTTGTCGTGCGAGGCGAAACTCAGGCGGAAACTGATGTTTTTGGTTGTTTGGTCGTCGCCCTGATAGATGGACAGCGGCGCGAGTTCAAACCACAGTTTTTGGCGTGTCAGGTCAGCGCGAATCTGTGTTTCCAGTTCAGCGTATGCGAGGTCAGACGGGACGCGGAAGGTGAGGTCGCGCTCGACGCTGGGGAATTGGCTGTGCTTGGCATAGTTTGAGCGCGTTTTTAATTCAAGAAGTTTTGACATCAACTCAATTTCAAACGCCGCCACGCCGCTTGGTAATTTGAAATTATTTGCCACACTGCTTTTTATCTCACCCAGAATGCCGATTTGCGCGCCGCCCACGACCACGCCCGCCGACCGTTTTGGCTCATAAAGTTTCTCGCTTAGACCAACTTTGACTGGCTTGAAACTGACCTCCGCGCCGAGTTTCGTAAGCAAGTCCGTCAAATATTCCTTTGCCAGATAAAAACCATTTTCTTCACCGACGACCGCGAGCGCCAAATTATCAAATTGCACCGGAACTTTTTCCTCTGTTAAACCCTCGCTTTTCGGAAAAACTTGGTTCATCTCAAACAGAGCAAATTTGTCATAGCCAGCCCGCAGATTTTCGCGGACTTTCTCCAAAATACTCGGCACGATTTGCTGCCGCACATACTGCAACTCCGGCGAGATCGAGTTGATAATCTTATACGAATTTGCGGGGTCTTGACCGACGCTTTCCAGCAATTTTTCGCTGACGAACGAATAGGTCAGCACCTCGTTCGCGCCGCTGGACGACAAGGTCTGGCGAATTTTGCTCTTCAAATCGCCGAGCGCGTCCGTTGCGGGCGACGAAAAAGTGCGCGCGGGCAGGCGGGCGGGAATGTTATCAAAGCCGTTCAGCCGCCCGATTTCCTCGATCACGTCCTCCGCGATATGAATATCGGTGCGCCAAAACGGCGCGGTGACGGACAGCGTGGTGCCGGCGACTTTTACGCCAAAACCGACGTTCGTCAGCGTCGTCACCAGTGTGTCCAGGTCATAGTCCGCGCCCAGCAGCCCGTTGATGCGCTCGGTGGTGACCTTGACGGGCGGATTTTTGGCGGGCTGCGGGAAAGCGTCGGCGATTTCCGACACCAACGTCGCGCCGCAATTCTCCTGATAAAGTTCAACCGCGCGCGCCAGCACCGGCTGAGTCAGCGCCGGCGGTTGACCTTTGGTAAAACGCGTGATGGCTTCGGAAAAAATGCCGTGCCGAAACTGCGTGCCACGCAAACTATAGAGGTTAAAAGTCGCCGATTCAATCACAATTCGCCGCGTGCCAGCGTCAATCGCCGTGTTCGCGCCGCCCATCGCGCCCGCCAGCGCCACCGGCACATCGTTGCTGGTGATGACGATATCGCCGTCCTCCATCTCAATAGTTTTGCCGTCCAGCAGTTCCAGTTTCTCGCCCGTTTTCGCCGCACGAATGATGATGTGCGCCGTCGGTTGCCCGCCGACCTTGACCAACTTGTCGTAATCAAACGCGTGCAGCGGCTGCCCGGTCAAGAGCATCAGTTCATTCGTCACGTCAACCACGCGGTCAATGCTGCGCATACCCGAGCGCGCCAGCCAAGTCTGCGCGGGCAACAGGTAATTCGCCGGCGGCTGGACCGGCAATTCCATCACCGCCGCCTGATAGCGCGGGCAAAGTTCCGCGTCGGCGATTGTGATGTTTAGGTTAATTTTGGTCATATTTACCTTTCCGTCCTTAAATCCACCAATCCGCCGAGAAAATCGGCCGAATATACAATTTCGCCGTTTCGTTTGATTGTTTCGTGAGCGGAAAAGTCGTCTAGGTCGCCCGACATTTTGAAATTGTATAAGAAATCGCCGTCAGAAAAGCCGTCCACGCCGCGTGGCAAGCCGATTTTTGTGCCGGTCAAGGCTTGACCAAGAAAAGCATAAATCGGCGCAAAATCGTTGCCCGCCAGAACGCGCCCACGATATTGCATCGCCCAAACCGCGCGACCGTCCGCAAAAACCACCTCTTGACCAGAGTATGGCTCGCCGCCGTAGTAAATGTCTTTGAATTCAAAATCGCTGTCGCCGAAACTGATGACGTGTTCGCCGTTTGCCAAAATTTTCCTGCTAACGTCGGCGCTGCCATAGCCGCGTTTGTTGGCTTTTAGTAAAAATGTTTTCAATTCATCGGTCATATTTTCTCCTCCAACATTATATCATCACGCTTACCCAGTTCACGCGCGTTTTTCCGGCTGACGACTTCACCGCCGCGATTTTCAATGTCGCGACGCGCGCTGCCCTCCACCGACGCGCCGGCGTGGGCGATTTTGGCGCTGTGGTCAAAACTCTGCGGATTTTGCTTTTCTGAAAACTCCGTCGCCGAAACTTCCGCCAACATATTCAAAACCAACTCAACATTCGTCATATTGTCGCGCAAGTTTTCCTTTTTCAACCCCTTGAAATTCTTGTATTCGCGAGTGTTCATTCCCGCCCAAGTTTTATACATCAAGTCCGTAAGTTCCGCATAACCCGCGCCTTCGTGAACGCCAGATTTGTCCCATTTGTCGGTCAGCGCCTTGCGCGCCTCAATCGTTTTCAGCCGCATATTTATCCAGTTTTCAGAGTAGCCAAGCCGCCGATAATTGCGCACGGCGCGGTTCATCGCCAGTTCCGGATCGACCGCCTCGTCGATAAATTCGTTGCCGATTTTCGCCAGCCACAACTTGAACGGCTCGGCTTTTTTGCTGGGGATTGATTGGATTAGGCGCAAGATTTGCTCGGTGTCCATCACGTCGGTCAAGTATTTTTTGCCGTCGGCGGCAGGCAATTTCAGTTGGTTAGTATTACTAACCAACTCGCTTCCCTCATCTGTTAATTTGCCTTTTAGCCACTTCCAATAGTTGCGCGTTTTTGTATAATCAGGCTGTTCGGTCAAAATCCCAACTACGTCCAAAACCGAAAACCACCACTTCTCATTCTCCTCGTCCCAGACGCTGCGGACTTGCTGTTTTTGAAAAAGCTGGAGTTTGGTTTTCTGCGCGGTCATTTTCGTTCCCTTATCGTCAGAATCTCCGGCTCGACGAATTTCTGCCCCAAGATTCCGGCGACCTCGCGGGCGAAACCGATAATGCCGAAGCAGTCCGGCCGGTGCGTCAGCGATTTATTTTCAATGTCCAGCAGCGTGTCGTCGAGGTTAAACGCGCTCGCGAAATCGTCGCCAGCGCGCACTTTTCTTGACGTAGAATTTTTCGTTTGAGACGAGGAGGAAGGAGAATTGGAACGAGGTGTATTTGACATACTCCGAGTGAGAATCGCATCTTCCGACAAAGTATCGGACGAAAAAGTCAAGTCAGGGTCGATCTCGACAATTCCGTCGTGGTCGTCGCCCATATCCAGCTCGCGAATGGAGGCGAGCATACCGTTGCTGGTCACGCCCATCAGTTTGCGCGATTCCAGCACGAACGGATCGCGGCCAGAGGCGGTTTCCGGCACAGTCATTCCGGGCGGCAGCCAAACCGCCAACATTCCGGCGTGGACGTTATTTGCGCCGCAAACTACCTGTACCGTCCCGTCCGCGCTGCGTTCAACCGTTTTAATCACGCCCGCGTCGTCAATCTGGCAAGCAGACAAGTGGTCACTGCCCTCAATTTTTTCCGCCGAAACCACCTTGACAATTTTTGCCCCGCAATATTTATCGCCGATTTTCTCAACCCCCTCAACCTCGACCAGCCGCGCGCCGATTAGCTCAACCAACTCGTCCGTCGTCACGCCCGACAAATCAACGTATTTTTTTAGCCAGTTTAGTGAAATTATCATAAATCCTCCTCTTGTGTTAACTGATAAATATCAATCGCCGGCTCCTCATAAGGGTGAGCGGCGCGGAGTTTGGCGATAACCTCGCGGGCAATCGTGCGGTCGCACTGGACCTCAATCATTTCCTCATCAACAGTTTCGATCTGACCTTTTTCGCCGAGCGTAGGGTTTGCTTTGTCTGATGCCAGAAATCGCCCTTCGGCTGGGTAACTGACGCTACAAAAACTATACTCACCGATCACGCCCGCGCCAGCCTCGCCCAAAACTTGGCGTATTTCGTCGGCGTTTTCCACCGGCACGGTAACGCAAATCTTGACGCGATTCATCTAAACCCCTTCAAAAACCGCAAACGCCCCGCCTCAAAATGGCGAATGTCGTCAATGCCGTATTTCAGCATCACCAGTCGGTCGATACCGCCGCCCCACGCGAAACCGCTGAACCGCGCGGGGTCGATTCCCGCCATTTTCAGCACATTTGGGTGAATCATTCCGCAGCCCAGCATTTCCAGCCAACCTTTGCCGCCGAGGCTCGC
>JAITGI010000054.1 GCA_031280785.1 Candidatus Nomurabacteria bacterium
CAGCGCCGCGCGTGACGAGCCATGGGCGAAATTCGGCTTTTCCGCCACGCCGAGTGTGCCGTTCCAAACCACCGTGCCGGCGCGCTCGATTGCCTCGACGGCGCGGCTGATAGATTTCGTCCCGATGTCAAAAATCGCATTGTTTGGCTTGACCGCCGTGCGCGCCAGGACATGCCGCGCGCCATCGGGGTTGCCGTTACGGCTGACCGCCACGTCGACCGGCACAATGAAACGCTGACGAAATTCCCCGCCATAACGTTCGCGTGCCCGAACAATTATTTTGTTCACCACCTCGTCCATGTCCGGCTTCCACAGGCTCGCGCCCACCGGAAATCCCTGCTGGATTAAAAAGTTATTCGCAATCGCGCCGCCGATAATTATTTGATCAGCCACGTCAATCATCTTTTCGATCAGCGGCGTTTTGTCGGCAATTTTGGCGCCGCCGATGAGCGCCACCAACGGACGATTTGGATTCCTGACAACATTTTTCACACTCAGCCATTCCCGCTCGACCAGCAAGCCCGCCACGCTGGGCAAAAAATCGGTAATCGCCACCGTCGAGGCGTGCGCTCGATGCGCCACGCCGAAACCGTCCTGGACGAACAGCTTGGCGTTGGTGTCCTTTGCGAGGGCACGCGCGAACTCCGCATCATTCGCTTCCTCGCCGGGGTGAAAACGCAGATTTTCCAGCAAAACCACCTCGCCGGCGCGCATGCGGCGCGTCGCGACCTTGACTTTGTCGCCAATACAATCCGGCACAAATTTGACCGGTCGGGCTAATAATTTTTCCAAATTTTTCGCGATCGGCGCCAGACTGTATTGCGCGTCGATCGCGCCGTCCGGTCGCCCAAGGTGCGAAATCACCACCACGCTGGCACCGTGACGCAACAGATAATTCAGCGTCGGCAAACTGGCGCGCAAACGAAAATCGTCGGTGATTTTGCCGCCGCTCATCGGCACGTTATAATCCGCTCGCAACAGAATCGTCCGCCCCTCAACCATGGCGTGCGCCAGCGTCTTTTTCGGAAAAACCAGCTGTCCCACCGCCATATTCGCCTACTCAATCGTTTTAATAAATATCGTATCAGCCACACTGACGTCAAAGTTCGGCGCGCTGGATTTGGCAATCACCAAAGTCACCGGTCCCTCGCCAAAAGCGCCCTGTTCGTATAGCCGTTCGGCAATTTTCGACCCGTAATCCGCGTGAATATCGGCGGCGTGATAACTGCGCGTGCCATATAGCAACGGTAATTGCTGGGCAACGGATTTCACGCCGGAAACAGCAATGATCCGCCGGCTGGGGCGATGAATCGCCACGTTGCGCGCCATTTTGCCGCTCCTGGTCTCGACGATGATTGCCGCCGCATCCAGCTGCTCCGCCAACATGACCACAGATATCGCCAAAGCATCGCGACGCTTGTCGCTGCCCTCGCGTCGGTAAATCGCGTGCACCGGCAGGTTTTCCTGGACATAAACCAGGGTTTTGCGCATCTCGGCCACCGCTTCGGACGGGTATTTTCCGACCGCCGTCTCCTCGGACAGCATGACCACATCGGCGCCCTCAATCGCCGCCGTCGCCACGTCGTTGGTCTCGGCGCGCGTCGGTTGCGGATTGTTCTCCATCGATCCCATCATCTGGGTTGCCACAATACTCAGCTTGCAATGTTTTTGACAAAGTTCAATAATTTTGTGCTGGATAACCGGCACGATGACCGCGCCGACTTCGTAACCCATGTCGCCGCGCGCCACCATGACGCCGTCGCTGACTTTGACAATTTCCTCGAGATTCGCCTTTTCGGTCGCCTGACGCGTTTCGACTTTGGAAATAATCCGGAGTGTCGATTTATTCTGTTGCAAAATTTCGCGCAGGACTTTCACGTCGCCGGGCAGGTGGACGAAACTCAGCGAAACGTAATCGAAATCTTGTCCCATCGCAAAGTTCAGATCTTCCAGGTCCTTCGCTGTCAAAACGTCGCCGGCGAAATCCGTATCAGGCAAATTTATGCCTTTACGACTGGTAAAATATCCGTCGTTTTTGACCGCAACCTTGACAGTTTTGCCCGTGACGTCGATAATTTCCGTGTTAATTTTGCCGTCAAAAATATACAGCCGCTCGCCGACTTTGACTTTTTCGCTCAGATCGTATTGAATCGGCAAATTATTGCTGCCGTCGTGCTCGATGCCAAATGTCAGGTTCAGCTCGTCGCCCGCCTTGACCTCGAATTTCATGTCGTCTTTCAGATTGCCGATACGGATTTTCGGACCTTGCAAATCCGCCAAAATCGACACGTTGCGATCGAGCTGCCGCGCCATTTCGCGAATCCAGCCGATTTGCTGCTCGACTTCCTCGTATTTGGCGTGGCTGAAATTGATGCGCAGACCGTTGGCGCCCGCCCGCATGATTTTTTCGATAGTTTCGCGATCGCCGTTACCGCTCACTGGTCCGACGGTGGCTAAGATTTTCGTGCACTTGGTTGTAAATTTTTTTTCACTCATATTTCCCCATTTTATCATACTTTTTATTCGGACTTAAAATAAGCCTGGTGATCTCACCGGGAATCGAACCCGGATTGCCAGGATGAAAACCTGGTGTCCTAACCATTAGACGATGAGACCGCTGGATTAGGCTTATACCACCATTATAACAGAAGTGTGCTATAATCACAATATGAGTAAAAATCGCAAAAAACGTAATAAAAAATATTCCGGCTGGGACGCGCGGGTGGATGATTCCACGGTGACGGTGCACAAGGTTTCCGCCGTCAATCGCCCGCCGGCGCGACAGTGGCTGCACGAGCATCGCCGTTTGGTTAAGACCGTTGGTATTGCTGTTCTGGTCGGCGGCGGTGTTACCACTCTGATCGTCCTCGGCATTTCGTCGTTGTAAATTTTCGCCGAACTAGCCGATCGAATTTCGCGTCGCCAAAATCACATTGTCCATCAGCGCCGCAATCGTCAACGGTCCAACACCGCCGCGCACCGGCGTGATCGTCAGGTCATCGCGCTGGTATAATTCCGGCGCCGCGTCGCCGACCACTCGCCCGCCGTCATCGGCTGTGCCAGCGTCGACCACTGTCGCGCCAATCGGCACCAACTCGGACGTCAAAAGCCCCGGCACACCCGTTGCCGAAACGATTATTTCCGCGCCGGGTAGTTCTGCCGACAAATCATCACCGCGGCCCAACACCGTCACATTCAATCCCGAATCGCGCCACATCCGCGCCAGCGGCGCGCCGACCAACCGACCGCGCCCGATAATGACGATCTTGCGATTTTCCAGCGCGATATTATAGCCAGTCAACAACCAATTTATCGCCATCGCCGTGGCGGGATCAAACGGCGAGTCCTCGCCCATACTGTCGACGTCCTTTTCCGGCGCGATGAGTTTTACTAATTCATCGGTCAGGCTCGGCTGGGACAGCGGCAATTGCAAAATAACGCCCTTGACCGAATCGTCGGCGTTCAATTCGTCGATTTTATTCGCCACCGCGTCCGGTGCCATCCGGTGGATTTCGACGTCGACCAAAATGTCCTCGGCATACGCCTGTTTCAGGCGAACATAAGTGTCAATCACCGGGCTGTCATTCGCCACCACAATCGCCAGCCGCGGCGCGGTTTTATAGTGCTGGCGCAGCCCGCGCACCTGGCGCGCTTGACGCTCCTTGATATAGCCAGCCAATTCCGAACCGTTCAATGATTTCATTTTCTCTCCGTTAGGTTTTGGTACGCCCGGCAAGATTCGAACTTGCGACCCCTTGGTTCGAAGCCAAGTACTCTAATCCACTGAGCTACGGGCGCGCGATATTTGAAAATGGTACACCCGATAGGATTCGAACCTACGACCTTTGGTACCGGAAACCAACGCTCTGATCCAGCTGAGCTACGGGTGCCAGCCAACAATTATTTTATCATAAGTCTTGCCAAAGTTGAATCGTGGCGTTATACTTGTGTTAACTTAATAAAAGGAGGTCTCATGGGTTTTTTATCAAATTTAGCGGCGACGTATTCCACGTATTCCACGTATCCTAGCAGCAGGTATTATACCAGCAGCCCGGTCGCGGATGAAACTGCCGGCATTGTGGCGGCGGTGGCTATTATTATCGGGCTAATTATCGCCATCGGCGCATACGTCCTGGTATCAATATTTATAATGAAGTTGTTCAAGAAGGCGGGCGTTAAGCCCTGGATCGCCTGGGTGCCGGTCTATAACCAGTGGAAATTCCTGCAAATCGGCGGCTATCCCGGCGGTCTGGTATTCCTGGCGGTCGGCGGGGTGATATTGTATATCATCGGCATGGTGTTGATGTTCATCGGCTCGCTGGGTGCCAAGCAACTGATGGTATTTGCCATCCTCGGTGTGTTGTTTATGTGCCTGACGTTTGTGGCGTGCGTCATCGCCACGGTTTTCCAGTGTATGGCGGCATATCAAATCGGCAAAAAACTCGGCAAGGAAGGCGCCTGGGTGGTGCTGTATATCTTTTGCAGCACGATTTGGATGGGAATTTGCGGGCTCGACAGCTCTAAGTGGGACGACAGCAAAGGCAAAAAACGCCGGGACGTCGTAGCAAAGAAATAATGAGCACCAAAAAAGCCAGCTTTTTCAAAAATATTCGGAACGAGTTCAAGACTTTTATCAGTCGCGGCAACGTGGTTGACCTAGCCGTCGGTGTTATCATCGGCGGCGCCTTTGGTAAAATCGTCAGTTCGCTGGTCGACGATGTCCTGATGCCGGTGGTCGGCACGCTGTTGGGCGGTTTCGATTTCTCGTCGCTGGCGATCCAAGCCGGCACGGCGCGCATCGCCTATGGCAATTTCATCCAGAATATTTTCGATTTCCTGATAATCGCGATCTGTGTGTTTGTGTTGGTTAAATTCATTAACAAAATTCATTTCATGTATACCGAACCCAGCGCCGCCGCGGTGTCCGACAAAAAACTCGAAAAGACCGAGAACCAGGAGCTAGCGGTTTTGAAGGAGATTCGGGATAGTTTGAAAAAGAAATAGGGGGTTTCCAGGCAAACTAAACACCCGGCAGATGTGTCGGGTGTTTTATAAAGCATATTTGGTACTCCGGGAGGGACTCGAACCCCCGACACGCGGGATAGAAGCCCGCTGCTCTGATCCGCTGAGCTACCGGAGCGTGATTTCACACCCCTATTGTATCACGAAATATTTAGACTTTTCCACAGTTTTTTGCAAAAAAGTTGGACAAAGTGTTGATTTTACGTGAGATATCGTGTAAAATCGTGCTCGCATAGTTAGTAATATACAATTTGTATATTATCTCAACTGTGCATCTCCAACAACACCTCGCCAGGACGGTCATGTAATGTGACCGTCCTGGTTTTTTGGTGAAAAATAGCACGTCAACTAATCAGAGCTCATCGTTCACAATTATGCTAAAATCATTTCGATTATCCGTAAAACATCGTGTTTGTGAGCATCTGATAAAATACCAAACATTTTTAACACTTCCAGGAATACGGAAATATTTTGTGCAGTGATATCAAAATAAGCAACTTCATTGCTTGAGGCGACTCGCCCGACAAGTGGCTCGCCAGCTGAACGCAATTTCGTAATCGGAAAGCACAGATACAACATCGGTTGCGTCCCGACGGCATATTGTTTTTCTGTAATTTTGACTTCCGTTAAAATACTAAACTCATCGGCAAATTTATAAATTAACAGCGGATATTTTACTTGCGTATATTCAAAACCAAAATCGTTTATTATCCTTGGGACCGGATGGCTGCGGTCGATTTGTAAACCGGAATTACCATCAATCAAATTACCACTCGCAATACCATTTAGGTAGTTTTTCACATTTTCCAAATCTTCTCTGCTTATGTCACCCCAATTATAAAAGTAATAAATATATTCCGATAGTTCATAAAGCGCTTTGATAAAGCCGTTTGCTCCGATAAAACGAACGTCTTGGAGCGTTGAATTATTTAATTTTTCTAGCTCTTTTGCGTTGGTAGTTTTTCTATCAATTCCGCTCCTATCGGTCTTGCCCCATTTCACGTCGTAACCAATCATCCATTCGATGTAACTTTCAAGGGTAAAACCATCGCGAGTTGCTGCGACTGGTATGCCGTACTCGTTTGAATGCGAGCGATTTTTAATTTGTATTTTACTTTTCGTCGCAGTGATTGCGATTGGGACGGAGATTTCGTGTTCCTCTGGGTTAATTAAAATTTGCGGCATATTTTTCTCCTAATTTATTTGCCAGTAGTGCCTTGAAATATTTCTCTATTTTAGCCTGCGCGTCTGGCACTTCGCGAAACCGTAATTTATTTTTCAATACCGGATTTGTTTGCACGCTTTGGTAAATAAAACACTCTCGGATTTTCAAAAACTCGTCATGATCAATTATGACATCGCAATTTCCAATGAAATACGGCATTTTATCAATATATTGTTTGAAAACATCAATATAGCAATAATACGGCAGTTTTTCCGTCAAAATATAAACCGTGTTATAGGTATCATTTTCGATAAAAGTGCGATTTCTGCGGAGGGCATTTATATCTCGGAGCGTCCAAAACCTTGCAACGGGTTTGTCATTATCGTTGAGGAATTTTTTATTCGGATATTTTTGCACATAGTTTGCGATAGTGTCAAAATCGCTTAGCCTGAAAGTGCCGTCGTCCTTGACATTAAATTCGTGGTTTTTAATATATTTATAATCCATACCTTGCTTGTCTCGCCTATAAAATGCAATCAAAATTGGAAACGCCATCGAACGGGAGGTATCTGAAAACTCGTGACTGCTGATAATCAATCCATCGACCAAACGATAGTTTTTTGCAAAATTTTTTAACAGGGCGAAATTTGATTTTTTAATCAGATAAGACAGCGGGTGTAACACACAAATATAATCTGCTTTTAATTTATCGTATGATAACAGAAACGACATACCGAAATCACGAGTTCGGACATCCCCGTCAATCTCATCCATAGCAGTTTTATCTTTGATATTTTGGCGGATTATGGAAGTTGTGTCATTGTATGGAGGGTTCCCGGCAATTATAAGTTTCTCTTTTTCGCGGATCCCAAAAATGTCACGAGAAATATTTTTGAGTGAATTAGTGGTGACGAATCTGACACCTTTTGTCTGTTCTCTCGCCTTATTTATGGCTTTTTTATCAATGTCGGCACCAATAACTTTGACAAAATCGTTTGCCCGCAAAAACGAACCGTAACCACAGGAAGTGTCGATCAATGTAAAATCATTGTAATTATTGATGTTACGTTTGAGGATATCAAGAGTTATATCAACGAGATGCTTTGGGGTGTAAAAACTACCCAAATCAATTTGCGATTTATGTGATAAATGCCTTTGACCCTCCTTTACCATATACGCATTATATCATACCTTATAAAAGCGATGGCACCCATAGACAGTTTTTGCAGAATTTTTGATTAGGTATTTAAAATCCGCCCACGTGACGGAAAATTGGGCGGGGCGTTCGGAACGAACTAGATATTCAAGGATTGGTGCGGGCGGAGAGAGTCGAACTCTCGTCACAAGTTTGGAAAACTTGGATATTAACCGCTATACGACGCCCGCACGGCAGACCCATTATATCATATTTGACCCGGCGGCGTAACGTCGAAATTGCTTGTCGCGCCGTCTGGCGTGGCTGGTGGCTGGGCGTTCGGATCGGCGCCAGTCGTCGCGGCGTTTTCAAGTTCCCCGGTCGCCACGATATCCGCCAAGCTCACGTCCAGCGTCATACCGGGTTGCAATTCGCCGGACAGTAACTTTTGCGACACGATGTTTTCGACGGTTTTTTGCACCACGCGGCGCATTGGGCGCGCGCCCAGGCGCGGGTCGTAGCCGGCGTCGACCAGGGCGACTTTGGCGTCGTCCGCCACATTCACACTGACTTTTTGAGCGGACAAGGTTTTGTTGACGCCTTTTAATTGCAGCCCCACAACTTGCAACAATTCCTCTTTAGTCAATGGGCGAAAAACGATAATCTCGTCATAACGGTTCAGGAATTCCGGCGTGAATTGCCCCGAATCGATCAGTTCGTTTTTGAACTGCTCCTGGAACTGTTCGACGCTCTGACCGGCGTCAATATACGCCCGGATCCGATCGCTGCCGGCGTTGCTGGTGGCTATCAAAATCGCGTCGCGAAAGCTGATTTCGCGGTTGTTGATATCGCGCAAAATCCCCTCGTCCAGCACCTGCAACAGCGTGGACAACACGTTGGGATGAGCTTTTTCAATTTCGTCGAGCAGCACCACGCTGAACGGATTTTTGCGAATTTGCGCCGTCAGCGAATTCGGATCGTTGGCGCCGTCGGCAATCAGCCGCGCCACATCGTCCGAGCGCACGTATTCGTTCATATCAATCCGCACGATATCGCTCTCGCCGCCAAAATACACCTCGGACAGAGTTTTGGCGAGTTCAGTCTTGCCCACGCCGGTCGGGCCTAGGAACAGAAAAGTGCCGATAGGGCGATTTTCCGAGCGCACGCCCGCCCGCGCCCGGCGCAGCGCCGCCGACACGGCGTTTACCGCCGCCACTTGGTTGATCATCCGTTCGTGGATCAAATCTTCGAGATTGAGCAGCTGCTGACGCTCGGCGGCATCGTCGGTCGCGCCGATTTTGACGCCCATAGTCGACTCAATCGAATCGCGAATACTCTGCGCCGTCACCAAGCCACCCTCGGCTTTGCTGGCGCCGGATTCCAGCAGCTGAATCGAGCGTTTAGGCTGCTGGACGTCCTGGACATAACGCTCCGACAATTTATACGCCTCGGTCAGCGATTGATAGGTAAAAGTCACGCGTTTGTCGACCTCAATCGCCAGGATTTGATCCTCCAAAATTTCCATCACATCGGCACGATCGGGCGGATTAACTTGCAGGCGATTTAGCGCCGCCGCCAGCGCCGCGTTACGCTGGGAAATTTGCAAAAACTTTTGCTCCTCCATGGTCAGAATCAAGCGAATCGCGCCGCCCTCCAAAATTGGCAACAGAATATTCGTGATGTCGACCGAACCAGTGCCCTCCTCGAAAAATAGCTGCGCATTGTCGAGGCATAAAATCACGTTTTTCGCCACGTAAGCCTCGTTCAGAATGATATTGATCAGTTGTTCCAGCTCCCCCCGCCCCGGCGCCGCCGACAGCAACGCCGACGAATCCAGGCTGATAACTTGGCGATATTGCAGACTTTTCGGGATGCGTGCCTCGCCGTCCATTAGCTTTTCCGCGAACGCCTCGACCACAGTCGTCTTGCCCGAACCGAGCGGTCCAATCAGCGCCACATTTTGTTTGCCGCCCGTGCTGAATGTCTCGATCATCGCCGACACGATATCACCGTGAGCTTCGAGATGAACATTCAGGCTGCGCCCAAAAGTATACTTTTCCGACAAATTCGTGCCGAAACGTTTCAGTGTCGGGATGTAACCGAACGACCAGTCGCGCGCGATACCACCGGTCAAACGCGCCGTGGCGTGATTGTCCAGCAATTTCGTCAGATGAGCATACCACTCCGCGCCCTGTATCATGTCATTTTCGTCGAGCTGCAAGCGCGGCAAAACTTGCCGAATATTTGGGCTGACCCGCGCCAACGCTGCCATCACGGTTGCCGACGACAGGATATCGTTCTGATCAGTCAGGTTTTGGTGAATTTTGATCGCCTCAGCCCAGATCGCCGCCGTGTCCCCGGGCTGGTCGCTCGCCAGCTGTATCAATTGCCCCGCCGGCAAACCGAACCGACCAGCAAAAAATCGTCCGCCAGTCGTCGTCGCCAGCGCCGTCAAAATGTCGCGCGGATTCGGATTTGGCGGCAAACCGCCCAACAGCTCGCTGTCCAAAATTCCCGACAGATCGTTGCCCGACGGCTTCAACTTCGCCAGGTCGTGCGTTTGCCAGGTGTGAATCATCAGCGGCCACAACGCCGCCATAAACACAAAAACTCCAATCGGCTGCTCGATATAAATCAGCCCCAAGCCACCGACCAGCAGCGCAAAAACCAGCGCCAAACTGGCGATTTTTATAACCTTGCCGTATTTGCGGTTAAAGCGCGCTTTGGCAGCCCGGGCGGTTTTGTAGTCGAAATTCAAATCCACGGCACCACCACCCATGACATTATCGCGAAACTCGTGAGGGGCAAAATCGGCATCGCCAGCCAGATAATAATACGCAGACCGCTGAAAATACCGCACGCCGCCATTACGACCAGACCAATCAACATCACTGTCGTTCGGATAAAACCGCCAATCGCTCGCGACACCATACGATCACCCCAGGCGCGAATTTTGTCGCTCAGCGCGCCGTCGACTTTGCCGGCGGAAATTTGCCGAAATGGCTGGAATAGAGTTTTGAGTAACAGCGGAATCGAAAATTGATCGTTCAACTTGACAAACGACATTTTAATCTTGGCTAGTTGCTCGCGAAAACCAGTCGTATACCACCATGAGAAAAAAGCAAAAATAAGCATAAATTTATTGTATCACAGCCTGCGCCCGAGGCAAAATATGTTTTCACATATCGAATCGTGCCCAAAAATGTTACAATGTTTGCGTTATGAAAAAATCCACGATTCTGATCGGCAAAGTGGCGCGTCTGGTGGCGCGCCTGCGCGGTGGCGGCTCGGCGTTGCCTGGGTTGGTGGTGGAAAAAATCGACCCTGGATTTTTGCGAGATGTATTGAGTAAATTGCCGCGCGGCGTGGTGGTGGTGTCGGGGACAAACGGCAAAACTACTACGACTAAAATGGTGACGGAATTGCTGGAAAGCCACGGTTTGCGGGTTTTCACCAACCGCACCGGCAGCAATTTCACGCGCGGCGTGGTGTCGGCGCTGCTCAGCGAGATCCGGCGCTGGCGGCTCGACGCGGACATCGCGGTGTTGGAGCTCGACGAGGCGCACGCCGTGCAATTCGTCCGCCAAGTTCGCCCGACTTATACCCTACTATTGAACGTGCTGCGCGATCAGCTCGACCGTTTTGGCGAGATCGACCAGACCGCCAAATTGCTGACCACGGTGGCGAAAAGCACGCGCCAAACTGTCGTTTTGAACCGCGAAGATCCGCTGGTGGCGGCCATCGCTTGTTCGTTACCGCGCGCGCGGCGGGTGGAATTTTTCGGCTTCAACCCCAAACTCGCCGAGTTCTTCCCGAACGACGACGAACTGCACGGTCGTCCGACGTTCAAAAAATCCACGACGCGCGCGAGCGTCGAATTGAAATCTTTTGCCGACCGCCAAGCGACCTTTTCGATTGATCAGAAAACCTATTCGGTCAAAATGAACATCACCGGCGCGCACAATTTGTTCAACGCCGCCGGCGCGCTGGCGTTGGCGCGCGTGGTGCTGGGCGACGCCGCCGACAACGAAGTTTTGCTGGCGACTCTCGGCCAGATGAAAGCGGCGTTTGGGCGCGGCGAAGTTTTGGACATCAACGGCGAGCAAATTGAGCTGATTTTGGTCAAAAATCCCAGCGGTTTTCGCCTGAGTTTGAAATCGCAATATTCGCCGACGGCCAGCACGATGATCGCTATCAACGACCACTACGCCGATGGGCGCGATATGAGTTGGCTGTGGGACGTCGATTTTCGCGGGTTAAAAAATGTCAGCGTGGTGTCGGGCATTCGCGCCTATGATATGGCGCTGCGACTGCAATACGACGACGTCGATTTTGGCGCTGTCGAGCCTGATTTGCGGCTGGCGCTGCGGGAGTTTTTGTCCGGCACGCGCGGCAAACCGAAGCAGATTTTTTGCACCTACACGGCGATGTTGGCGCTGCGCAAAAACCTTGGCAAAATTGCCAAAATCGAGGAGGCGTTGTGAAAAAAGTTTTGAAAATAATGTGCCTGTATCCGAACGAAATGAACATTTATGGCGATCACGGCAACCTGTTGACGCTGCAAAAGCGCGCCGAGTGGCACGGTTTCGCCACCGAATATATCCAGCACGAGCCGGGTCGCAAGCTCGACGTGACGGCGGACATTATTCTGGGCGGCGGCGGGCAAGATTCTGGGCAGGACAAGGTTAAAAATGATTTACTGAAAAACGGCGCGGCGTTACGAAAAATGGCGGCAGCCGGCACGCCGATGCTGGTGATCTGCGGGCTGTATCAGTTGTTCGGGCATTATTTCGAGACCAACGCCGGGCATCATATCGACGGGATTGGCGTGTTCGACGCTTGGACAAAAGCCGGGCCAGTGCGGCTGATCGGCAACATCGTAACAGAGACAGAATTGGGTGAAATCGTGGGTTACGAAAATCACAGCGGGCTGACACACCTGGGCAAAAATCAGGCGGCGTTTGGGCGGGTGGTGCGCGGTGCCGGCAACACCGGCGCGGATGGCACAGAGGGCGCGCGCGTCTACAACGTCTTCGGCTCGTATCTGCACGGCCCGATTTTGCCAAAAAATCCGCGGCTTGCCGATGAGCTGATTCACCTTGCTGCTATTAAAAAGTTTGGCGAGTTTACGCCGGCGGAGATTGATGATACCGTCGCGCTGAAAGCTCACGATGTCGCCACATCGCGACCACGATAAGGATCTTACAAGGTCCGTCCTTGCAAAAAGCGAAAATGTGGTGCAATAAAATCATTCATAGATTTGTTGTAATAATTACATCATTTGGTCGGGGTGACAAGACTTGAACTTGCGACCTCACGGCCCCCAGCCGTACGCGCTACCAACTGCGCCACACCCCGACGCTGCCCAAACATTGTATCACAAAGCGGCGAAATCTCAGCGCGTACGCAAATCACGACGAATGAAAATCGCCCAAGCAACCAGCAGCGGCACGATCGACACCAGCGATAAAACCAAAACATTCCGGCCGTCCAAACCATTCGCCAGCACCGCCGGCGCGTCGGCATAGCGAAACAGCGTGCCGTAGCTCAGCTTGTCGACAATTTCCGTCGCCGTCGACAACGATGCGATAAAATACGCCACGAACGCATAAAAACCGACGATTAAACCCGCCAAAGCCTTGCGCCCCGTGATCGCGCCGATGGCATAAGCTAGCGAGCCCAGCGCCAAACTCAGTAAAAACACCATCAACGTCGCCAGCGCGAAACCGTCATACGACACCGCCTCGCCCAGCGCCCAGCCGCCCAAAATCGCGCCGCCGTAAAACCCGATCGCCGTGATCGCCAACATCGCCACAAACGCCAAATACTTTTGCCAAAAAACGCTGCTGCGGCGCACCGGCCGCGACAACACGGTCAGCAAAGTCCCGCTGGCTTCGTCGCCCGCCAGCAGCGCCGCACCGAACACGATCGCCATTACCACCAGCAAAATCGCCATCTGCCCAAAAACCTCCATTCCCGCAAAACCCTCAAACGTCTGCCAAGTGCTGGACTCGCCGAACCAATTTTCAATTCCCTGCGGCACTTGCGCCATCATACTGCCCATCGTGTCGCGAATCGGCGGGAAAATCATCGAGATCCCAAAAATCGAAATCAGCGCCGCCGCGAACCAGATCAAAATCGTCCAGCGTTTTTCAAATAATGTCTTGCCGAATATCGTCCTAAGCATTTTCGTCCTCGTAAAATTTCATAAATGTTGATTCCAGATCGGTGGTTTTTTGCTCAAACTTGATCTTGTTTTTGCGCAAAAGTTCAATGATTTTGGCGCGATTTTGGGGCGAAGGTTTAATGGTGATCATCTCGTTCGAACCAGCCGCCAGTTCGTCGCGCGTCATCTGCGCCACAATCCGCCCGCGCTTGATAAAAATAAAATCGTCGCACAATTCCTGCACTTCGCTGAGGATATGCGAGGAGATAAAAATCGTCGCGCCGTCGTCGCGGAACTGGCGAATGATTTTATTGAACTCCGCCTGCACCAGCGGATCCAGCCCGTTGGTCGGCTCATCCAAAATCAGCAGTTTCGGCTTCGCCAGCAGCGCCACGATCAGCGCCACTTTCTGGCGGTTGCCGGTCGACAGATTGCCGATCTTTAATTTCATATCCAGCCCGAGTTTAGCAGCCAAATCGCGCACAAAATCCGCGTCGTAATTCTTGTTCAGCCGACCAAAAAACTCCAATTCCTGCGCCACGCTCAGCGAGCCGTCCAGCGCCATATTATTAGCAAGGAATCCAACGTCGCGGCGCGCCCTGACATTGCCGACACCGACCTTTTCATCAAACAAAAACGCCTCGCCGCCGCTGGCGGAAATAAAACCGAGCAAAACATTCATCGTCGTGCTTTTACCCGCGCCATTCGGGCCGAGGAAACCGGTTATCGAACCCTCGCGAATGCTGATATCGATATCGGAAATCGCCCGCAAATCGCCGAAAGTTTTTGATAATTTCCGAGTTTTTATTACGCTCATGTGAACAATTGTAACATAGTTTATGGGTTTTGTTTTCAAAAATTGTGCAAATAATCAACCGTTTTAAAATTAAGGAAATCAAAAACCACCTGTATTATTTTTTTACAGGTGGTTTGAGTAAGAAACCAATGGTCGGGGTGATCCGACTTGAACGGACGACCTCAGCGTCCCGAACGCTGCGCGCTACCAACTGCGCCACACCCCGACACCAACGCAATTATACCACAATTACCAATGCACCACCACCCGCGTACCAACGTCGACGTAATCGAACACCATCTTGGCGTCGCCTTCGTGCATGTTGACGCAGCCGTGGCTGATGCGCGTGCCTTCCTGACCGCCGAGCCAGCTGGCGGTATGGAAAGCATAGCCGCCCGGTCCCCAATATGTCACCCAACGCACGCCAGGAATTGAGTAAAAATCATCGGCGCCCGCCGTGCCGCCAGTCATAGTCTGGACGCTGAGCTTTTGGAACACACGGAATGCGCCGGTAATCGTCGGTGACGACGGTTTACCATGAGCCGTCGCGCTGGTGCTCCATATCGGCGTGGTGCCGTCCCATAATGTCACCGTAAAGTTCGCCAAATTATACTCCACCCAGCGGTTATCCTCGGTGACAATTTTTTCAGTTTCGAACTTTTTCTCGGTCAGATCGAGGTTGATATCAAGTCCCTGATTATTCGCCACTGCCCCACTGATCTGACTGACCAGACCATCAATATTACCCGGCGCCAAACCGTTTCGACCCTGGTTCAACACCATTAGGGTTTCGCCCGAATTATTAACCAATAGCCGCTCATTCACCGGCGCGCTAGTCAACGACGGCGCCAACTTCTTGTCGATAAAAGTCTTGATAATTTCGTCGCTGTATGCGATGTCGAATTTATGTGTTTCGACGTTCGGCGTAAAATTCACAAAGCTGGCGATGTCCGGCGGATCGATGAAATACATCAGCCGCCCAGCGTGATACATATTGATCCGCAGCCCGAGCCGTTGGTTAATATAATCCCGCGCCAACTCGGCGTGAGCGTCGGTCACGATCGGCTCAACGTTACTCAAATCCATTTTCAGCGATAACGCGCGCGGCTCGCCCAGAGTCTCCTCGATCATATCACGCAATTTTTCGGCGCTGACAATTTTGCCCGGCGCACCCGGCACGACTTTGAACGCCATATTGGCGTCGTCATACGCCACAATCGGCTCAGCCGGCGGCGTGGTGATTTCGTAAAACTTTTCGTTCAAATACGCCTGCATCAAATCAATGTCATAGCTTAATATTAAATTCGTGTCCTTGCGCACAAACGGATTAAAGCGCACGAAAATATTTCGACTGGCACCGGCGTCAATCGTCGTGTCGACGGTTTTGTCAACGTCCAAAGTAACGCCCAAATCAGCCAGTTTTGTATTCACGACCATTTCGCCATTGGTCAGGTTCAGGTTAATTTTATCGTATAGATTGCTCGCCACACCCTTGACCTCGGCGCGCATTTTGCCGCTGACGTCCTGACCGGACAGGTAGGTCGCCGGCGAAGCCTTGTCGCCATACGTCACCATATAAAGCCCAGCAACCGTCAAAACCAGCAGTAATAATCCCAGCAACACACCGTAAAAAATCGCGCGATGTTTCGCCTGGGCGTGGGGGTTTTCAACATAAAAAGACTTCGCCTTGTTCAAGCGATGATGAAAACCTTCCCGAATATTATTACTGATATTTTTCATTGTCCTCCACCAGGTTACCATAAATTATACACCAAAAGCCGACTATATTGCAACCACATATTATCACAATCGACGTTATGTGTTTGAATAGTGCCCAAATGGTCGGGGTGATCCGACTTGAACGGACGACCTCGCGCTCCCAAAGCGCGCGCGCTACCAACTGCGCCACACCCCGTGATTCCGGTGCGATTATATCACACCTTTGCCGCCAGCTCAATCCAGGGCAACTATTTGCGAGCGCGACCGAATGACCAGAAACCGCCTTTTTTCGGCGGATTTTTTTGAAAAGTCATCAGGCTGTCATCAGCGTCAATCATCATCAGACCCAACGCCGTCGCCCACTGGGGATGTGCCAATTTGTCGCCCATGCCGTCAAATTTCGGCGGCGACAGCACGCGGGCGCTGAGACGCATGGTTTCGCGAGCGCATTCGGCTATCCCGGTCAAATGTGCCCCGCCGCCGGTCAGCACCACGCCGCCCGGCAACTTCGCCAAGCGCTTGATACTTTTTAATTCCAAATTCGCCAATTCGAAAATTTCCTGCAAACGTGCCTCGACAATTTCATCGACCAGGCGCGTATCAAACATGCAGGTTTTGTCATCGGATTTGATGCGAATATAGCCAGCGTTTTTGCGCAGATTCGGCATCGCCACGGCGTATTCGCGCTTGACGCGCTCAGCGATGTCAAGCTCTGTCCGCAACCCAATCGCCAGATCATTCGTGATATTATTGCCGCCGACCGGCAAGACTGCCGTGTGCAACAATTCACCCTCCTCGAACACTGCCAGATTTGTAGTCGATCCGCCGATGTCGAGGAGCGCCACGCCATTTTCCCTCAACTGATCAGTCAGCACCGCCTTTGCCGCCGCAATTCCCGCCAAAACCATGGTGTTTTTCGGCAATTCTGTCAGCTCCAACGCTTTGCGCAAATTCGCGATATGCGGCGTCAACGCCGTGATAATATAGGCGTCGACCTCCAAACGCACGCCGGTCATGCCAATGGGGTCCTTGATATTTTCCTGGTCGCCCAACGAATATGAACGCGGCGTGATGTCAATAATTTCACGGTTCTCGCCCAGCTGCACCACGGCGGCAGCGTCCTCGGCGCGGTGCACGTCGTCGGCGCCGACTTCGCGACCGGTCACCGCAATCACGCCGTGCGAGCTGAAGCCGCTGATATGCGAACCGTTGAGACTGACTGTGGCGTTTGCGGCATGGTAGCCGCTCATTTTCTCGGCGGCACCCAGCGCGCGATCAATAGCCTCGGCGGTGCGATCGATGTTGATAATCACGCCTTTGCGCATGCCGGAATTTTTGGCTTCGCCGTGACCAATCACCGCCAGCGGATTTTTGCCCTTGGTCAGACCAATCGCCACCCGCACCGTATCGGTGCCGATATCAATACCAACGGAATGACGCGCTTCATCTTGCATACGTTTATTATAACAAACAATAACTATGTTTTACAACTGGGTCAGAATTTCCGCGCCGTCATCGGTGATCAGAACGGTGTGTTCAAAATGCGCCGCCAGGCTGCCGTCCCTGGTCGTGAAAGTCCAACCATCGCCAGTCTGTCGCACCGCATCGCTGCCCAGCATCGCCATCGGTTCAATGCAAATCGTATCGCCGGGCTGGATCAGGGCGCCACCGCCGCGCCGTCCATAATTCGGCACATCTGGTGGCATATGAACCGTTTCACCGATGCCGTGCCCCGCCAGCTCGCGCACAATACCCAGTTTGCCACGATGCAAAACGTCCTCGACAGCGGCGCTGATATCGCCGACCCGCCCCGGTTTAGCCGCCGCAATCCCCGCCAACATGGCGCGTTCGGTCGTGACCAGCAGGTGCTTTTTCGCACCCGCTGGCGTTTCGTCGACCACCATCGTGAACGCCGAATCGACTTTCATCCCGCCATAGGTAATGACCAGATCAAATTTCACAACATCGCCACGCGCCAGAGTGCGATCGCCGGGCGGGTGATGCACGATTTCGTCATTGACACTGATGCAAATCGCGCCCGGAAAGTTTACTTCCGGCGTTTTATACGTCACGATCGCGCTGTGACGTTTTATCTCGTTTTCTACCCACTCGTCGAGTTCTACCTCAGTTGTTCCGCTACCCACCTGACGTCGCAAATCGGCAAAAATCTGCGCCATGATCCGCCCGCCAGCGCGCATATTTTCGATTTGTTGCTCGGTTTTGGGTGGTTGCACGCTAAAACGCCTCCACGACACCGGCGCGTTCCAGCGCCGCCTCGATGCGATCGTGCACCTTGCCAACCGTGCCTACGCCGTCGATTTCCTCGATTGGCACGCCCAACTCGTCAAAATAGTCCAGGATCGGCTGAGTCTGCGCCGCGTAAACTTCGAGCCGATGTTTAATCGTCTCGACGTTGTCCTCCATACGTCCGCGCAAGTCGAGCCGTTTCATAATCTCCGCCTCGGTGACGGCGATGACGATAACTGCGTCAATCTGCGGTTTGCCATTGCGCTGGATTTCGTGCTCGACCAGGTTTTTTGCCTGGGCAAGCTCGCGCGGATAGCCGTCCAAAATATGTCGTCGTTCGGCGCCAGTGCTGCCGGTTTTGGCAAGCTCGCGAAAAATCGCTTGGTCAATCAGATCATTCGGCACCAGTTCGCCGGCGCGCAAATATTTGTAAATTTCCGGATCGTGCGTATCGCGCAACAATTGCCCAGCGCTCAGCCAACGCCAACCATGACGCACCGCCATCAGCTGCGCCTGCATGCTCTTGCCTGAACCAGTTGGACCTTGAAAAACAATCATAGCAAATTCTTTACCAGCGCGGCGATTTTGGCGCCATCAGCGCGCGTGCCGACCTCAGTTTTGACAGCGCCGATGACCTTACCCATGTCCCGTGGCGTGAAGTCACCGTCGGCGATAACGCGCTGGACGATTTCCTGTAATTCGTCATCAGTTAATGGCTCGGGCAGGAAACTTTGCAAAATCTGGCGTTCGGCGGTTTCCTTGTCGGCGCGCGGCGTGTCGCCAGCGCTGTTATAAATCTCGATCGCGTCGTCGCGTTTTTTGACTTCGCGGGCGATGACGGCTTGAATTTCCTCTTCGCCAAGTCCAGTGTCGCGCTTTTTCTTGGCAACTTCCTCGTATAAAATCGCCGATTTCAGATCGCGCAACACGCCCGTCAGAAACTGGTCGCGCGCCAACATCGCCTGTTTTAACTTTGTGCTAATTTCGTCCATGATTTTCATGCTAACAATCATATCACACTTTGCGCATTTCGGAATTCCCGCGGGTCGCGAAAATTATTTGCCCATGCGAATCGCCAGGATTTTTTCCTTGTTGCGACGTTCGCGAATTATCGCCTTTCGGCGACGCTCGGGTTTGCTGATTGGCTTTTCAAAACGCTGTTTCGACTTGGCATTTGCCAGCACCCCAGACTGCAACACCCGCCGATTGAAACGGCGAATGATATTTTCGTTGGCTTCTTTGTCGTCTTTCCTTGTAACTGTAATCATAGTAGGACAGTTTACCAGATGCGACGATTTTATGCAAGCTCGATTCGCAAAATCCGCCCTTCGACAGTTTCGGCGCCCTGCCATTCGTTGATTTCCAGGCTCACCCACAGCGAGATTTTTTCGCCTGGCTCGACGAACCACTCCGGCGGCGGGTCAAATGCCAGGAATTTCAAAGTATCACCGTTGCTGTCCATCACCGTCAATTTCAGATGCTCAGCTTTTTTGCCGATTCGGTCGACATATTTGGCGCGCATACCGCTCAGGCGAAAAATCGGGCGCTCATTGCTCAGCCCAAACGGTTCGAGCTGCGCCAGTTCGCGCACCAAATCGGTGTCCAACGTCGCCAGATTTTCCTGCGTGACGTCCTCGCTCGGCAAGAGATATTTCGCCTGATTTTTCAGATTTAGTTTTTTGTAATAGTCGTTCAGCGCCTGCCGCCACAGCTCGATGTTCGCGCACGGCAGGCTTACCCCGCCGGCTGCCGCGTGACCGCCGCCTTTGGTCAAGTGTTCTCTGGTCGCCTCGATCGCCTCGGCCAGGCTGAAATCACCGAAACTCCGCCCGCTACCCTTCGCCGACTCGTCGCCACGCGCCACCACAAACGCCGGTCGGCGGTAGCGCTCGACCACCTTGCTCGCCACGATACCAATGATGCCTTCGTTCCAGCCATCTTTGTCAACCACAATAACACTTTCCCCACTTTTACAAGGACTGTCCTTGTAATCTGGGTTTTTATTGTCTAGTATTTCGCAAATCTCGGCAAAGATTTTGTTTTGTTCGATGCGGCGCGCGCTGTTCAGGCTGTCTAAGTTTTGTGCTAGTTCCAGCGCGTGGCCGGCGTCGTTCGTCGTCAGCAACTCCAGCGCTGTTTGCGCCGTCGCCAGCCGCCCTGCCGCGTTCAGCCGCGGGCCAATCACGAAACCGATCGCCCGCGCGTTCAGCGTGCTGGGCGTCAGTTTCGTTACTGCCATCAGCGCCCGCAACCCCGGGCGGCGCGTCTTTTTCAGCACCTCGATACCCCAATACACATTATTGCGATTTTCGTCGAGCAGCGGCACAATATCGCAAACCGTGCCCAGCGCCACCAGATCAAGCAGCCATTTTTCCTGCCCGACGGGGAGCCCCACGCTGTCATCGCGAGCAGAGCGCGGCGATCCAGACTCTTTTCCGGACTCGGTGGATTGCTTCGCCACGCTCGCAATGACGCGCTGCTGCAACGCCTGCACCAACTTGAACGCCACGCCGCAACCCGCCAAATCCGCGAACGTATACTTCGACTCAACCCGATGCGGATTAACGACCGCTACCGCCGGCGGCAAAGTTTCGCCCAGCGCGTGATGATCGGTCACGATAACGTCCAGCCCCAACTTGCCCGCCACCTCTATCTCGTCGTGACTCAGCGAACCACAATCGACCGTCACCACCAGCGACGCGTCCGTCGCCGCCAGCCCGCGCATCGCGTCCATATTCAGCCCATAGCCCTCGGTGAAACGGTTCGGCGTATAACTCTCGACACTCAAACCAAAGCGCTGGAATGCGTCCAACAAAATCGCCGTGGCGCACATTCCATCAACATCATAGTCCCCATAAATCACGATTTTTTCGCCACCACCCTGCGCCCGCAAAATCCGCCCCACCGCCTTGTCCATATCTGGCAACAGGAACGGATCATAGCGTGTAGCGTCATAATCCGGCCGCAAAAAAGCCGCCTGCGCCGCACCCAAAACACCCCGCCGCGACAAAATATCGCGAATGATTTTGCTAACTCCGCTCATATCAACTATTGTAGCATAATCAGCTTATCGCCGCGCCGCACTCAGGCGACTTCGATATCGCCGCTGGGTTTTCGGCCGTTTTTGCTCTGTAATTGTTGCGATTTGATGACGATATTTTGCAATTCTTTGAAAATCGGGAAGTCTTTGTTAGTCGAATAAACTTTGGCGTTGCCCTTTTTCTCGACTTTCAAAAAGCCCGAACGCTCCAAGCGTTTCAATTCGCGCTGAATATTGCCCGGGTCTTCCTTGATCAGCTTGGACAGCCCGCGCACGTGCGTCTTGAAATCCGGATATTTGGCATACACGACCACGATTTTGCGCCGCACCCGCGAAGTGATAAAAACGTCTAACATTCGTCATTCCCCTCTGTAAAAAATTATTTTATATCAAATGTTGTAAATATTATATCGACCCTGCGATGTTTTTGCAAGGGGATTTTTTGATTTTGTATAAGGATTGACATTCGCTCCTCATTTTGCTATACTGTTAGTTAAGATACAGCAACGCCGTATCGAGAAAGAGTCCGGCCGTAGTTTATACACTACACTTGCGGGGCTTTTTCATTTGGTGTCGGGAAAAACCGACATCAGATACCTATCGCCGCGCCGGCTTTCGCGAACTTGGACATAAAAAATTTGTCCGTTTTTGGTTTTGCCAGCAAAGCGATGAACAATCTCGTTGCGTCCGTTTGGATTTGGTCTACTCTCTGGGATTTGACACGAATTTCGCAACAAGTCTATGCCACAGGCGAAATATTTCAGTCGCCGCACGCGGTCGCTGTGCGATTTTTGGTTCAAGTGTTGCCAAAATGAGTCAATAAATACTTTTGATTTTTTAAAATATCGGCTGCGGACGTATGGCTTGCGATTGGTGCGCCGTCGAATATCATTGTATATGCGCCAAACCGCGCCGACGGTTTCGCCGTAATCCGAGCCAGCAAGAGCATTGTATTTACTCTGGAAATATTTCGTGTCGTGACTGATCATTTTAAGTAATTATAACACAAGAGTTTTCACCGCCGCCCAGTATTCGGCACACCCGGCACAACCGGCGTAACAGGGACGAACAACTGCTCCCAACCAG
>JAITGI010000002.1 GCA_031280785.1 Candidatus Nomurabacteria bacterium
CACGATCGCCGTCATCCCCTGGCTAGTGGACTCCTGGAAAAAGTTCCACAGCACGATAGCCAATAGCAGCGCCGCCGCAAAAAAAGGCACGCCCGCGCCAAACTTCAAAAAATGCACAAACACCACATACATCACGCCGAACAACAGTAGCGGTTTCAGCGCCGACCACAGCATCCCCAGCACAGACCCCTCATAGCGCAATTTGAAATCGGTCTTGACCAGCTCGCGCAGTAAAATCAACGAGTAGCGGTATTTCTCTTTGAATTTTTTCATCTCGAACATTGTAACATTTTTGTGCTATTATGAATAGTGATGAACAAGAAAAGTGCCCTGCGATTCGAGTTGGTCGGCGGTTGCGCCACCGTGATTGACTTCGGGATTTTGAATTTGCTGAGTCTGGCGGGGTTGGGCTCGCTGCCGGCTAACACTATCGCCACCGGTTTGGCGATGATTTTCAGTTTCCTGCTAAACAAAAAATTCACGTTCCATTCGGAATCGAAAAACTATATTCGCGAAATTGTGCTGTTCGTGACTTTCACGCTGTTCGGATTATGGGTGATCCAAAATCTCATTATCCAGGGGTTATTATCGGTTTTGCCGAGCGATTGGTCAGATTTCTGGCGCCTGAACGCCGCCAAGGTCATCGCCACGGTCGCCAGCATGACGTGGAATTACGTTACCTATGCCAAGGTGGTGTTTCGCAAAAAACCCCAACAGCAAAGCCGTCCGACCGAATCGGAATAACTTTAATTATATCAAATCACGAGCGTTTTGTCAATATCCGTGACATACAATCCCAAAATAACGCTTGAAATAAATTGAAAATCATGTATAATAATGAGTGTATGAAGATCGAGCAATTACATGGTTGTGCCCGTCTATATTTAGCGTGCATTAATTCGAAATAAGCTTTGGTCTTTCGCAGTTTAACATCACTTTTTTCAAAAGGGAGGGAGGTGTTGAGAATGAATAAACTCAACCCTAAAAGATTAGTTATCGCCCGTTGCGCCATCATGCTTTTAGCTGTGGCGTTATGTGTAAACCTGGCACCTATGCATGGGACAGCATATGCCGCCGCAAAGAGTAGCAAGAGCGACGAAGTTGGTCTTGCTAATATGACATCGGAGAATGGTGTGATGACACCTTTCGACGAAAAGTCTAAAAAGGTGATGATCACCTTGCCGCCGAATAAAGCGAAAACAATAATTCGTTTCAAGCGACTGAACAGAAGCGGTCGAACCCGCCAAGTGGTGTCAACGTCTCTCGGCGCCATCGAAGTGCCGCTGCGAGGAAGTAAGTCGTCGCTGGATATCAGCCTAAAAAAAGGCGAAATCAAGACCATTAAGGTCAGGGTCTATGACAGTAAAGGCGAAAAGAGTAAGACGTATAAAATATATGTCAAACGCCTGAAAAGCTGGCCGAAAAAAGTCGTGCTGAAAGGAGGCGAGAAAGTCTTTATCCCGCAAACCTCGGGTTATTTCCCGAGAGCCGGCAACAAGGACAAATGCGAAATCATCGCAAACGTGATGATGGCGCAATACGACGGTTACAAAAATGTGACCGTCGCCAAGATACTTGGTGCTATACCACGCTCCGGTAATCCGTGGCGCGGCTGGATCGGCTATGGGTGTTACTATCCACCGATGGTAAAGACGCTCAAAAAATACGTGCCAGCCAAGCATGTAAAATACGTCGGCAAGCAGTCTCTCAATAAACTATGCAGAAAGTATATTGCGAACGGCTACCCCGTTGCCATTTGGGCGTCGATATATATGGGCGGACTCGGCGGCAGGAGGAGTAATGGGTATATAGGCAATACGCATTGCCTAACTCTCGTCGGATATGATGAAAACTCATATTATTTCCTGGATAGCATGAAAGGCGCGTATGTCAAATATAGCAAGCGCGCCGTGGAAAGGGCTTACAATGGTCAGGGGCAACAGGCCATTGTAATAACCCAGAAAAAATTGTAGTGATGTTTTTTAGGGCTTACCATTTGCGGTAAGCCCTATTAAAGTTTATTTTTACTCCGCGCTCTCCACCGCGTCGAGCAGTGAGTCCTCGACGTTTTTCGAAGTCTTTTTCGGTTTGTCGGCGGTATCGGCGGCTTCGATGTCGATGTCATAACCGGTCAGTTGCGACGCCAGCCGGACGTTTTGACCGCCGCGGCCGATGGCGATGGACTGTTGGTCTTCGGCGAGCTTGACGACAGCCTTTTTCTCTTTTTCATCAATTTCGATCGTGGTAATTTCGGCGGGGCTAAGCGCGTTGGCAATATAATTTTTCACATCGTCGTCCCAGCTGACGATGTCGATTTTCTCGGCGTCGCCGATCTCGTTCATGACCGACTGGACGCGCGTGCCGTGCCCGCCGACAAAGGTGCCGACCGGATCAACGCCCGGAATATTCGACGCCACCGCCAGCTTGGTTCGCTTGCCAGCTTCGCGCGCGATGTCTTTGATCTCAACAGCGCCGTTTTCCATTTCCGGCACTTCCTGCTCAAATAAATAACGCACAAAATCAGCCGTGGCACGACTCAGGATCAACTGCGGACCGCGCTCACTGCGTTCGATTTCCTTCAAAATCACCTTGACGCGCATACCCGGATTCAGGCGTTCGCCCGGAATCTGCTCCGCCAGCGGTAAAATCGCCGTGGCTTTGCCGATCTCGATGCGCGCCACGCGCGGCTCGATGCGCTGGACGGTGCCGGTCACGACCTCGCCGATTTGGTCTTCGAACTCCGCCGCTACGGCTTCGCGTTCGGCTTCGCGCAATTTTTGCATGACCACCTGTTTGGCGGTCTGCGCTGCCACCCGCCCCAGTTCCGTGACCTCAAATTCCTCCTCGACCGTTTCGTCGAGTTTGGCATTTTTGTTGATCTTCTTTGCCTGGTCCAGCGTCATTTGCAGCAGCGGATTTTCGACTTCCTCGACCACGTCATAGGTCACGTAAACTTTGGCGGAGCCGGAATTGCTGTTCAGAACCGCGCGCACATTTTGGTCGCGCTCACCGTGATCGCGCCGCCACGCCGCCGCGATAGCCTGTTCGACCACGCTCATCACCACGTCCTCGGGCAGGTTTTTTTCCTCGGCGATGACGTGAATCGCCGCCGCCAGCTCTTTGATATTTAGTCCTTCCATTTGATTTCTCCTT
This sequence comes from Candidatus Nomurabacteria bacterium, assembly GCA_031280785.1. Classification (GTDB taxonomy): domain Bacteria; phylum Patescibacteriota; class Saccharimonadia; order Saccharimonadales; family Saccharimonadaceae; genus JAITGI01. The sequence goes on from JAITGI010000002.1 coordinate 3,154, forward strand.
TCGTTAAACAAAAACCGGCACGTTCAGCCGGATAAGTATAGAACGATTATATCACGAACCGACCGTGTTTGTAAATGACTTTTTGCGAGCCGTCGCCCAGCGTCGCCGTCACGGTGCGATCGCTCGTCGACACGATGTCGGTGTGCACTGGCGAATCGTTAAAGCCGCGGCGCGCCCATTCGGGTTTTTTGACGCGCGCCGGATCGCCGTTGAAACAATCGTGATACGACGTCCCGACCGCGATGTGCGTATTGCCGAACTCGCCGCCGATATTTTCGTCGTAAAGCGTGTCCGCCATGAATTTGTCAATGCGCGAAAAACGCGCGTCGGTCAATGAAAATTCCCCGACTTTGTCAGCGTTTTTGGTGGCAATCATCTCGCGCAGGAATTTCTGATTTTTGTGCGCGCTGGCGTTCACCACCACGCCGTTTTCAAACCGCAATTCGACGCCCTCGATCAGGTTGCCGCACTCATACAGCGGCTGGTTAAAGCGCGCCCAGCCGCTAGCGCCCCGCCAATCGGGACTGGTGAAAATCTCAAAGCTGGGAATATTGCGTCCGCCGCCGCCAACCCACTTGCGATCGGCGCCGATTTTCAGCCGCAAATCCATGTCCTCGCCCGTGACCTGCACCCACTCGATGTCCAGCGCGTTCAGTTTCGTCGTCACAGTTTTTATCTGAGCCTCGACCTCGCGCCATTTGGCAATCGGATTGTCCAGGTCCAGGAAACAAGCCTTGATAATCTGCCGCCAGTATTCCTCGACCGGCAGCCCCGCCGCGCGCGCCATCGCCGCCGTGCCATAGGCGCCAATCGTCCAGGTGTATTGACCATCGTTTTCCTTTTTGTTGCGCCAATCGGAAAAAGGTTTGTGGACGGCGGCTCTTTTCATTATCTTCGCCGGCTCAACACCCGCCAGCATCTGCATATTAGTTTCGGAAATAATGTCGATTTCGTGGTCGATTTGCTTGGTCAGGCCGCGCAGATAATCGCGGTTAAAATGCTCGATTTGGGCATCGTTGGCATGTTCGTAAAAATAGCGCGTCAAATTGTCATCGTCCGAATAAGTGTCCGTTGCATAATCGCCGATGACGTGCCCGCCAGCTTGCCAAACCGTTTTCGTTAGGGCGACATAGAGCGGACGGCTGGCTTCGCTGCACCGCAACCACACCACGTCGCCAGGTTTGATGCCAGTGCCGCCGCCCAACGCAAAATTAACCAAAACTTGGGCGTATTTTTCGATGATTTCCGGCGGCGGTGTGTAATCTGTCTGCATACGGATATTGTATCACCTAATCAATATTTTTGATATATTTTTCGACGCGCGGCGGCTGACCAGCCATAGCAATGACGGAAAGTCGTGCGTCAATTTGTCCAGTCAAATTTTGCTCGTGTAGCCAAAATCGGGCGGCGAAACGCATTTGGTTTTCCTTTTTGGCGGTGATAGCGTCCAGCCCGTCGCCGCGGCGGGCGCTCCGCCGGTATTTGACCTCTGTGAAATAAATCGTGTCGTTTTGGCGCGAAATAATGTCGACTTCGCAGTATTTGGTTTTCCAATTGCGCGCGATAATTTCATGCCCGCGCCGGCTCAGGAATTCGGCGGCGACGGATTCGGCGGAATTGCCGATGCTGGTCGTGTTGCGAGTTTTGCTCGACGCCGATTTCGGCGAGTTGGACGCGCACATCTCGGCGATCGGCGCGAATGATTTGCGGTGCACGGGCAGGACGCCGCGCCGAGCGATCGCCATCCGGTGCGACGCCGTGCCATAGCCAACGTGCTGGGCAAAATCATAGCCGTCGAAAACCGCGTCCAGCCGCGCCATATAGTTGTCGCGCGCAACCTTGGCGATAATCGAAGCCGCTGACACCGCCGCTATCAAGCCGTCGGCGCGCGGAAGGGTCGAAACCTGGTCGCCCTCGATCAATTTAATGGTGCCGTCAATGATAATCTCGTCGTAGTCGCAATTGATTTGCGCCACCGCCCGGCGCGCCGCCAATTTCAGCGCCGCCGACAAACCGATTTGGTCGATGATGTGCGCGCCGACCCAGCCGACGCCGATGCCAGCCGCCCGTCGTTTGATTTCCAGCGCCAATTTGGCGCGTTTTTTGGGCGTCAATTTTTTGCTGTCGTCCAACCCGTCAATCGCGGCGTCGCCCAACACCACCGCACCCACCACCAGCGGTCCAGCCCACGCCCCGCGCCCGACTTCGTCGATGCCCATGATCATACCTAAGAATATACCAGCTTTTATTATGCGCAACAACTGTCTATGATTGATTATGCTGTGGATAATCAGTTACATCCGAAATCTTACCGGCTATGGTTATTGAGTCCGAGCTATCGATAATCATTAAATGTTTCCCTTCGCTAATTTGACGCCCGTAATTATTCTGCATTTCCGTGTAGTGTTCTCGTCTTACATAAAATCCGAGTAGGCCGCCAGAGCCCTTAATATTTCTAGTCGGCAATATCCCACCGCTGGTTACATCTTTAGCATGCACACCATATCGTTCTGATAGCTTGCCCCAAAAGTCGTTGCCTGCAACACCGAATATGCAACTCTTGCTAGGAACGTCATCTTCCTGAAAGCTGTTATCAAAAATATAAAATGTATTACCCAGAAATCCTTTACTATCTATATCACTTGTGTTAATGGTATATATACCGTCCTCTATTATCGTATCAGTTTCTTGGTTTGATATGATATCTTGCAGTAATCTCCCGCTTGAGTCAAATAGAAATATACTTCCATCAACTTTCTTTACCCTAATGTTTTCTCCGTCATTTTTTGCTTTTTCATAAACATCAATAAAATTATCAGATATCTCGGTTAGGTGCTCCTTGAAAGAGTTTCCAAATTTTAGCCGATGAAGATTTATCTCTTTTTTTCGATTAGTCGCTCGAGGATTGATATTATTATTTATCTTATACTGTTTGTCGATGGTGGTTCTGACCAAAGGCACAGAGGACATATCTCCGTCCGAGTTCACACGTAAAAGGAATGACTTATCTATCGAATCATAAATTCCTCTGCCGTCACGTCTACTTGAAAAAGTGTCTTCCGTGGGAATACTCATGTCTATGACTATTTGCTTGTTCCACGAGCTAACTATGCTCCTTTTCGATTCGATGACTTCTTGGGCTAAGTCCGCCATTAAATTACCTTTTCTATATTCTGCATATCGTTCAGATTCCTCCTCGTTTAGCGTGACGAGGTTTTTTACAGCTTTCGCGCCCGGACGTCTGCGTTTTTCTTTCACTTCGTAACCCTTGCTGTATATTTCAATATCAGTTTCAAGGTCTTTGCCGTCTTCCTTTTTTATTGTGTCAACAGCCCCAATTATCTTATTGAAAGCCTCACTAGCAACACCAGAATTTACGTCTGGATGGAAAGTTTTTGCGGCAATCCTTTTTATAGCATCAGCCGCATCAAGCACCGCGTCCTTGCCGCCGGATTTATATAAATCCCTAACCATCCCGGGAGATAGACCTGTCTCTTCGAATGGATTGGTGTATTTATTAGGCATATATATCAATCCCAATCAAATGCGTCGGAGCCATAATCTCTCCTGCCGCTGTCGTTTCTGTATTCGGCTTCATCATCCTCTGTCGGACGATTGTTGAGTAAAATATATGCCTGATACTCTTTGCCGTTGTCACTATACCTGGTCTCCGAACCTATGTAAGAGGAAATAGCAGAAATATCGTCATCATATATCTCACCATCTAATTCAACGCCTGCCAAGCGTGCCGCTTCGAGTAGTAAAGAAATAGTCGGCAACTGAGCGGGTTTGCCTTCCGTGAAATGAATAATGCTTTGAACGCTTACAAGGTTACAAACTGTGTTCGGAGTAAGTTGTGTCTTTACCCATCTACTACCCCTTGGGTTTAATAAGCTTAAATAGTATTTTGCGCTTCGCTCAGGTCGTTCGGAGTCGGTATTTATCAGCGCATCGGCAAGGTCATCGGCAGCTTGTTCATCTATCCACCCCCTCTTGATCGTGTCTGCGACGGCGGATAGTTGCCGAAAAGTCGAGAGAAATTCCTCAACTTCATATTTCTCCTGTTTGGAAAGGCCTAACCTTTCCATAGCTTTTAATCGATTAAATGTATTTAAAGCATCCTCGGAATTCATTTTCAGATAAGTATTAGTAAATTCATTCTTCTTAGAAATAGATACAGCCTTTCTGCTTGCCCTATCATCTATGCCCGTCGGACCCGGTTCTGGCTTTTTATCATCGGGCACAACATCCACAACACCGGAAAGAGGCACTTTCGTGCTGTCCTGCTTTGTCCCCTCGTTGCTCCGACTTGTTCCGTCGGTTGTTGTGTCTTTTGCTGTTGGGTCTATTATTGTCCCATCATCTTTAAATCCAGGTGTCATATCTCTATACCTCTTTTTATTATTTTTTAATTACACGCCTAGAATACTCTCTCTCTCTCTGCACGTCAATGTTTATCGCTTGTCTTGTGTCTGATTTATTTTGTAAATAAAGAGGAGCCAAAGCGACTCCCCTGTTCATAGCGGTCATCATATTGTAATGTAATAAATATTTTTGTGTAAATTTTACAACAATTTTAGGCGTTCGCCGCGTGGGCGGCTTCGACCTCGGCTTGTTTGGCTTCCAGTTCCGCCTGTTCCTGGGCTTTTTCCTCGGCTTTGGCGGCGGCTTCGGCGGCTGCTTGCTCTTTTAATTTTTCGGCTTCCGCTTCGGCTTTTTCGTCCACCACGTCGTTGATGGATTTGTCAAAATCACGACCGACTAGTCGCGCCGATTTGCCGGCACGATCGCGTAGGAACGACAGATAGTTACGGCGCACTTTGCCGCGTTTGACGATGACGACTTTTTCGACCAACGGGCTGTGCAATAGATAAGATTTCTCGACGCCGACACCGCTGGTGATTTTGCGCACCGTGATGCGGCTGGTTAGCGAATTTTTGCGGTCACAGCGAATCACCACGCCCTCGAAAGTTTGCAGGCGCTCCTTGTTGCCTTCCTTAATTTTCTGTGTGACGCGCACCGTATCGCCGCTGCGAACATCAACAACTTGGCGCTTTTTCTGCGCATCATCTACTTTTTTAATCAAATCAAAACTCATTTTCTTCCTTCATATCAGTTATATTTGAAATCCCTTAGCAACAATTGTAGCACGAATCAGCAGAAAATCAACAGGAAAAGTTTAGAGGACGCGGTTGACCTCCTCGATCGTGGTCTCGCCGGCGAGGGCTTTTAGGACGCCTTTTTGCAACATCGTCACCATCCCGTCGGTGCGGGCGGATTTTTCGATTTCGGTGGCGTTGATATCGCGCTCGTCGCCGCGCAGGTAGCCCTGGATGGCTTCGTCGACCACCATCTGCTCCATCAGCACTGTGCGACCGCGGTAGCCAAAGGGATTTTCCTCGCTGGCTCCCGGTTTCCACAGGCGAATATTGTCGAGATTTGGCGCCGGCACGCTGGGCGGCAGGTCTTTCAAAGTTTCGCGAATCCAGTTTTTGGTGGCGTCGTCGGGCTCGTATTCGGTTTTGGTGGCGTCGTCCAGCCGCCGCACCAGGCGCTGCCCGATCACCAGCCGTACCGCCGTGGCAAACACCGGATTGACGCCGATCATATCAATAATACGCGCAAAAGCCGCCGCCGCGTCCTGGGCGTGAAAAGTGCAGAGCACCAGGTGTCCGGTGATCGACGCCTGGATGGCGGTCTTGGCAGTGTCGGCGTCGCGGATTTCGCCGACCATCACGACGTCCGGATCGAGCCGCAGCACGCCACGAAAACCCTCAGCGAAGCTCTGCCCCGAATCGGTGTCGACCGGGATCTGCGTCACACCGGTGATGTCGTATTCGACGGGATCTTCCAGGGTGACCAGTTTGCGCGACGTGGTGTTCAGGGCGTTCAAAATCGAATAAAGCGTGGTTGATTTGCCGCTGCCGGTCGGGCCGACCACCATCACCATCCCGCGCGGATGCGACACAATCTCGTCGAGCTGGCGCCGCTCGTCGTCCG